>JAHFDS010000433.1 GCA_023248855.1 Myxococcales bacterium
CTTCTTCTGGTCATCCCCGAGCTCGGCGAAGCGTCCGCGCAGCGGGTGCTGCGTGTAGAGCACGGAGCCGACGAAGGTGTCGTGGTCGATGCCGACCAGCTCGTCGATGCGTTGCTGGGTGTCGGCGACCGAGGCCCCGCGGGCGTCCGCACCATCGATCTCGAGGTGCAGGCCGTCCTTGAACTTACGGTGCTTCCGGCAGCGACGGACCTCGACCAGCCGACCGTGGGTGTCCTCGAAGGCGAGCCGAACCATCGTGTCGGCTCCGGTGGCCCGGCGCACGACGTCTTCGGCGCGGTGCTTCGGACGCGCCATCTTCCCGTAGAGCGCCCAGCAGAGCGCGTCGATGAGCGCGCTCTTGCCCGCGCCGTTCGAGTCGGCGCCCATGTCGGACCCGCGGTGCTCGCCCGAGAGCAACACCAGGCCATGCAGCGCCGACAGGTCGACGCGGGCCTTGCCGAAGGCCAGGAAGTTCTCGATCTCCAGTAGCTGGGGGCGCACTGGATCGTTCCTACACGCCGAAGTCGTCGTCCCGGTCGTCGCCCCAGAGGCCCTCGGCCTCGGCGCGAGCCGCCCGGAGCATGTCGGGTGTGACGTCTGGGTAGAGGGCGGCCAGGCGCTCGCGCCAGTCGTCCTCGGAGATGTCGTGGGGCTTCGTGAGCTTGCCCTCGCGGGCGGCCTTCACGAGCGCCTCGTTGAGCGGACCCATCATGATCGCTTCCTCCCTTCGATCGACTTGCTCATCCAGATGTTCCTCGCCGTTCCGTCGTCCTCGAGCCAGAGCGGGTACGTCTTGCCCCCGAGATCGAGGTCGGGCGGCGGCACGCCCTTGCCTCGGAAGGCGGGGCTCTGCAGGAGCACGACCCAGGCCTCCTGAGCGCGGGTGAGCGCAGGCTCTCCGCGCTCGGCCCGGGCCGCGTTCACGTGATCCAGGGACTCGCGCAGGTCGGCGAGCGCCTGACGATCCTCCGCGCGCGGCACCTCGTAGCCGACCTTCTTGAGGTAGTGCACGACGTTCCAGTGCGATGGCAGGTTGTCGATGCGCTGGTAGCCCATGTGAGCCAGGAGTGCCTCGACCCCGACGGTGAAGTGCTGCGCCGCGCCAGGGAGCGACGGGGCGACCTGGCCGGGAAACAGAGGTTCCTCTCCGGCGCGCTCGAACGCCTGGCGCCACGCCGGCAGGAAGCCCTCAGAGCCGGCGAGGCTGAAGGGCTCCGCCAGGAACTCCCCCGTCGCGTGATCGCCGGTCACGTCGCCGTGGTAACGGCGCGGATCGCGGCTGTAGATGGAGAGCTCGACCGCGTGCGGGTGCGGGGTGTCGGTGGCACCGTGATAGACCCAGTCGGTCAGCGGCGAGTCGTTGGCCTTCGGCGAGCCGTCGTAGCGCCGGTCGCGGATCTTGAACTTCACCATCTCGCGCAGCGCGTCCGGGCGATCGAGCGTGCCGCGGTGTACGTGGATCTTGAGCGCATTGTGGTTGCGCTTGATGGTCACGGCGCCCTTCGGGTACGCGTATCGACGGACATGGACGCGACCGGCGTGGTGTTCTTCGTCGCCGGGGAAGAGGCCGCCGTCGTGCTCGGCCACCTGGACCGTCTCGGCGGTGACCAGGCGGCCTTCGTCGCGCCCCCCGAGCAGTGAGAACACGTCGTCGTGTAGCAGGTGCTCGAGGACGTGCCGGTCGGTGATCCGCTGAGCGGCCCGCGCGATGTGCCGATGTCCGAGCTCGCGCTCGAGATCGGGTACGTGGTCGAGCGCATGGCCACCCGAGACCACGAGGTCAGGGCCGGTAGCGCTGTCCTTTCGTCCACTGCTCCGACCGGCCGCCTCGAGCTCTTCGGGCCGCTTCCAGATCGTCTGCTCGAACGTCCGGCCGCCGCGCGTGACCATCACGCGGACGGCCACGAGCCCCGATCTGCCGCCGCGCTCGAGGACGGGCTCGGACACGTAGAGCCTCACGCCGCGGCCTTCCGCAGGAGGTCATGACCGAGGGCCACCAGATCCTCCCGCAGCCCCACCACCTCGCTGACGTGCTCAACGTAGGGAGCAATGAGCGCCCCGACATCGGTGGTGTGCCCACAGCCCAGGCGTGCAGTGGCAATGCGCTCGGGCCGTGGCGCGCGCACGATCTGGCCGCCCCCGGCCCCAGCCTCCTCGAGCGCGTGCTGCGCGGCTTCGGCCGTCGCTTCGTCGGCGTCATGTGGCAGCAAGATCTCGACGAAGTCACCAGCTCGTGCCCTCTCGATCTCCGAGGGGGCGAGGCGCAGGAAGCGGGGCGCGCCCGACTCGAATCGCGCGAGCGTGCGCGTCGCGAGATCCGCGATCGCGTGACCGCGCGGCTGGTTGGCGTCGCCCCAGCTCTGGTGCGTGGCTGCCCCGATGTAGGCGATGCGCCGGCCTTCGTCGATCCACTGGGGCAGGTGGTAATGGCCCGAGAGCACAAGGTCGAAGCCATCCGGAACGTCGCCCGCGGCGAGCTCGGAGGCCATGCGGTACTCGTGCGGCCCTGTCTTCGCACCATCGAAGCCGGCGTGCAGGATGAGCAGGCGTTGGGCGTCGCTCGCCGGGGCCGGCGGGATCGCGCCGAGGAGGGTGCGCAGCGCGTTCGTGTCTTCGCGGTGCGGGATTGCGTAGACGGCCAGACCGGGAGCGCCCGGATGCGTGTACCAGCCGGGCTCGTCCATCACGACCACGTGCTCGAGCACCTTGAACACCTCGAGCGAGTGGCGCCCGGTCTTGTCCGCCTGGTCGTGGTTGCCGACCAGCAGGAACACGGGCAGGTGGGCCGCCGAGAACGCGGCGATCTCGGCGAACACGCCGTTGAGAGTCCCGACGTCGAGCCGTCCCATCGTGTGGAAGAGATCGCCGCCGAAGACGACCGCCCGAGCGCCGTGCTCCACCGCTGATCGCCGGACCGCAGCGATCGCGTCGAGCGCGTCCTGCAGGCGGCTGTTGCGTCCGTTCGGCAGCACGCGGGCGTACTGCTGGAACGGATGGGCGTGCAGGTCAGAGAAGAGAGCGACCTTCACATGTCACCAGTAGACGGGCACGTGGCTGGCAGGATCCATCCAGGGTCCCGAGCCCTTGCAGGCGTCGCAGACCCGGTGGTGCACACCGACCGAGTCGAAGCGCCCACTGCAGCGCAGGCACTCCCGCGGGGTCGTCGGCTCCGGAGGAGCCAAGACCGGCAGGGCGAGCGGTCGGGGGCGCTGCCGATCGCGGCGGGAGCGGGTGGCGGCCGTCTGGCGCGCCTTGCGCCAGGTCTTCCGCGTCAGCCGGCAGTCGGGCGCGTCGCAGACCAGGCGCCGGCTCGCGCGCGCGTCGGCCTGGTAGGTCGCGTGACAGCAGGAGCAAGTCCGAAGGTGCGTCCGCATGATCAGCGCCCCTTGGGTGCGATGGGCAGGCCGTGGTGCGCTCGCACGGCGGCCTCGATGGCCGCGAGGACGTCCGGGTGCTCGGCCAGGTAGGCGCTCGCCGCCTTCATCCCGTTGCCGAGGCGTGTGCCGGCGTGCTCGAACCAGGAGCCTGCTCGGCCCACGATGCCTGCAGCTTCGGCCACCTCGATTACCTCGGCCACCTGGTGGATCCCGGTGCCGAACAGGATGTCGACCTCCGCTTCGCGGAACGGCGGCGCGCACTTGTTCTTGACCACCTTGATGCGGGTGCGCGTGCCGATTGGACGGTCGCCGTCCTTGAGCACGGCCGCGCGCCGGATCTCGGCACGGACGCTCGAGTAGAACTTGAGCGCGTTGCCGCCGGTGGTGGTCTCGGGGTTGCCGAAGACGACGCCGATCTTCATCCGCGTCTGGTTGATGAAGATCACGACGGTCTGGGCGCGATCCGTGACCGCCGTGAGCTTCCGCATGGCCTGGCTCATGAGCCGCGCATGCAGCCCCATGTGCGTGTCGCCCATCTCACCGTCGATCTCGGCGCGCGGCGTGAGGGCCGCGACCGAGTCCACGACCACGAGGTCCACCGCCCCCGTCCGCACCAGCTGATCGACCACCTCGAGCGCCTGCTCGCCGCAATCCGGCTGCGAGACCAGGAGGTCCTCGATCTGGACGCCGAGGCGGCGCGCGTAACCGGTGTCGAGCGCGTGCTCGGCGTCGATGAAGGCGCAGGTGCCGCCGAGCCGCTGAGCCTCGGCGATGGCGTGCAGGGCCAGGGTGGTCTTGCCGCTCGACTCGGGGCCGTAGAGCTCGACCACGCGCCCGCGCGGCCAGCCGCCGATGCCGAGGGCGACGTCGAGGCCGAGGCTCCCGGTCGGGATCGCGGCGATGCCGCTCGCGGCTCCGCTACCCCCGAGGTGCTGGAGGATGCCCTTGCCGAACGTCTTTTCGAGGCGCGCGACGCTCTCGGCGAGCGCCTGCTTGCGGTCCGTGGAGTCCATCGGTCATCTCCAAAGAAAGCCCGGGAACGCGCACCCTGGAGGATCGACCCAGAGCAAGGAGCGGGCGCGCGTTCCCGGGGAGTTCACCGTCGGGCCGCCCGCATGAGATCGGCCGCCAGCTGATCGCGCGGGGTGGCGCTCGCCTTGCGCCGCGCGGCCAGGGCGGTCAGGGCCTCGTCGTCGAGGTCGTCCTCGCCGGGCTCGCGGGAGCGGAGCGGGAGCTGGGTGGTGCGCGTGGCGGCAGCCGGTGCGGGTCGGGCCGCAGGCTCCGCGGGGCCCTGGCGGAACGGCGGCTCGTCCTCGTCGGCGGGCGCCATGTCGCGCGCCTCGGTGTGTGCGGGGAGCGCGAGTTGCTCGCGTGGCGTGACGTCCACGCTCGCGCCCAGCAGCGCCGCGCCGCACGAGGTCTGCCGGAACAGCTGCTCGACCGCGCGCGCCTCCTTGGGCTTGTAGATCGCGTCGAGCGGGAAGCGCTCGAACTTCGCGTCGTCGAGGTCGAGCTCGACCATCGGGAGCGCGGGCAGGACCTCCTGGTAGTCGTAGACCTGCTTGCCGCCGAAGACCTTGTCCTGGCTGGGCAGCTTCTTGAGCTGCACGTCGAAGTTGTCCGGCACCTCGGCGGGCTTCATCGACAGCACGAACTTGAACGTCGTCAGGATCGGCTCGCCCAGCGTCGGCGAGCAGGAGAAGACGTAGGCGCCGTCGTCGATGTGGCTCTTGCCACCTCCCTTGATCCAGACGACGTTGAAGAGGTAGTTCAAGCGCGCCTTGTGGTCGGAGAGGAACTTCTTCTCCTCCGGCGCCCGCGCCTCGAACGGGATCGCCCAGATGGCCTCCAGCGCCTCGCAGACGGCGCAGCGACCGAGCGACTCCTCGCCGCGGGTCTTGGGCAGGCCGAGGCGGTTCATGCGCCGGGCGCACAGCGCGGTCTTGGTCTCGCCCGCAGGCCCGAGGCCGAAGTGCACCCACACCGCCCGCCAGAAGCGGCCTGCGTGCGGGGCCGTGCGAGTCCACGGCGGCAGGATCTTGAGGATGTTGAGCCCCACCGGCAGCTGCGAGGGCGACAGGAACTTCATCTTGTCGCCGCGCTTGTCGCGCTCGAGCTTCGCCTCATCCATCTCGGTGCAGAACTGCACCGCTCCCTCCACGTCGATCGCGATGCGGTCGCGAACGCGGCCACTGCTGCTCTCGCCGGGGACGTCGAACGGAACGTCGTCACTGCTTGCTGCGCCCAGATCGGTTGCCATGTCGCTCTCCTCGTTCATCTCTCTGTGGTTTCCAGGTCACTTCACCGGCGTGCGGCCCGGACGGGCGCCGTTGCCATTCGCCGCCAGCGCCGCCGCCTCGGCCAGCGTGGTCCCGCGCCGCTCGAACGCGGCCTGCCGGCTGCGCGCGTCGAACGCGATCACGGAGTCGTTGCCGCCGCCCTCGAGGCGCAGCTGCAGCGCCTCCTGCACGAGCAGGTCCTTGCGGTGCCGGAACAGCTCGCGCACGTCGCCGCACACGCGCGCCTTGGCCTGCGCCTCGTGAAGCGCGCGCTGGGCCTCGTGCCACTCGGGGTCCGAGTCGATCGACGCGGCCACCATCGCCTCGGTGAACTTGGCGCTGGCCTCGACGAAGCTGGTCCGCGTGCGCGCATCGAGCTGCGCGCGCAGGTTCTTGATGCCAATCTCGAGGTCGGCCACGTAGCGCTCGGCGGCCGCCGCGACCATGGCCCACTTGAGGGCGCGCCGCGGGTGGTCCACGAGCTCGAACGTGATGTTCGAGCGGTCCCAGCCGAGGTCGCGGTCCGCCTCGAACGAGGCGAACAGACCCTCGGCGCCGTCCGCCGACAGGAGCTCCGCCGGCGCCAGCCGGACGATCTGATCCATCATCGCAAGGGGTGTCTCTGCTTCGGTCATCGGGTCGGTCATTGGGTCCCTCCTTCGCGAGCCCATCGCTTCGCTAGCGCCTGGCCCAATGGCCGCCTCGACCGAGCTCGCGGGCGGTGTGCTCCGCGCTCCGCCGGCGCAGGCGCTCCTGGGTCGTGGGCGCGGACCAGCCCGCGCCCTTGAAGACGACGAGCGGCGCGCCTACCGCGAGCGCGGTGG
>JAHFDS010000067.1 GCA_023248855.1 Myxococcales bacterium
CACTCGGTCAACGGCGTGGCGGAGCTGCACACGCGCCTCCTCGCGCGCGACGTGATGCCCGACTTCCACCAGCTCTGGCCCCAGAAGTTCAACAACAAGACCAACGGCGTCACGCCCCGGCGCTGGCTCCTGGCAGCCAATCCGATCCTCGCCGCGGTCATCAGCGAGCGCATCGGGCACGGCTGGATCACCGATCTCGAGCAGCTGCGCAAGCTCGAGCCCGCCGCCGACGATCACGCGTTCCGGGCCCGCTTTCTCGCCATCAAGCACACGCGCAAGGTCGCGCTCGCCGAGTGGGTGCGCAAGCACACGCGCGTCTCGATCGATCCGACGTCGCTCTACGACGTCCAGATCAAGCGGATGCACGAGTACAAGCGGCAGCTCTTGAACGTCCTGCACGTGATCGCGCTCTACCACCGCATCAAGCACCAGGGCGGCAAGGCCGACCTGCCCTCGCGCACGGTGCTCATCGGCGGCAAGGCGGCGCCCGGCTACGTGATGGCCAAGCTCGTCATCCGCCTCATCCACGCGGTCGCCGACGTGGTCAACGAGGACCCGGACACGGCGGGCGTCCTGCGCCTGGTCTTCTTGCCGAATTACCGCGTGTCGCTGGCCGAGAAGGTCTTTCCCGCGGCCGACCTGTCCGAGCAGATCTCCACGGCCGGCAAGGAGGCGTCTGGCACGGGCAACATGAAGTTCGCGCTCAATGGCGCGCTCACCATCGGCACGCTCGACGGCGCCAACGTCGAGATCCGCGAGGCGGTCGGCGAGGACAACTTCTTCCTGTTCGGCCTCGACGCCGAGGGCGTGACGGCGCTCAGGCAGCGCGGCTACCGACCCGCCACGATGCTCGAGCAGAACGCCGAGCTGCGCGCCGTCATCGAGCTCCTCGCCTCGGGCTTCTTCTCGCCCGACGAGCGCCACCTGTTCAAGCCGATCGTCGACTCATTGCTCGGTCACGACGAGTACATGCTGCTCGCAGATTTCGCGTCCTATTGCGAGGCGCAGACGCGCGCCGGGCAGGCCTTCGGTGAGAAGGACGCGTGGGCGCGCATGGCCATCCTCAACATCGCGCGCTCCGGGAGGTTCTCGTCCGACCACACCATCCAGCGCTACGCCGACGAGATCTGGGGGGCGAAGCCGGTGCCGGTGGGGTGAATCGGGCATCACCTCCGCGCCGCCTCCGTAGCCGCCTTCGCCCGGGCGCGCGCCTCGGCGGCTTCCTCCATTCGCCCCATCTCCTCGAGCACGCCGGCCTGGTTGACCCAGGCGTCGGGGTAATCGGGAAAGGTGCGCGCGGCGGCGCGGTAGCTCTCGAGGGCGGCGGGCAGGTCGCCGCGCAGGCGCAACACGTTGCCGTAATTGTTCTGCACGCGCGCGCTGCCAGGGCTCACGCGGTGGGCGGCGTCGAAGAGGGTGACGTTGTCGGTCCAGTCCGCATTGCGAACCAGTGTCCGCACCGTGTGCGCCGCCAGCAGCGACAGCAATACGAGCGGCCCCACCCCCGGAGCGCGGCGGCACAGGGCACCCAGGGCCACGCCCGCGCCGAGGCAGAAGCCCACGGAGGCGAGGTACGCGAGGCGCTCGCCGAGGATCGTGTGAATGGGGAACAGCAGGTTCGACACCGGCACGAGCGCCAGGACATAGAGGCCGGCCGCCAGCGCCGGCACCGGTCGCTGCCTGCGCAGGCCATGCGCGAGCAGGCCGCCCCCCAGGGCCAGCGACGCGAGGCCCAGCCAGGGCCAGCCGCTCTGAAGCGGCACTGGCACCGCGAATGCGCCGAGGCCGTAATCGGCAGAGAGCTCGAGCGGCGCCAGGTGCAGCGCGGCGAGGCGCCCGAGGACCGCGAGGCCGCCCCAAACGCGCGCGGGCGTGCCGACGTGCGCGAGGGGATTGTCGAGCTGCGACGGCAGGAACGTCGGCAGGGGGTGCCCGACCACGCTCCAGCGCAGGCCCAGGAACCCCAGGATCACCCCCGCATACGCAATATATGCGCTGAGACGAATGCGTAGCCGTCCCCGCGCCGCGTCCTCCACCGCGGCCAGCGCGGGGAACACCAGCGCGCTCTCCTTGCCGAGGGTCCCCAGCGCGAGCACCACCGCGGCAATGGCCATTTTCCCCCGCGCGTGCAGCGCCAGCGCCCCGAGGACCCCGAGGGTCGCGAAGAGCTCAGCGCGGCCGACCACGCCCGTCACCGCCTCCGTGTGCAGCGCGTGCACCGCGAACAGCAGCGCCGCGGCCATCGCGGCCAGGCGATCGAGGCCGATCCGGCGCGCGGTCGCAAGCACGAGCCACGCGCAGCCGACGTGGAGGCCGACATTGACCGCGTGCCAGCTCCACGCCGCCTCTCCCGCAAGGCGCCACTCGGTCCAGTAGGACAGGATGGTCAGGGGGCGGTAGCCGTGACTGCGCGCGCCCGGTGCGAGCGATCCCCAGTAGCTGCCGCCGAGGACCTCCCCGAGCGTGCCCTCGCGCACGACGCGATTGCCCAGGATGACCAGGCCATCGTCATAGGCGAAGCCGCACGCCAGGGCATTGCCGTAAGCCACGGCGCCAAGCGCCGCCACGAGCAGCGCATCGAGCGCAGGACGTGCGCGCAGCGTCACGCGCGGTTCACGCCCAGTCGCGCGGTCGCAGGAAAGCGAGCGCCTCGGCCTCGCGCGTCCCTGGCTCGAAGGTCTCCGCGTAGCCCCAGCGCACGATCGGCGGCAGCGACATCAGGATCGACTCCGTGCGACCGCCGGTCTTGAGGCCGAACACCGTGCCGCGATCGTAGAGCAGGTTGAACTCGACGTAGCGGCCGCGCCGAAACAGCTGGAAGCTGCGCTCGCGCTCGCCCCACGGCAGCGCGCGCCGGCGCGCGCAGATGGGCAGGTACGACGGCAGGAAGGCCTCGCTCGCGGCGCGCTGGAGCGCGAACGCCGGGGCATCGGCGGGCAGGTAGTCGAAGAAGATGCCGCCGATGCCGCGCATCTCCCCGCCGCGGTGGGGCAGCGAGAAGTACTCGTCGCAGGTGCGCTTCCACTTCGGATACAGCGCGGGATCGCGCGCATCCATGGCGCTCTTGAAGGTGCCGTGGAAGTGGCGACAGTCCTCCTCGAACGGGTAGCTCGGCGTCAGGTCCGCGCCGCCGCCCAACCAGCTCGCGGAGCCCCGCTGGATGCACCGGAAGTTCGCGTGCACGGTCGGCACCATCGGCGAGCGCGGGTGCAAGACCAGCGAGACCCCCGCCGCGAAGAAGTGGGTGCCGTCCCCCATCGGCATCGAGCGTGCCAGCTCCGGCGCGAGCTCCCCGTGGACCTCGGAGAAGCCGACGCCCGCCTTCTCGAACAGGTCGCCGTCGACCAGGACGCGCGAGCGGCCCCCGCCCCCGCCCTCGCGCGTCCACGAATCCTCGCGGAATCGCGCGCCCCCATCCGCCTCCTCGAGGGCGGCACAGATGCGGTCCTGGAGCCCGCGGTAGTCGTCCACCGCCCGGCGCGTCAGCTCGTCGATCTGCATGCTGCGCAAGGGTCGCGCCGCGCGGCCCCTCGGTCAAATCGAAGGCGGCTTGCCAGTCACCTGACCCGGACGCATGATCAGCCCATGCGCACCTACCACCGAGCGCTCGCCTTGACGCTCGGCGCGGTGCTGTCGGGCGGGAGCGTGTACGCGGATCCCCAGCCGCAGGGTCCGAACCTCCTTCCCGCCAGCACGCCGGCGCCGGGTCGTGTCAGCCTGCTCTTCGACGATAGCGGCAAGCCACTGCAGCTGCGCCCGCCGAACCTGCCGGACTTCTCCCAGCCTCGCGAGCTCCGCAAGCTCGAGCGCCCGCTGCTCGATCCGTACTACTACGGTGGCCAGTACTATTTCCCCGACCCCATCACGGGGACGCCCTACGAAGCCTACCGCCAGCTCCCACCGGCCGCGACGATCGCGCTCGGAGGGCTCGCGTTCGCGACCACGCTCGCGGCGGCCTTGCTGACCGACTTCCACGGTCGCGGCGGGGCGCCGCCGCCCCCGGGCCACAGCGTACCGAGCAAGGGGCGCACGCCGACCGTCGCGCCCGTGCCGTAGCGTTAGCGTGGCTACGGCAGCCCGGGCAGGCCCGGGTCGCCCGGACGATCGTCTGACAGGTCCACCGCACATCGAAAGCCCACCAGGGCGCTGCGTGCGCTGACCAGGTAGCGCGCGCGGCTGGCCAGGCGGCACCCGTAGCGGAAGCCCCCCCAGGCACCACCCCGCACGATGCGAAACGCCGCCACCCCGCCGGCCGCCTCGGGGGGATCCTGCACCGCGTCGAGCGCCGAGCTGGCCGCCAGCTCACCATGCACGTCGAGCACCCAGTCCGACGCGCCGCCCGCGAGGTCGACCACGGCGTACGGCGAGAGGTCGGATGGCACGACACCGATGCGCCCCGGAACCGGCGAGCCGGGAAAGGACTCCCGCATCAGACAGAGCGTGGGATCGAAGCGGTGGCCCCAGGGGTAGGTGCGCCCGTCCACGCCACGCGCCGCCTTCTCCCACTCGATCTCGGTTGGCAGCCGGATCGGCAGGCCACGCCGGGCGCCGAGCCAGCGACAGTAGGCCATCGCGTCGAACCACGACACGCCCACGACCGGCATCTCGAGCACGATCTCCTCGGGCTCGATGACGCCCAGCGTGTCCAGGCGCGGCCGGAATCGCTCGCCCTCGCGCGCGACGAAGGCTCGTTCCCCGCTGGCGTCACGCGGGGCGCGGCGCTGCGCCTCGGACGGGTCCGTCGTCGCGAGATCGTCCAGGAAGGCCAGGTACTCGCGCATCGACACGGGCCTCGCCGCGATGCCGAAGTCGCCCACCTCGACCTGCATGCGCGGCAGCGAATCCTGCGCCTCCGGGTCGCCGCCCACGATGGCGCGGCCCGCCGCCACGAACACGAAGGCATCGGGCAGACGCTCGGCGCGGTCGGTGCGCACGTGCACACCGTCACCGCGCCCGCGGCGCACCACGACCGGTACGCGCACCTGGGGTCGCCCCACGCGATCGAGCAGCACCACGTATGCGCCTGGGCGGATGGAAAAATCGCGCACCGGCGCGGTCCCCATCGGCCGCGGCTCGACCAGCCGCAGCACCCGGTCCTCCTCGCGCTGCGCCATCAGGGTCAAAGCCACGGGCTCGTCGCCCTCGCACGAGATCGACAGCGTCCCGTCCGACGCCAGGAGGCGCGCGTAGCGCCCGTCGTCGTGCTGGCGCACGAGCGTCTCGTAGTACAGCATCGACGCCTCGCGTCGCTCGGCCTCGGCGTCCTCGAAGCCCGCCCAGTAGAGGTCGGCCAGGCCCGCGTGGGCCTCGCGACACTCGGCGTCCTGGCTGAGCGCCTGCGTGTACAGGGTGACCGCCTCCGCGAGCGCCATCGCCGAGCTGCGTTCCGCCTGGGCGACCTCGTCCTCGAGCACCCAGGCCGGGCGCTTGCGCAGCGCCGGCTCCCAGCCCTGCACGTCCTCCAGCGCCCGCCGCGCCTCGCGCACCCGGTCGGCTCGATCCTGGCGCAGCCGCTCCAGCCGCGCCACCACGCGCCGCGCCTGCAGGCACAGCTGCGCGGCCGCCTCTCGCCTGCGCTCGCGCTCACTGGAGCCGTGCAGGCACGCCTCGACCTCGTTCGCGATCTCGTCGGCAGAAGACGGACGCTCGCTGGGTGCCTTGGCGAGGCACTTCATCACCAGCTCGTCGAGCGCGAGCGGCACGCCCTCCTCGGTGTCGCACGGCCTCGGCGGATAGCGTTCGATGGTGGCGGCCACCGTGGCGAGCGGCGTGTCGCCCACGAACGGCAGGCGCCCGGTCAACATCTCGTAGAGGATGACCCCGAGCGCGAACACGTCGGTGCGGACATCGACCCGGCCGGCGTCGGGGGAAGTCCCGGCCGGCCGGAAGCGCTCCGGCGGGATGTAGCCCGGTGTGCCGAGCACGCTGCCGGCCTGCGTGAGCTGCGCGCTGGTCTCGAGGTCCATCTTCGTCGGGTCCGACGGCGCGTCATCGTCGGGATTCGCGCCCACCTTCGCGATGCCCCAATCGGTGACGTACACCTCGCCGAAGCGCCCGATGAGTATGTTCTCGGGCTTGAGGTCTCGATGGACGACGCCACGCGAGTGCGCGTAATGCATCGCGCGACAGATCTGCACGAGGATCGTGCAAAGCCGTGTCAGCGGGAAATCCCGCCGCAGCGTCGCATTCGAAAGGACGTCCCGCAGGGAGCGCCGCTCGACCACGCGCATGGTGTAAAAGGGCCGGCCCTCGACCTGACCGAGCGCGTACACCGGGATGATGCCGGGGTGCTCGAGCTGGGCCGTCACGCGCGCCTCGTTCATGAAGCGCTTGACGACGATCTCGCGGTCGAGCAGGTCCTCACGCAGGACCTTGAGCGCGACCGTGCGCCCGACCTCACAGTCGAACGCCCCGATCACGCGGCCCACGCCCCCCGCGCCGAGCTCCTGGCCCAGCTGGTAGCGTCCGTCGAACGACGCCATCGGCGCCATCATCCCCGACGGCGGCGGGGGATGCCCGGGCATGGTGGGGCGACTCGGGACCCGGGTCGCGTCGGAGGGCGGACCGAGGTCCACCGGCAGCTCGGTCGACGCCGGCCGCACCGTGATCACGATGGCGAGATCGGCGTTGCCGCCTGCGGCGTCGAGGGGGTCGATGCGCTGCGGGGGCCTGGTGGGGCGCGGCAGCTCGATGTCCAGATCGCCTCCCTCGGTCTCGCTCGGCGCGTCGAGCGGACGCTCACCCGTGGCTTCGAGGTCGAGGAGGTCGCCGGTGTCAGACACGCCCAACCGGGATTATACTCCCTGGCTGCCCGCGCCGCCGCACGGTGGACGCTCGCGAGGGCCCGCCGGCAGAAACCTTGCGAGCTGCGCCATCGCGGCGGTACGATCCCCCCATGCGGACCGCCTGCCTCATCGAGAAAAAGCGGTGGGTGGCTCTCGGTGCGCTGTCGGTGCTGGCCATCAGCGCGGCCGACGCCCGGGCCACGGCGGTGGCCAGCGTGCAGGGCTTCCGCCCGGTCAAGGCGGGCTCAGAGGTCTTCGTCCAGCTCACAGGCCACCCGGGCGCGCCGAGCGTGCAAAAGACCACCACCGGCGTGCAGCTGGTGCTCCCACACACGCGGATGAAGCGGCCCTTCCGGTCCCTCGAGACGCGGTACTTCGCCACGCCGGTCAAGCTCGTGTCCGCGCTGCGCCGCCAGAGCGACCTCGTGATCGACGTCGCCCTCAAGGACGACGCCGTCAAGGCGCGGCTCGAGCCCAAGCTGGACGTGCGACGCAAGGGGGGCGTCATCACGGTAGCGCTCGCGTTCCCCCCGGGGGAGCCGGACCAGACGCCGCCGCCGCTGCCCAAGGGCAAGGCCGGCAAGCCCGCCGGGGACAGCGGCGACGCGAATCCCGAGACCAAGCCGGTGGCGGCACCAGGCAGCGTCGCCCCGGCCCCGAGGACCGTCGATCGAGGCGATACCGAGGCCGCCACGGAGGCGAAAGACACTCCGATGGAGGCGTGCCAGCGCAAGTGCGGCGTCTTCCTGGCCAAGGATCCCCCTGACGATGTCTCGCACGAGGCGTGCAACCGCAGGTGTGAGGCCGCGAACCCGCTTCGCGGCGCCAAGACCGTCTTCCCGGCACGCTGATCCACCCCTCGGAGGCGCGTCGGCACCCAGGCCAAGCGGCGGGAAGATCTCGCTGCCGGGAACGGTTGCATGACCGTGGAGCACGACTACACTGCCGACCTGGTGCGCCCTTGACCGACCTCGCGCGGCTGGTTGCGATCGTCCTTGGCTCTGCGCTGGTGGGGCTTTTCGCCAACGCGGCGCGTCCCCACGGTCTGGCGCTGCTCTCGGGCGCGGATGTGCCGGCGGCCGTGTGCACGGGCAGCCATGAGCAGCCCGTGGCGGGCCCCCTCGAGGTCCCCGCCGAGCGTGCGCGCGAGCTGGTCGCGTCCGGGGCGACGCTCCTCGATGCGCGCTCGGCCGACGACTTCGCACGCGGACATGCGCCGGGGGCGCGGCACCAGCCCTGCGCATCCAAGCTCGGCGATCTGCCGCACGGCACGGTCATCGTGTACGACGGGGGCGAGCTCACGACGGCACGCGAGGTGGCGCAGGCCCTGCGAGCTCGAGGCATCGACGCACGGGTGCTCACGGGCGGTTTCGCGGCCTGGGGCGGCACCGGTGCGCCCGCCGAGTCGGGCGCCTGCGAGGACTGCGGCCACGCCCACGAGTCGAGCGCGACCACCGTGTCGGCGAGCCACGCGCCGGGTACGCCATGAGGCGCGCCACGCTGCTCGCGCTCCGGCTCGGCATCGGGGGGCTGTTCCTCTGGGCCGCGATCGGCAAGATCGCCGACCCTCGGACGTTCGCCCGCGACATCGCGAACTACCGCCTCCTGCCGGACGCTGCCGCGCCCGCGCTGGCAGCGATTCTGCCCTTCGTCGAGGCCGCCCTCGGGCTGGCCGCCGCGTTTGGCCTGTGGACCCGCGCGGCGGCGATCGGGCTGGCCGGCCTGATGGCAGTCTTCACGGGGGCGGTGGGGGCCGCATTCGCGCGCGGCATCGACGTAGCCTGCGGGTGTTTCGGCGGCGGCGGCGCGCCCATCAGCTGGCTGACCATCGGCCGGGATGTCGCGCTCCTCGCGGCCGCGGTCGCGCTCGTCGTGCTGTCGCCTCGCGGCGGGGCCGGACGGCGCGAGCCCAGCCCCGCGTCGATGTAGACTGACGAGGGGAGAAAGCTGATCTAGGTGCGCATCGGTGGGCGACTCGCCCTCTCCACCGGCCTCGTGGTCGCGGCCATGCTCGGCATGTTCGGTGTGATCGAGCAGCGCGTGCGCACGCGTGAGCTGTCGACGGCGCTCGAGGAGGAATCGCTCGCGCTCGGCCGCGTGGTGGCCGGCACCGTTGCCGAGGAGCTGCCGGCGGAGGAGCCGAAGGATCCCGCTGCAAGGCTCGCGGCCATCCAGGCGATCTCGCGCACCCTGCACCGCATGCAGACGGCGATGGATCACGTCGAGGCGCGCGTCCTTTCGTTCGAAGCCGTCGGCGCGCCGGGAGCGGAGCGCGCACGCCGGGCCCGCGTGACCGGCCAGCCCGTCGGCGAGTTCCTGCGGGATCCACCGCGCTACGTGCTCACGCTGCCGCTCTTCCGGACCGCCGGTGACCTCCGCGGCGTGATCGAGATCGAGCGCGACTCGAGCGTCGTGCGACGTGCGGGGCTGCAGGTCGCGATGCGCCTCGGGGTCACGCTGCTGGCCCTCATCGCCGCGCTGTCGCTGGCCATCGGGCTCATCCTGCGGCGCACGGTCGTCCGTCCGATGCGGCGCCTCCTCGTCGGGGTCGACGAGGTCGCGCGCGGTGACCTCTCTCTCGCTCTGCTGGTCGAGCGCGAAGACGAAGTGGGACGCCTGGCCGCCCACTTCAACGACATGACGGCCGCTTTGCGCGAGGCGCGCGAGGAGATGCGGCGCGGCGTCGAGGCACGCCTGGCGCTCGAGGATCGGGTGCGCCACTCCGAGAAGCTCGCCACCGTCGGGCAGCTGGCGGCCGAGATCGCGCACGAGGTGGGGACGCCGCTCAACGTCATCGGCGGGCGCGCACGGGCGATCGAGCGCAAGATGCACGACCCGGCGGAGGTGCAGAAGAACACGACCATCGTGCTCGAGCAGGTCGAGCGCATCACGCGCATCATCCAGCAGGTGCTCGACTTCGCCCGCCGCCGCCCCGCCGCGCGCACGGAGCTCGACCTCGGCGAGGCCACGCGCGTGGCGGTCGAGCTCGTGACGTCCAAGCTGGAGACCCTGCACGTCGCCCTGACGGTCGACGCGCCGCTCGGCCTCGGCGTCATGCGCGGCGACGCGATGGCGGTGCAGCAGGTCGGCACGAACCTGCTCCTCAACGCGGCGCAGGCGATGCCTCAGGGCGGGCCGGTCGAGGTGCGCGTCACCCGGGAACGCAGGCGCAGAGAGGCGCTCGAGCAGGCCGCCGCGCAGGACTGGCTGGTGCTCGAGGTGGCCGATCGGGGCGCGGGGATCCCGGACGATCTCCGCGCGCGGATCTTCGAGCCGTTCTTCACCACCAAGCTCGACGGCACCGGCCTCGGCCTTGCGGTCACCCAGGGCATCGTCAAGGATCACGATGGCTGGATCGAGGTGACGGCACGCGAGGGCGGCGGCACGCAGTTCCGGGTGTACTTCCCCGCAGCGGTGTTGGATCGTGCCCGGGAGCGCTTCGTGACCCCCATCGAGTCGAACCTGGAATGAACCCGTGAGCCCACCTGCTCCCGCGAGGCGACGCTCCACCGTGCTGGTGGTCGAGGACGACCAGGCCATGCGCGAGCTGCTCGCCGAGTCCTTGATCGACGACGGCTTCTCCGTCGAGACCGCCGGCGACGGCCGCACCGGCATCACGCGGGTCCGCGAGGGTGGCATCGACCTCGTCATCAGCGACGTCCGCATGCCCGACGTGGACGGCCTCGACCTCTTGCGCGAGGTGCGTGCGGGCCACCCGGCTCCGCACGTCATCACGATCACGGCGTTCGGCTCGATCGAGACCGCCAAGCGAGCCATCAAGCTCGGCGCGTACGACTACATCACCAAGCCCTTCGAGATCGACAAGCTGCTGGTGGTCGCGCGAAACGCGCTCGGCGAGCGCGCGCTCCAGGGCGAGGTCGAGAGCCTGCGGAAGACCATCGTCCCCGCCGACCGCATGGGCGAGCTGCTCGGCAAGAGCGTCCGCATGCAGGAGGTGTTCGATCTGGTCGAGCGCTTCGCCCCCTCCCCTGCCCCGGTGCTCATCACCGGCGAGAGCGGCACCGGCAAGGAGCTCGTCGCCAAGGCCATCCATTTCCAAAGCCCGCGAAAAGGCGCTCCGTTCGTGGCCATGAACTGCGCGGCCATCCCGGACTCGTTGATCGAGAGCGAGCTGTTCGGCCACAAGCGCGGCGCCTTCACCGACGCACGGGCCGATCGCGACGGCCTGTTCGTCCAGGCCGACGGCGGCACGTTGTTCCTCGACGAGATCGGCGAGCTGTCACTCGGCATGCAGGCGAAGCTCCTGCGCGCGATCCAGGAGCGCGAGGTGAGGCCCCTCGGGTCGTCGAAGACCGAGCGAGTGGATCTCCGGATCGTGGCGGCCACCAACCGCGACCTCGATCGCCGCATCGCCGAGGGGTTCTTTCGCTCCGACCTGTTCTACCGGTTGAACGTGCTCGTGATCGCGTTGCCGCCCCTGCGCGCGCGGCTCGAGGACGTGCCGCTCCTGGCGGAGCACTTCCTCATCAAGTGCGCGGGCCGCGTGAACCGCCCGCACGTGCGCGGGTTCGATCCCGGCGCCGCGCGGGCGCTCATGGACTACGACTGGCCCGGCAACGTGCGCGAGCTCGAGAACGTGGTCGAGCGCGCGGTCCTCTATGCCGAGAAGGACCTCGTCGCGGCGGTCGACCTGCCGCAGCAGATCAAGGAGCGCAAGCCCTCGGACGCGCTGTCGAGCGCGGTCGCGCGCGGGCTCACGCTCGCGGAGCTCGAGCGAGAGTACATCCTGCAGGTGCTCGCCGCCGAGGGCGGCAACAAGACACGGGCAGCCCAGCGCCTCGGGCTCGATCGCAAGACGCTCTACCGCAAGCTCGAGGAGTACGCGCGCGCGGAGAGCGCGCCGCCCCGGAAATCCGACGCGCCCGCCGGAGAGGCCGACAGCTGAGGGCCCCTGGCCCCGGGCTAGCGGAGCTGATCGCGCAGGCGCCGCAGGGCGATCTCGGTCTTGCAGTCGGCGATCTCGCCGCGCACGCAGGCCGCGATGGCCTCCTCGAGGGGCATCCAGCGCAGCCAGGAGCCCTCCTCGAGCGGGTGGCCGTCCGACGGCGGCGGCTCGCCCAGAAGCCCGGAGACGTCGCACGCCGCGAAGACGAACTGCTCCGGGAACGCGCCCGGCGTCGGGAACGACGCGGCGCCGAGCAGGGTCACGGACGCCGGGTCGACCCGGTATCCCGCCTCCTCGTGAGCCTCGATCGCAGCGCGCCTCTGCACGCCTGCCTCCCCGCGGTCCTCGGCCTCGAGCAGCCCCGCCACGATCTCCGGGTTGAGCAGCGGCAGCTCCGTTGCGGCGAGAGCGACTGCTCCGGCCTGCCGGCCGAGCTGCAGCGGCGGTCGGAGCTGCCCGCGCAGGAGCACCTCCACTCCGCCCACAGCACGGCGGTAGAGCGCCACGACCACCGCATCGAGGCCGCGCGGTCGCTGGACGAAATCACACAGGTAGCTCGCCGATTGGCCGCCGTCCTCGTACAGGTTGTGCAGCTCGTAGCGGTGCAGGACCAGGAACGACGGCGATTCCTCGCCGATCCGGCGCGCGCCCTCGACCTCGAAGCCGACCACTCGCCTCGGGATCACAGCTCGCCGGAAACGCTGCGCCCCACGTAGCGATCGAAGAGCTCGTTCACCTGCTTGACGAACGAGTCGATGTCCTCGGTCTTGTGCAGGTAGTGCGCCGCCTTGACCCGGAACGCGAGGTCAGGCAGCTCGTCGGGGGCACGACCCGAATGCAGGATGATCACCATCCCCTGGTTGAGCCCGCTGATGCGACAGAGCTCCACCAGACGTGCGCCGTTGATCTTCGGCATCTCCACGTCCACCAGCGCCATCTGCGGGCGGCGATCACGGATGAGCTCGGGCAGCTGCATCGGGTCCGCGGTGGTGATGACCTCGTAGCCGGCCTCCTCGAGGGCCATCCGAGTGGCCTCGAGACAGATCAGGCTGTCGTCGATCACCAGGATCCGCCGTGCCATCGTGGTCATCTTACACCTGGCACGGCAGGCGCGCGATCCAGCGCGGCGAGGTGTCTGCGTGCGCGCTCGACATGCGTCGCGGACGCTCGCGCCGTGGCGACACGCTCCACCGCTCGCCAGAGCTCGCGCGCCCGGCCGAC
Organism: Myxococcales bacterium; assembly: GCA_023248855.1. Classification (GTDB taxonomy): domain Bacteria; phylum Myxococcota_A; class Polyangia; order JAHFDS01; family JAHFDS01; genus JAHFDS01. The sequence continues at coordinate 12,913 of JAHFDS010000067.1, forward strand.
CTCGCCCCGCTCCTCGCTCAGCGAAGCGAGGTTGTTGAGCGTCGAGAGGTGATCGGGCTCGAGCCTCAGGGCCTCCTCGTAGGCGCTGGCCGCCTGGCCGGCGTGCCCGAGCGTCTGGTGCGCGTACCCGAGCTTGTAGAGCTCGTCGGCGAAGGTCTTCGGGAGCTTGGGCGTGTACGCGAGGAGGCCCCCGAGCGAAAGGACGAGACCCTGCGCGAGGAGCGCGCTCCTGCGAGGCCAGGCCGCTCCGACCCCACGCGCGCCGGCGACGGCCGCGACCATGAGCCAGGGCACGAGCGGCAGCCGGTAGTGCGAAAGGACGAAGAAGCCGACGAGGGCGGCCGCCCAGCAGCCGAGGCCCAGCGCGACCAGCGCCTCGCGGCGCCCTCTGCGCACCAGGTGGAAGACGCCGAGCATCGCGAGCGGAGACAGCCAGCCGATCTGTACGAGCGGTGCGGCGAGCACCCGACTCTGCGTGCGCATGAACTCGTAGTCCTCCGAGCTCGGGAGCTCTCGCGCGCTCACCGTGAGCCACGCCTTCTCCGCGCACAGGCGCAGCCAGGCGAACGGGTGCGCGCGCACGTGCGCCGCGGTCTCGGCGTACCAGAAGGTGTCGACCTCGCGCGGCGTGAGCGGGTGCCCCGCGCGCGCCACGGCGATCCGCCCGAACGCCGCGAACTGCGTCTCGGCGCTGGTGGCGTCCGGGACCTCGGGCGGAACGCGGAAGGTGCCGTTCGCACCCGGCCCGTTGCCGATGAAGAAGTTGAGCCCGCCAGCGTCGGTGACGAGGATCCAGTCGCCCGCCACGACGCGGTTTCGCACCGTCACGGGCAGGACGACGAGCAACGTGGCCGCCGACAGCGACAGCAGGCAGCGAGGACGCCGGCCAAGGAGCAAGAGCGGAAGCCCGAGCAGGAGCGCATTGGGTCGTGCCAGCGTCGACAGGCCGAGCAGCACACCCGCCCATGCGAAGTCGCGCGGCCGCTGGGCGCGCACGGCCACTGCCAGGAGCGAGGCCGACAGGGTCGTCGCGACGCTCGCGACGAGGAGCTGCTCCTCGTAGAACACGAAGGGCCCGTAGAGCGCGGCGAGGACGCCACCGGCGAGAGCCCAGCGCGATCCGAACAGCCGCCCACACGCGAGGTAGACGCACGCGATGGTGCAAAGGCCGAGCGCCACCTGGCAAAGGCGCAGCGCGTACGGCCCACTGCCGAGCGTCGAGTACACGAGCCCCACGAAGCCCTGGTAGAGCGGGCTCATGTGGAAGGCCTCGGACCCGAACGACAGGTCGCCCGACGCGAGGCGCAGGCCGGCCTCGTGGAACAACCTGGCGTCGAGGCGGTGGTGGACGAACGACGGGTGATCCGCGAACGAGCGCAGCGCCGCAACGCGCAGGGCGAGGCCCAGGACGCACAGCGCGACGACCGCGCGAGGGTCGGCGCGAAACGGGGTGTTCGAGGGCCCAGGCTCGGAGGCGGACACCGTCTGCTCGATCGTACGTCAGCGCCGCCCGAGCCAGCCCGCCCAAGGCGACCGCAGCTCCAACCGCACCGGCTCGGTGGACTCGGCGCGGATGAGCATGAGGCCCTGGGTCGTGCGCCAGAGCCGACCTGCGTGCACGTGCCAGCTCGGAAACCAGCTTTGTCGCACCACACCGAAGACGCCCGGGGCGAGCTCGACCGCAATGCGATTCTCCGCGATCACGGGCGAGACAGGAGCGTACCGGAGGCGTTCCGCGCGGAAGCGCCTCCACTGAGGAGCCACCTCGGCGGCCATCGCGATCAGGCGCCAGAGCGACCTCGTCGCGGCGCGGTCGAAGGCCGACCAACCGGCGATGTCGTAGGCGGGCGCGCGGTAGAAGTGTCGATCCTCCGCGAGGTCGATCGGCAGCCGATACGCCCGCGCATCGCCCGTGGCCGGGCCCCGGCCGATGAGCAGCACCGCGGCGCGCGGGTACTTCGCGAGGAGGGCGTCATCCGTGCCCACGACGACGGGGAACCGGTCCCGATCGAGCGGCGACACGGCGTCGACCTCGACGAGCGGCAGCTGGTAGCCGTCTGGCAGGAGGATGTTCACGAGGTCGCCGATCAGCTCGCGCTGGTCCTTGGCGACGTCGAGCAGGGCCGGCACGACGGTGGCGGCGCGGAAGGCGGGGACCTCCGCCGGCAGGAGCGCGCCGTGGCCGTTCTCCACGACCGGATGCAGTCCGGAAGGACGCACGGCGCGAGGGCGACGATCGAACAGATAGTCCGCTCCAGCGGCGCCGAGGAGGTTGCGTCGGGTCTGCTCGGCGTACAGCCAGCGCTCCTCCCACTCGAGGTGGACGGTGAATCGGAAGAACTTTGGATCTCCCTGGCTGTACGGCCCGGTGACCGCTTCGAAGCCGAAGCGCGGCGCGTAGCCGACCAGCGAGCCGGTCTCAGCCAAGCCGCCGAGCCGCAGCGGAACCACCACGCGCTTGCCCCGCAGCATCGCGGCGATGGCGAGGAAATCGGGATCCCGCTCCACCATCGAGACCTCGGCGCGCATGTGCCGCAGCTCGCCGCGAGCCAGCGACAGCGCGCCGATGGCCGTGCCCGCACAGCCGGCGCCCCAGAGCGCCCACCGGGCAGCGACCCGCCCCGATTGGCCCTGCTCCTGGGCGACGCGCACGAGCACGAGCAGCGCGAAGGTCGTGATGCCCAGACAGGCAAAGCGGATCTTGTGCAGGAAGTGTCCGATGAACGGGACGAGCTCGCGAGCGCCGACGGTCAGGATCACGCTCACGGCGAGCGCCAGCACCACCGGGGTCAGGGCGGCATCCCAGGGTCCCCGCCGGAGCCGGAGCGCCGTGGCCACGGCCATCAGGAGCGCGAGCAGCGACGCCGAGTTGAGGCTCAGGACGTCCAGCGGATCGGACATCGAGGACAGGTAGCCCGCATGCGCGATGGCGGGGACCCACCACCACGCGGTCAGCGCCAGGGCGACGATCCAGGCGATCGCCAGGTGGACCAGGTTCCGCGGAGCCGCGCACGATCGGCGGCGAGCCCGTGCCCCACCACCGCGAGGCTCAGGCACGCGAGAAAGACGACCGGATAGAGGTGCGTCGAGATCGCGATCGCGATCCAGAAACCAGCGGTGAGCCCGTCCCGTCGCCTGCGCGGACGCTGGGAGAATCGCGGCCCAGAGCCGCGGCGTCGGGGGCACCTCGACCGAGGGTCAGCCTAGTGCTGCCCGGCGGAATTGAAGAATAGTTGGGCGCTCTGGGCCCAGTCAGCAAGCGGCACTAGCACGGCCACGACCCGTCTCATCGATACGCGTCCTGCAGCATCTCCAGCGCATCTGCGCCGGGGCACAGCTCCTCGTACGGCACCTGCACGAGGGGCCGCTTCACCGTCCGCGCTCTCTCGTGCATCTCGACGCCGCGCTCGTCGATGAACAGGAGCCCCACCGGGACCTCGCCGGAGATCTGCCGCTCCTGGAGGAAGGACCACACGCGCTTTCGATCCGTCGGATCGTATTCGGCGGCGACCTTGTGCATGCGCACCACGCCCCCGTCGTGAAGTGGCACCTCGGTCACGGCGCCCTCGGCGAGAGACGCCGTGATCTCGTCGCGGTGCGGCACGAAGTCGGCTGCGACGACAGGCAGCTGGTGCTTGCGGGTGTACGCGTAGCTCTTCGTCGAGCCCTCGTGGTCGTTGAACGTGACGCACGGCGAGATCACGTCCACCACCGCACAGCCCCTGTGGCGCAAGCCGGCCTTGAGGATGGGCACGAGCAGCGACTTGTCGCCTGAGAAAGCACGCGCGACGAACGTCGCGCCGATGCTGAGCGCGAGCAGGACAGGGTCGATCGGCGGCTGCGCGTTGGGCTCGCCGCGCTTGGACTTCGAGCCGATGTCGCTCGACGCGGAGAACTGGCCCTTGGTGAGGCCATAGCAGCCGTTGTTCTCGATGAGGTAGAGCATGTTCACGTTGCGGCGGATCACGTGTGCCATCTGTCCGAGGCCGATCGAGAGCGAGTCACCATCGCCGCTCACGCCGATGTAGAGCAGGTCGCGGTTGGCCGCCGCCGCGCCGGTGGCGATCGCCGGCATCCTCCCGTGCGCCGAGTTGAAGCCGTGCGCGCCGGACACGAAGTAGGTCGGCGTCTTCGATGAGCAACCGATCCCCGAGAGCTTCGCGATCATGTGCGGCTCCATGTCGAGCTCGTAGAGCGCGCGCACCACGGCCGCGGTGATGGAGTCGTGGCCGCAGCCGGCGCACAGCGTCGACATCGTCCCTTCGTAGTCACGCACCGTGAGCCCGACCTTGTTGGGCACGAGCGACGGGTGCTGCGCAGCTGGCTTCTTGATGAAGGTCACTCTCGCTCCTCTCCGCCGTGCCCGTTCGGGATCTGCGCGGTGATGCCCTCGATGACCTGGCTCGCCTGCAGCGGGAAGCCCCCGTAGGCGCGCACCGACCGCAGCTTCTCCTTGTGCACGGCCGTCTCGAGGACGAGCAGCGCCTTGAGCTGCGCATCGCGGTTCTGCTCCACCACGAACACGAGGGGGTGCTCGTGGAGGAAGGCCTCCACCTCGTCGCCGAACGGGAAGCCGCGCACGCGCAGATAGTCCCCTGGCACGCCGCGATCCTCGAGCACACCGAGCGCCTCGCGCACCGCGAGATCGCACCCGCCCAGGGTGACGACGCCGAAGCGCGCGTCCTTGCGCCGCTCGATCACGGCCTCGGGCACGAGGTTGCGCGCGGCGCGGTGCTTGCGCGTCAGGCGATCCATCACGTCCTGGTACTCGTCGGGGATCTCGGTGTAGCCGCCGAGCTTGTTGTGCCCCGACCCGCGCGTGAAGAAGGCGCCCTTCTCGTGCACTCCCGGCAGCGTGCGCGCCGCGACGCCGAGCTCGTCCTCGGGCGAATACCGGTGGAACTTCGGCAGGTCCTCGAGCTCCTCGCGTCCGAGCACGCGACCTCGATCGGGTCGATAGCCGTCGTCCCACTTCAGGCGCGGCACGACCCAGTCGTTCATCCCGATGTCGAGGTCGGTGAGCACGAACACCGGCGTCTGCAAGCGCTCCGCCAGGTCGAACGCCTTGACCGCGAAGTAGAAGCACTCCGCCGGGTTCGCAGGGTAGAGGCAGATGTGCTTGGTGTCGCCGTGCGACGCGTACGCGCACAACATCAGGTCGCCCTGCTGCGTGCGCGTGGGCATGCCCGTGGATGGACCGACGCGCTGCACGTCCACGATCACGAGCGGGATCTCGGCGTAGTACGCGAGGCCCACCAGCTCGTTCATGAGCGAGATCCCCGGCCCCGAAGTGGCGGTGAACGCCCGCGCGCCATTCCACGCCGCGCCGATGGTCATGCCCACCGCCGCGAGCTCGTCCTCCGCCTGCAGGATGCAGTACCGTCGCTCGCCGGTGGCCTTGTCGGTGCGGTAGGCCTCGCAGAGCGACTTGAACGCGTCGAGCACGCTGGTCGAAGGCGTGATCGGGTACCAGGCGGCCACCGTCGCGCCGGCGTAGAGCGCACCGAGGGCCGTGGCCGTGTTGCCGTCGATCAAGATCGAATCCTTGGTCGCCTCCATCTTCGACAAGCGGATCGGCAGCGGGCAGGCGAAACGTTTCCTCGCGTAGTCATAGCCGAGGCGGATCGCCGTCTCGTTCGACCGCATCAGCGCGGGCTTGCGCGCGAATTTCTCGCGGAGCATCTGCGCCACGATGTCGAGGTCGATGTCGAGCAGCGCCACGAGGGTGCCGGCGTACGCGATGTTCTTCATCAGCGTCCGCTCGCGCGAGTCGCCGAACGCCTCGATGCACAGCTCGGCGTAGGGCACCCCCAGGAAGGTCACGCCGGCTCGCTGCAGCGCCGGATCGAGCGGCCACGTCGAGTCATAGACCACCCAGCCGCCCTCGCGCACCTCGTGCACGTCGCGCGCATACGTCTCGGCGTTCATCGCGACCATGAGGTCGTAGTCGGCGGTGCGCGCGGTGTGGCCTGCCCGGTTGACGCGGATCTCGTACCAGGTCGGCAGCCCCTGGATGTTCGAGGGGAACAGATTCTTGCCGGACACCGGGATCCCCATGCGGAAGATCGCCTGCATGAGCAGTCCATTGGCGCTGGCGGACCCGGTGCCGTTGACGTTGGCGAGCTTGAACGCGAAATCGTTGATGCGGTCTACCCCTTCGTGCACGACTTGCTCCCGGCGTACGGAATCACGAGGTCGAACTTCTGCATGTCCCAGGCGGCAGTCGGGCAGCGCTCGGCGCACAGGCCGCAGTGCAAGCAAACGTCCTCGTCCTTGAGCATGAGGCGCTTGGTCTGCGGCAGCGGTCCCGACGCGAACAGGTCCTGGGTCAGCCTGGTGGCGGGGGCGCTCAGCCGCTTGCGCAGGTCGGGCTCGTCAGCCGCCGGCGCGATCGTCAGGCAGAGCACGGGGCAGACGTCGATGCACGCGTCGCACTCGATGCAGCGCGAATCGGTGAAGACCGTCTGGACGTCGCAGTTGAGGCAGCGCTGGACCTCGCGCGCCGTCTGCTCGGCGGAAAAGCCGAGCTCCACCTCGACATCGAGCTTCTCGAAGCGCTTGACGAGGTCGACGTGGCTCATCTTCTGCCGCTTCGTCGCGCTGTAGTCGTTGCTGTAGCTCCACTCGTGCAGGCCCATCTTCGTGCTCTGCAGGTTCATCCCCCGCGCGGGCCGCTCGGTGAGCGGGACACCGTGGCACCGGTTGTGGATGCTGATGGCCGCCTGGTGCGCATGCTCCACAGCCCAGATGATGTTGAGCGGCCCCCACGCCGCATCGCCGCCGAAGAACACGCCGGGCAGCGAGCACTCGTGGGTGACCTTGTCGACGATCGGAGCGTCCCACTGGTCGAGGTCGATCCCGAGGTCCCGCTCGATCCATGGGAACGCCGCCTCCTGGCCGATGGCGAGGATGACGTCGTCGGCCGGCAGGAACACGGTGTCGATCGGCGTCTGGATCAGCTTGCCGCCGTCCTCGCGCGACTCGTAGCGCTGGAACTCCATGCCGCGCAGGCGTCCGCCCTCGACCACGAACCGCTTGGGCTCGTGGTTGACGACGATCTCGACCTTCTCCTCCTCCGCGTCGTCGAGCTCCCACGGCGAGGCCTTGAAGTAGCCGCGTGGCTTGCGCGCCATCACCTTGATGTCCTTGCCGCCGAGCCGGCAGGACGTGCGACAGCAGTCCATGGCGGTGTTGCCGACGCCGATGATGAGGACCTGCGCGCCGATCCGGGTGGTGTGCGCGAACGCGACCGACTGCAGCCAGTCGATGCCGATGTGGATGCGATCGCTGTCATAGCGCCCAGGGATCTCGAGGTTCTTGCCGCGCGGCGCGCCGCTGCCCACGAAGATCGCGTCGAACCCCTGGCCGAGGAGCGCCTTCATGCTCTCGACCGGAGCGCCGTAGCGGATCTCGATGTTGCCGATGCCGAGGATCTGGTCGATCTCGTCGGACAGGACGCTCACGGGAAGGCGAAAGGCGGGGATGTTGGACCGCATGAGCCCGCCGGGCACGGGAAGCTTCTCGAAGATCGTGATCTCGTACCCGAGCGGCGCGAGGTCATTGGCCACGGCGAGCGACGCGGGGCCCGCACCGATGCAGGCCACGCGCTTGCCGTTCTTGACCGCGGGCGCCTTCGGCAAGCGATCGCGAATATCACCTCGAAGGTCGGCCGCGACGCGCTTGAGGCGACAGATGGCGACCGGCTTCTCCTCGATGCGTCCGCGCCGGCACGCCGGCTCGCAGGGACGATCGCAGGTGCGCCCGAGGATCCCCGGAAAGACGTTCGACGCGCGATTGAGCATGTACGCGTCCGAGAAGCGCCCCTGCGCGATCATGCGGATGTACTCGGGGACGTTGGTGTGGGCGGGGCATGCCCACTGGCAGTCCACGACCTTGTGAAAATACTCGGGGTTCCGGACGTCGGTCGGCCTCACGCTGCTTCACCTCCGGGCGGAGGGTACAACAACATGAAGTCAGCAGCGGAAGCGCAAGGGAATCGAACCCTCCGAGCCCCCCTCGCGGGAAGCCCCGATCGGCTTTGAAGGCCGCGACCGGCACCAGCCCGGCACGCGCTTCCGGGGGCAGGATAGGTCGAGCGCGCGCGCCGGTAAAGGGAGCGCCTCAGGACTCCATCCACTCCCGGCTCTCGACCACGGGCAGCTGTAGCGCCCGCTCACGGTCGAGGTCGAGGTTGCCGACGTGGAGCGACAGCGGCGACTGCACCCACTTGTAGATGGACTGCGAGAACAGGCGAACGAACTTCTTGACCCAGCCGTCGAGCTCCTCGCGCGATCGCTCGGCGAACAGGCTCTGCAGAGCCTCCACGAGCTCGTGCGGCGAGAGCTTCTCGCCCGCGTAGAGGTAGAAGCACGCGTCGAGCACCGCAAACGGCATGAGCTCCTTCTCGCCCTCCTGGTTCGCCGCCAGCTCGGGGCCGGCGGGCCTGGCGAACACCGCATCGATGCCGCGGTAGCCATGCTTTGCCCGCAGGTACTCGAGCAGGTAGATGACGACCGTCTTCGGCAGGTTCGCGATGACGGCGAGCGCGCCCATGAGGTCGCCCCCGACCGTCGTGTATCCCACCGCCTTCTCCGACATGTTGCCGGTCTGCAGGAAGAGGCCGCCGGTCGCGTTCGACCAGTTCCACATGCGCTGCGCCCGCAGCCGCGCCTGGATGTTCTGCAGGGTGATGGGCGTCAGCTGCTCGCCCGGCTGCAGCATCGCGCGCGCCGCCTCGGTCTCGCGCTCGAAGGCCTCCTCGATCGAGACCACGGCGATGGGCACGCCGAGCTCCTGGCAGATGGTCTCGGCGGCCAGGCGCGTCTCGCTCGACGAGAAGCGCGTCGGCATGTAGAAGGCACGGATGAGCGCGCCGGGCAGGCGCCCTGCCCGCTCCGCGTAGCGCGCCGCGATGAGCAGGACCAGCAAGCTGTCGCGCCCCCCCGAGAGCGCGATGCCGATGTACGCAAAGCCGTTCTTCTCGAAGTAATCGCCCACACCGAGGGCGAGCGCGTCGAGCAGCTCCTCGCAGAAGGTGCCCTGAGGATCCGCCGGTGGCGCCGGCTCGGGCAAGAAAAAGCTCGGCGGCCGGCCCGGCGGGACCGGAAAGCGCAGGCCGCTGCGCGAGGGAGTCGCGCCCTGGGCGCGCACGCGTCGCGGGCGCTCCGAAAGCGGCGTCTCCGCGAAGCGCTCGGCGTCGGTCCGCCACGTGGTGTTCTCGTTGCGCAGCCGCCGGGTGCGGTCGAGGTCCACCACCGTGGTCCAGACCCCCTCGGAGAAGCGCGGTCCGGCGAACATGCCGCGCCCGTTCTGGAACACGAGCGCGCCGCCGTCGAATACCAGCGCGTCCTGCGCGCCTACGGCGTTCGCGTACACGAGCGTGCACTGGTTGTCGGCGGAGCGCGTGGCCAGCATCTCGCGACGGGTACCCACGACGCCGAGGCGAAACGGCGAGGCCGAGAGGTTCAGCACCAGCTCGGCGCCCGAGTAGCAGCGTCGGCGCATCGGTCCGTCGGGCGACCAGATGTCCTCGCACACCTCGACCGCGAGCGTGCCGAAGTCCAGCTCGAACACCAGATCGCCGAACGGCACGCCGCCGAGGACCTCGTCGTACAGGCCAGGAGCACCGCGCGCGAACGTGCGCTGCTCGTAGAACACGTTGTACGTGGGCAGCTTCTCCTTGGGCACCACCCCGAGCAGACGCCCGCGGTGCAGCACGACCGCGCAGTTGTAGACGTGATCGCCGCGTGCCACGACCATGCCGACGCACACGACCGAGCCCGACTGCGCCGTCGCGGCGACCAGCCCCCGCAACGCGCGGGCCTGATCGTCCACGAAGCCGCGCCACTGCACGAGATCCTCGGGCGGATAGCCCCCCAAGAGCTGCTCCTGCAGCGCGATCACGGTCGCGTGCCCGGCCGCGCCCTGGATGACCGAGAGCGCCCGTTCGACGTTCGAGCGCGTGGCGCCCACCGTGGTCTTGACGCTCGCCATCGCGATCTCGACGAGCCTCATGGACCCTCCTCGTGCGCTCCGCCGGCCATCGCCTCGGCGACGCAACGTCGCACCAGCTCCGCCAGCCCGTCCGACACCTCGATCGACCAGGGGTGCGCCTGCGCGACCTCGAGGTCCCGCAGGTGCTGCGGCAGCGACGCCACCTGCCGCTCCACGTGCGCCCGGGCGGCGGTCGGATCGGGCAGCGGCGTGACCGCCCGGCGGCCGCGCCAGACCGGCTGCAAGAGCGGCCGTCCGCCTGGTGGCGCGGGCTCGTCAGCCAGCGCCAGCACGTCGCGATCGGCCAGGCGGTAGCACTGCAGCCAGCCGGGGAGCGTCGCCTTGCCGCTGCCGCGGCTCCACTTCATCGTCACCTTGCCGTAGCCGTTCTCCACCAGCTTGCCGACAGCGCCGACCCCCGTCGCTGCATCCGGCGAGCAGGTGATGTTCTCGCCCACGCCGAAGCCGTCCGCTCCCGCCTCTGCGAGCGCGCGCACCCTGTGCTCGTCGAGCCCGTCCGAGACGAACAGCTTGGCCCCGGACGCCCCCAGCTGGTCGAGGAGGCCTCGCATGCGCCGCACCGACTCCGGCGTCACCTCGGAGTCGAGACGCACGCCGGTCAGCTTGCCGTCCGTGGCCGCCACGGCGGCGCGCACGCCGCGCCAGGTGTCGTAGGTATCCACGAGCAGCGTCGCCTGCTGGGGGAATGCGCGCCAGAAGGCCGTGAAGAACGCACGCTCGGTGTCCGCCGGGGCAGCGCCGGGGCGCTCGGAGGCCTGCACCGCGAAGTGATCCATTGTGCCCGTCGCCGGGATCCCGAAGCGCAGGTAGGCCGCGAGGTTCGACGTGTGCGAACAGCCGCCCACGTAGGCGGCGTATGACGCGTCCACGGCGGCGTCCGGGTGCGTGCGCCGCTGGCCGAGCTCCATGACCGGTCGCCCCGCGGCGGCGATCACCACGCGCGCGGCCTTCGACGCGACCATCGACATGGCGTTGATCCGCGACAGCCAGGGGGTCTCGATGAGCTTGGCCCGCACGAGATCCGTGCGCGCCTGCAGGAGCGGCGTGTACGCGATCACCGGCGCCCCCTCGACCAGGAAGGCCGATCCGTCGCGACACCGCGCGGCCCCGGCGAACGCGAGCGTGCCCTCGGCCAGCGCGTCGATGTCGCCCTCGAAGCCGTCGATGGCGGCGAGGGCCTCGAGCACCCCCGGATCGCGTGCGAAGGCCGGTCCGAGCAAGGGGTGCGCTCTCAGGGCCGTCAGATCGGCGCCGTCGAAGCGCATCTCGGCGCACTGCTCGAGGATCGCGCGCAGGCCGCAGAACACCACGAAGTTCCGCTGCCGTGGCAGCCTGCGGAAGAAGAACGACATCGCCAGCCGGTGCCCGAGCCGGCCCTCGCGGGCATGCGCGCATAGAGTCGTCAGCTGGTAGACGTCGATGCCCATCATGCGCGCGGACACGTCAAGCCTCCAGCTCGGCGCTGTGGCCGAGGACGACCCCGGCCAGGGCCAGCGCGCGCGTGGTCTCCGCGGCTGCCGCGGGAGCGACGCTGCGCACGAGGTCCTCGAGGACGACCACCCCGAAGCCTGCGCTGCGTCCATCGAGCGCGCTCCAGCGCACGCAGTAGTCGCGGGCCAGGCCGCACGAAAACACGCGTGTGATCCCGCGCTCGCGCAGCCAGCCGGCGAGCCCCGTCGGAGGGCGCGTCCCGCCGGCGCCCACGTTCTCCCTGAAAGCGCTGTACGAATCCGCGTCCGGTCGATGGCCCTTGCGCAACACGAGCGTGACCGGCTCCATCGGCAGCCCCTCATGCAGCGCGGCGCCCGGCGTGCCTTGCACGCAGTGATCCGGCCACAGGGTCTGGCTTTCCCCGTTCAGCAGCATCGTGTCGAAGGGCCGCTTGCCAGGGTGGCTCGACGCAAACGAGACGTGTCCCCGGGGGTGCCAGTCCTGGGTGGCAACGACCGTGTGAAAGCGCGGCACGAGCGCCGCCACGGGCGCGACCACCCGATCCCCCTCGGCCACCGCGAGCGCGCCACCCGGCATGAAGTCGGGCTGCAAATCGATCACGAGCAGGGCGTCGTGGACACGGTCGATTCGCAGCGAAGCCGACATGGTGTCCCTCCCGGAAGGTCCGTCTGAACTTTAAGTGTCATTAACACACTTGTCAAGGCGAGCCACGGCAACGGCAGACCGCGCCGTCGTGCCTTGGCGCCTCCGGGGCCTAGGGCAGCGGCGCGCCGGACGAGGTGAAGCCGAACAGCGCGCCTTGCGCGTTCGCGTGACCCGCCGCGACGATCGTGCCGTCGCTTCGCTCCACCAGTTGCTTGCAGGCCGAGGCCACCTCCGGGCTCTGCGCCGTGCCCATGGTGCCGAACGTCGCAACCGGAACGCCCGCAGACGTGAGCCGGGTGATCGTGCAGCGCTCATCGGCCGCCGCGGCTCCGATCCTCCGGCCCGCCACCAAGAGGTCCCCGTTCGCCGCCAGCACCACCGCAGAGGCCTCCGCGCCGCCAGAGGCGCTCGGTGTGGTCGGCCAGGCGAAGAAACCAGCGCCGCCTGCGAAGGTCGCGTCGAGGGTACCGTCCGGTCCGACTCGATACACGATCGCGCGCTTGCCGGTCGGCCCGTCATCCGTGCCCGCGCCGTAGACGCGTGACTGGGCGTCCACCGCCGCCGCCATGGTGCAGTCGCCGCCCGGTCCACCGTAGGTACCCACGGTGGCCAGGAAGCTGCCCGCCTGTCCGTAGGCGTTGTCGGTCGCACCGGACGCAGTCACCCGCGTGACCCGGTGGCGAGCGTTGCTGAGGTCGGTGTAGGAGCACCCGAATTGGTACACGCGTCCCATCGCGTCAATCGTCGCGCCCGAGGCCACGTCGAGGTTGTTGCTGGGGCCGTTGTAGAGGAGCGCTCCTGTGCCCGCGAAGGCAGTGTCCAGGGCACCCGAAGCCGAAAAACGCGCCAGCACGGCGTCCGCCTGGCTAGCCATGCCGCCTGACGGCGGCCCCCACGCAGACAGGTAGATGAGGCCACCCGCCCCCTGCACGAACACCTGCCGCACGTCGATCACCAGGGGCATCGCCCAGGTGGCGCGGCCCATGTGGTCACCGAACGTCGTATCGAGGACACCCGCATCGGAGAAGCGCCAGACCACAGGCGAGGCGACGTTTTCGGGAATGATGAAGGACCGTCCTGCCACCAGGATCGAGCCGTTGGCGCCCGTGCCCACCGCGAGATTGGAGCCATCGTCCACGCCCATGGACGGGTTGTCGAAGGTGACGGTTCCCTGCGCGGCTCCTCCGAACGTCTGGTCGACGGCGCCCGTGGGGAAGTAGCGCTTGAGCACCAGATTGGTCGTCA
>JAHFDS010000434.1 GCA_023248855.1 Myxococcales bacterium
CACAGGAAGACGCACAACGCCAGGAGCGCCCCGAGGCCTCCGTAGAAGCCGAACCGGCGCGAGCGGGGCAGCGCGAGCCGGGGCGCCGCAGCCACCGGGTGCAGCTTCGCGTCGAGCTCCTCGGCGGCCGCGCGGGCCGGGTCCGCCGCCGGCGTACCCGCGGCGAGCGTGGCGGCCTGGCGCAAGAGCGACACCACGCGCCGATCGTCCTTCCCGCGCAGCTTGTCCGCGAGCGCGAGGAACGCGGGCGCCATCTCGGCGCGGCGCGCGTAGAGCGGCTGCTCGGCCAGGATCTCGTCGTAGACGCGGATGGCCCCCTCGAGGTCGCCGCCCTGCCGCAGCGTGTGGCCTCGCGCCAGGGCCTCGACCACCACCTGATCGCGCCGCTCGTCGTAGAGCTTGAACAGGGCCTCGGTACGCTCGCGCAGCGAGCGGCTGTCGCCCTCGGGCAGCTCGGCGCCCGTCAGGTCCTTCCAGCTGCGGCCGAGCTCGAGCTCGGCCAGCCGCCGGTAGTCGAGGTAGACCTCCTCCTCCTTCTTGCTCTCCTTGCCCCCGGCCAGCTTGCGCTTGCGCTTGGGCACCGGGGGAGGCTTGACGAGCACGTACTGCATCCAGGTCCACCGTGCGATCTGGCGGACACGCACGCTGGTGGCGTCGAGCTGGCCGAGGACCACCCGGATGGCGGGCGTGGCGCGGGTCTCGCCGTACGCCCGGAGGTCGTCGCTGCGCAGCGCGTCATCGGGGGCGGTCTCGAGCACACGCGCCGGGTTCTGCCGGTCCATGCGATCGAGCTGGTAGAGGCAGTAGCGCAGGCGCGCGCCCAGCAGGGCGCTGCCCTTGGACGGGCCGAACGCGAAGCGGATCAGCTCCGGCACCGCCTGGTTGCCGAGCTGGCGCACCTGCCGGCCGACCTCGTCGCGGAAGACGGCGCCGGTCTCCGAGAAGGCGAGGTCGATGAGCACGCTGACGCTGGTCGGGCTTCCGGGCCGCTCGGGCTCCTTGGCGTCCTTCGGATCCTTGCCGTCCTTGGTCCTGGCCTTGCCGGGCCTGGCCGGCTTCGCGGGCTCGAGCGTGTCCTCGGGGTACGGCGGGGCGCGGAAGCGCTCCCAGCGGCCGGACCTGGCGATGGCGCGGATGAGCGCCACGGCCTCGACCGCCTCCGCGAGCGGCTCGGCCAGCGCGGGGTTGCCCTTGACCAGGCGGTCCCCCTCGCGATCGAGCAGCGCCAGCCAGTCCGGATCGCCACGCTTGGCCGCCAGCTCGCGCTGCTGCCGCGTGGGCGGCCGGAAGACTCCCTTGTCGTCGGGATACTCGCCGGAAATGGCGTCGAGGACCTTCCTGAGCTGGGCCGTGGTCGCGGTGCGCCTGCGCCAAAGACGCGCGATCAGGGCCTCGAAAGCCTCGGGGCCGGCGGCCACGATGCGCTCCGCGGCCGCGAGGCGCCCGGGCCCACCAGCGCGTATCTCCTCGTAAGTACGTGGGAGATCGAGCGCAGGGAAGGCGGCCAAGAGGCCCAGAAAGAGCAGCGCGGCTGACACTGGCTGGAAGGATACACGAGTGGTAGCGTGCAAACCGACATGCAGCTCGAGCTCGGGAGCCTGCTCGTCTTCTCACTCCTCGCGGTCGGCTTCGTCGCCGCCGCGCTGGGGCTCGGTCGGCTGATCCGTCCGTCGGTCCCCGAGGCCGACAAGGCCCTGGTCTACGAGTGCGGCGAGACCCCCGTGCAAGCGGCGTGGTTCAACTTCAACCCGCGCTTTTACGTGGTGGCCCTGGTGTTCCTGGTGCTCGACGTCGAGGTGGCGTTCACCTATCCCGTCGCCACCGTGTTCCGTCGCTTCGTCGCGACGGGCGAGGGCGGCCTCGCGTTCGTCGAGATCGCGGCGTTCGTGGTCCTCTTGGCGCTGGGGCTCGCCTACGTGTGGCGCCGGCGCGATCTCGACTGGCAGCACGCGGACACACCCGAGGACGATGCATGAAGCGTGCGGCGGCCGAGATCCACGCCCTCCTCGCCGCGCTGCACGCGGAGGCCGTGGGCGAGCTCGTCGTCGTCGCCGCGGACGCGGCCAACAAGAGCGGGGCGCCCCGGGACGCCGTCACCCCCGTCGTGGCCGCCGCGTGGCTGGACCTCGCCCGGACCCTGCGGACGCATGCGGACCTGCAGATGGATTTTCTGCAGTGCGTCACGGCGGTCGACTGGCTCAAGCAGGGCGAGATCCACGTGGTCTACCACCTCTACTCGTACGTGCACCGGCACGCGCACGTGTGCCGCGTCGTGCTGCCCCGTGACGCACCGCGGCTGCCGAGCGTCACCTCCGTGTGGCGCACCGCCGACTGGCTCGAGCGCGAGCAGTACGACCTGTTCGGCGTCGTGTTCGAGGGCCACCCGGACCTGCGGCGCCTGCTGCTGCCGGACGACTGGATCGGCCACCCCATGCGCAAGGACGCGCGCGAGCCGCGCGACTACCGCGGCATGTCGATCGCGAGGCCGAATCCGCTCGAGCTCGTGGCCCTGCACGACGCCGCTCGCCTCGGCGTCCAGCACGAGGTCAAGAAGTGAGTGAGCTCATCCTCGAGAGCGATTCGGGCGCCGAGCTGACGCTCAACATGGGACCGCAGCACCCGAGCACCCACGGCGTCATCCGCTTCGTGATCAAGACCGACGGCGAGGTGATGCGGGAGGCCGTTCCCGACGTCGGGTACCTGCATCGGGCGATCGAGCACATCGCGGAGCGGGTCGGCTACGAGGGCTTCATGCCCTACACCGATCGCGTCGACTACGTCTGCGCGATGACGTCGAACCACGCCTGGGCGGCGGCCGTGGAGAAGCTCGGCGGTCTGCCGGTGCCCCGGCGCGGCGAGTACCTGCGCGTGATCTCGGACGAGCTCAACCGCATCTCCTCGCACTGCATCGCGCTCGGTGCGATGGCGATGGACCTCGGGGCGATCACGCCGTTCCCGTATGCGCTGCGCGAGCGCGAGTACGTCAATGACCTGCTCGAAGCGCTGTGCGGCGCGCGGCTGACCTACCACTACCACCGCCTGGGCGGCGTCGGCTGGGACCTGCCCGCAGGCTGGCGGGACCGCTGCCTCACGTGGCTCGATCACTTCGAGCCGGTGATCGACGAGTTCGATCGGCTGATCACGTACAACCAGATCTTCTGCAAGCGCCTGGGTGGTGTCGCGGCGATCACGGCCGCCGAGGCGATCGACTATGGGCTGGTCGGGCCGAACCTGCGCGCCTCGGGCGTGCGCTTCGACCTGCGGGTGGACGAGCCCTACAGCGTGTACGGGGACATCCTCGCGGCGCTGCCGGGCTTCGAGGTGCCCATCGGCGACGGGCGCATGGGTGTGGTGGGTGACGCCTGGGATCGCTTCCGGGTGCGCGTGGACGAGTGGCGCGGCTCGGTCAAGTTGCTCCGGGTGGCGCTCGACCAGATCGAGCAGACGCCGCCGGGGCACTGGGAGCGGCCCAAGAAGACGCGCTTTCGGGGCGAGGCCTACGCGCGCATCGAGAGCGCGCGGGGCGACATGGGCTGCTATGTGATCGGCGACGGCACGGCGAACCCGTACCGCGCACGTTTTCGCACCGGCTCGTTCAATGCGATGGCGATCGTGCGCGAGAAGTCGCGTGGCCTCATGCTGGCGGATCTGGTCGCGCTCATCGCGTCGCTCGACGTGGTGGCGCCGGAGATCGACCGGTGAGGCTCCGCGCGGCGCTGGGGGCGCTCGTGCTGGTCGGCGGCGCCTCCGCGGCGCGTGCGGACGATCGGCGCGAGGTGCGCGACGTGCGGCCGCAGACGATCCAGCGCGGAGATGTGGTCGTGGTGGAGGGCTTTGCGTTCGAGCCGGCCGCGCCCACGGCCGTGACGATCACCCTGGCCGGACGGACGCTGTCGCTCGCGGGGCGAGCCGTGACGGCAGAGCGGGTGCTGCTCGACGTGGACGATGCGTTCCTGCGTGCGGCCGGCGGGCCCTTGCGCGGCCCCGCGGGGGTGTCGGTCGTGCAGCAGACCGCAAGGGGCCCGATCACGCACGAGGCGCGCGCGCCGTTTGCGCTCGATCTGCTGCCGCCGACCCTGCGTGGGCTCGCAGAGCGCTGGACCGAAGGCCGCGCGCACGCGCCCTTGTTCGCCTGGCTCGGCCTTTCAGTGCAGGCCGAGGCCGGCGGGCTCCACGTGACGGCGGTGGTGGGCGACTCATCCGCCGAATCCCTGATGCGCAGGCTCGATCAGCCGCCCTACGATGGCCTGCTCACGCCGGCGGAGCTCGCGCCGGCCGCCCCCGAGCTGCGCGCCCTCGGGCTCGATCCGACGCGGACCCTCGCGCGCACCGATCTCGAACGCGTCACGCGCGAGGTTAGCCCTTCTGCCAAGGCCGGATTGCGGGCCGGCGATCGCATCGTATCGGTCGACGGCACCGCTGTGGCGACCGAGGGCGAGCTCGTGCGGGCCTATCGCCGCTCGCGCGGGGCGGGTGAGCTCGGGCGTGCTGCGGTGCGCCTCGTCGCCACCCGCGCGGGGGCGCCGTTCGAGGTGCTCTGGCCCACCGCGGAGGCGCCGGGGGACACGTCGAGTTGGCTCGGGGGCCTGCTGATCGCGGCGGCCGGCCTCGGCGTTCTGCTGCTGCTCGGGCCCGGAGCGGGCCTCATCGTGGTGTGGGAGCGCAAGATCGCCGGACGCATGCAGTCCCGCCTCGGCCCGAACCGCGTGGGTCCGGGCGGCTGGCTGCAATGGCTCGCCGACGCGGTCAAGCTGATCACGAAGGAGGACTTGGTCCCCGCGGAGGCCCACCGGGGCCTGTTCACCGTCGCGCCCTACTTCGCGTTCGTTGGCCTCGTGCTGACGTTCATCGTGCTGCCCTTCTCCGAACGCCTGCAGGTGGTCGACCTCGACGTGGGACTGCTCTTTCTGGGCTCGGTCACCTCCCTCGTCGTGGTGTCGATCCTCATGGGCGGATGGGCGTCGAACTCGAAGTGGTCGCTGCTCGGCGGCATGCGCTCGGCGGCGCAGATCATCAGCTACGAATTGCCGGCCTCCATTGCGCTCCTGTGCATCGCGGCGCGTTCGGGCTCGCTGTCCTTGCAGCGGGTCATCGGCGATCAGGGCGGCGCACCCTGGCACTGGAACGCATTCGCGGACCCGTTCTGCTTCGCCTGCTTCATCGTCTATTTCATCTCGGCGCTGGCGGAGGGAAATCGCACCCCATTCGACCTGCCGGAGGCAGAGAGCGAGCTCGTCAGCGGCTACAACACGGAGTACTCGGGCTTTCGCTTCGGCGTCTACCCGATGGTGGAGTGGATCAACCTCTACGTGATCGGCGCCATTGCCAGCGCGGTGTTCCTCGGCGGCTGGCAATTGCCGCACGTCGGCGTCGAGGCGCTCCGGGCGTCACCCCTGTTGCAGGCGGCGAGCCTCGTCGTCTTCATGGGCAAGGCGGTCGGCCTCGTGTTCGTCGTCATCTGGGTACGCTGGACGCTGCCGCGCTTTCGTCTCGACCAGATGATGCGCCTTTGCTGGACGTATCTCCTGCCGATCGCGCTCTTTTGCCTGATCGGCGTGCTGCTCTCGATGTGGCTGCTTTCGCCCTCCGCGACCCGCGTCGTGAGCACCCTGACGTTTCTCGTGTTCGGGCTCGGCCTAGGGGGCTGGTTCGCAAGCCGCGTGCGCAATGCGTACCGCGCCACGGGCCGCGTCACGCGCATGTGGGAGGCTCCATGAAGCGCGGCTACTTCGGCGAGATGTGGGCGGCCGGCAAGAGCGTCCTCGAGGGCATGGCCGTCACGCTCTCCGAGCTCATGAAGCCGAACATCACGGTGCAGTACCCGGACCGGACGGCGCGGCCCGTGTCGGAGATGCTGCCGGAGCGCTACCGGGGCTTCCTCGAGGTCGACCTCGACATCTGCACGGCCTGCAAGGCGTGCGAGCGCGCGTGCCCGATCGACGTCATCAAGATCGACCTCGTCAAGCGCGCCGACGGCCTGCGCGGCATGACCCGCTTCGACATCGACATGGGCAAGTGCATGTACTGCAACCTGTGCGTGGAGGACTGCCCGGTGGACGCGCTGCCCGCCGCCGGAGACCTCGAGCCGACGAGGTGCATCCGCATGACCAAAGAGTTCGAGGCGGCGACGACCAACTTCAACACGCTGACGTTCCGCTTCATCCGGCCCGGCGATTTCGTGCCGCCGTTCAAGCCGACCAAGGGCAAGACCGAGGCGACGGTGCGCCGCGGTGACATCGCGCGCGAGGTGCGCCGGCGCGCGCAGGCGTGGAACCCGGTCGCGACCGAATGGGCGTTCCGCGAGGGCGGCATCGCGCGGTCGGGGGCGCCCGACGAGGTGGTGCGCGAGCCCATCCTGCAGGCCCGCCTCGCGGGGCTCGCGCCGCTGGCGGCGGCGGCGAGCGGGGCCGAGGCGCTCGCGGAGCTCCTGTGCAAGGAGGCCTTTCCGCCGCTCGATTGCG
>JAHFDS010000435.1 GCA_023248855.1 Myxococcales bacterium
CGCGGCCGAGCTGCTTCGTCTCGCGATCGACCTCGGCTCCCCGGCCGCGGCCGAGCGGCGCGCGCTCTTGCGCGCCCTCGGTGACGCGCTCGCGAATGCCGGCCGGCAGGAGGCGGCCGCGGCCGCATTCCTCGAGGCGGCCGAAGGGGCCGACCCGGCCGAGCGCCTGGCGCTGAGGCGGCGCTGCGCGGAGGAGCTGCTCAAGGGAGGCTACGTGGCCGAGGGCCAGGCGGCCATCCAGGGCGTCCTGCAGGAGTCCGGGCTTTCTGCCGCCAGGAAGACGCCGGTCGGAGCGCTGCTCGCGCTCCTGGCCCGGCGCGCCTTCTTGCGCCTGCGCGGGCTGCGCTTTCGCAGGCGCACCGACGCCGAGGTGTCGCCCCGGGCCATCGCGCGCGTCGACGGGTGCTGGTCCGTGTCGAGCGTGATGGGCTACGTGGACACCATCCGCGGCGCGGAGTTCCAGTCTCGGCACCTGCTCATGGCCTTGCGCCTCGGCGAGCCGCGGCGGGTGGCACGCGCGCTGCTCCAGGAGGCCTGCTACCTGGCGGCGCAAGGCGCCACCCGCCGGTGCAGGGCCCTGACCGAGAAGGCCCACGGGCTCGCCAGTGAGCTCGCGGATCCCTACCTGCTCGCGAGCTGCTCCTGGGCGGCGGCCTTCGCCGAGTACTTTGGTGAGCGCCGCTTCGAGGCGGCGCTCGACCACTTGCTCGCTGCCGAGGAGGCCTTCCGGTCACGCTGCCTCACGGGCGGCTGGGAGCTCGATACCGTGCGGTTGTTCGCGAGCTTCTGCCGGATGTACCGCGGCGAGATCGCGGCCCTGACGCGCCTGGTGCCGGGCTATCTGCGCGAGGCCGACCGCCGCGGTGACCGCTACATGATGGTCAACCTGCGGACCCGCGTCATCCTGACCTGGCTAGCGCGGGACGATCCCGAGGGCGCGCAGGCCGACGTGGCGGATGCGATCGCGGCCTGGGCACCCGCGCGCACCGGGTTCCAGGTGCAGCATTTCTATCTGCTGCACAGCCGCGTCGAGATCGCGCTGTATTCCGGTGACGCCACCGGCGCCGCGCGCCTGCTCGAGGACGCGCTGCCGGCCTTGCGGCGCTCGCTCCTCTTGCAGCTGCCGCTCGTGCACGCCGAGGTGCTGTTCCTGCGCGGCCGGGCCGCGGTCGCGGCCGCTGCCTCCGCCTCGGGTGACGGAAGCGCGAAGCGACGCGCGCTCACCTCGGCCGATCACCTCGGCCGGCAGCTGAGTCGAGGCTCGACCTCCTTCGGCCGGGCGCTCGGCGCCCTGGTTCGCGCGGCGGCCGCCGGCGTACGGCGGCAACCCGAGGTGGAGCGGGCCTGTCTGGTCGAGGCGCTCAGCCTCGCGGATCCGCTCGGGATGCGTGCGCACGTGGCCGCGGCCCGGGCCCGCCTCGGGGCGCTGATCGGCGGCGACGAGGGCGGCGCGCTCGAGGCCCGAGCGGCGGCGTGGTGCGGGGACGAGGGGTGGCGCGCCCCGGCGCGGCTGCTCGCGCTGATCCTGCCGGGCCAGGAGCAGCCGTGACCAGGGATCAACCTGCGCCAGACCTGCTCAGCGCGAGTTGCAGGGGCCGTCGTGGTCCTTCTGCACGCCGTTCGCGATGCGGATGCAGTCGCTGGAGTAGGTGCGGGCGTCGCAGCCGCAGACCGGCTGGAGGGCGGTGCACACGCGGTTCGTCGGCACGCACACGCCGGGCAGATCGGCGCCACCACAGGCGTTCAGGATCGTGATGTCACAGGACTCGCCCTCGGCGCAGACGCCGCCGACGAAGCCGCCGCAAGCGCGCTCGACCGGCTGTGTCGCCCTGGCTCGCGCGCGCAGGTAGAACTGCGACGGCGAGAGCGCGAGGGCGCGGCCGGCTGGACCCGTGATCGCGTGGTTGATGCCCGCCACGAGGATGCCGTCGCCGTCGAGGCCCTCGCGGGCCGCGTCGAGGAGCGTCTCCTTGGTGGTGACGCGCTCGAGCTCCACGCCGGCGATGTCGGTTGCCGTCCGGCTGTTGAGCTTGGCCTCGTGGGTGTCCGCGCACGGCGCCGCGATGCAGAGCCGGCCGTTGAACGCCGTGCGGTAGAACGTGCCGGTCGCAGGGGCCGTGGTGGCCGGCAGCCAGCCCTCGCTGGCCACGAAGCGGCCGTAGCTCGAAAAGAGTGGGTTCCGCGTGATGGCGCCACGCAGCACGGCGCCGTTCGAGTCGACCTGCTGCTCGAGCGTCGCGAGGGTCTCCGCATCGAGCAGGAGCGGCGACAGGTCGCGGCTCGTCACGTAGCACTCGCTGCGCGAGACGCCGTCGAAGCAGCGGGTGGTGGCCGCGTTCACGCGGGCGACGAAGTAGCCGCCGCAGGCGGGGGCAGCGCAGCGACGGTTGTCAGGGCGCATCGTGTAGTAGGTGGACGTGGAGGAGAGGCTGTCGGCCTTGCCGTCCTCGGAGACGAGGTCGGCGTCGGACGACGCGGGGTCGACGGAGGCCGCATCATCGGCGCCGCAGGCCGGAAGACAGGCGAAGAGCAAGCCGGAGACAAGGAGGCTACGAGGGTTCATCGGTCGGTCCTTTCCATGACGCGGCTACACGCCTCCCCAGGCGTCGTGCGCACGCGTTGGTCGGGCGCATTCATGCGCCCATGCAGATGGTTCGTCGTGGGTTCGGAGAAGACGAGCTCGTTCTCTCGACCACCCTGTACGTGTGGGTGAGCCGCGCCGTTTCGACGAAACGTCGCTGAAATGCAGATTCTTTCCGGTCTGCAACGTGTGTGAGCCGGCTTGCGTGCGCTACGCGCGCTCAACAGAGCTCGGCGCGCCAGGCGCCAAGCACGCGCGCGGCGAGCGGTCCGGTCGCGTGGGCGACCAGACGGCGAGCGGCGCCCTCGATGCGGAGCGACAGCTCGAGGCGATCGGGGGGCAGGATCGATGGGCACCTCGAGGGCCACTCGACGGCGGCCACGCCATCGGGGGCGGCGATGGCTTCGGCGACACCGAGCTCGGTCAGCTCGTCGGGGTCGTCCACGCGGTAGAAGTCGGCGTGGTCGAGCGGGAGGCGACCCTGGGCGTGGCGGTGGGCGATCGCGAACGTGGGGCTCTGGACCCGCACCGACTCCGGCACGCCGAGGCCGCGCGCGAGGCCCTGCACGAACGTGGTCTTGCCCGCCCCGAGATCGCCCTCGAGCGCGATGACCGTGCCGGCCTCACAGGCGCGCCCGAGCGCGGCCGCGGCCGCCTGCGTCGCCTCGGCGGAGGCGCAGACGATCTCGAGCGCGTCGGCCATGACCCTACGGTGCGAGGCTCAGCGTGGCTCGGGGACGTTGGTGAGGGCGCGGAAGGCGCGGAAGCGCGCGTCGATCTCGGCGCGATCGAGCGAGCGCAAGCGGTCCACGCCGTAGCCCTCGACCGAGAACGACGCCACCACGTTGCCCGCGATGAGCGCTCGCCGGATGGCGTCGGGCCCGAGCGCGCCGCCGGCCGAAAGATGCTGCGCGAGGTGGCCCATCAGGCCCCCCGCGAACGAGTCCCCGGCGCCCGTCGGATCCAGCACGTCCGACAGCGGAAACGCGGGGGCCGCGAAGATCTCGTGGCCGGCGAACAGGAGCGCGCCGGCGTCGCCGCGCTTGATGATGACGTTGGCCGGGCCGAGCTTCTGGATGGCGTGCGCCGCGCGCACGAGGTTCGACGTGCCGGCGAGCAGGCGCGACTCCTCGTCGTTGATGATGAGCAGGTCCACGTGGGCGAGCGTCCGCTCGAGCGCCTCGCGCCGGCCCTCGATCCAGAAGTTCATCGTGTCGGCGGCGACCAGCTTGGGTCGCCGCATCTGTTGCCGCACGTCGAGCTGGAGCTCCGGCGCGATGTTCGCCAGGAAGAGCAGGTCGGCGTCGCGCCAGGCCTCGGGGAGCTTGGGCTGGAAGTCCGCGAACACGCCGAGCTGGGTGTCGAGGCTCTCGCGCGAGCAGAGGTCCTCGCCGAAGTAGCGCCCCTTCCAGCGGAAGGTCCTGCCGCCCGCGATGCGCTCGAGCCCGCCGAGGTCCACGCCGCGGCTCCGCAGGAACGTGAGGTGCTCCTCGGGCATGTCGGCGCCCACCACGCCGACCAGGTGGGGCTTGGCGAAGTACGACGCGGCGACGGAGAAGAACGTCGCCGCTCCGCCGAGGATGTCGTCCTTCGGCCCGCAGGCCGGCCACTCGATCGAGTCGAGCGCGACCGAGCCGACGACCACCAGGGTCCCGGCGCTCACAGGTACTTCCCCACGATGAGCTCCATGCGTTTTCTGGCCTCCGGCGAGATGGTCTTCGGGTCGGTCATCATGGCGTGGCGCGCCGCGTCCTTGCAGGCGCACGTGCGCACGGCCGGGATGCGCGAGATCGCCTCGCGGATGAGCGCGCGTGCGTTGGCGACGTTCTGCTGGACCACCGCGATCACGGCCTCGACCGTCACGTCCTCTTCGGACTCGTGCCAGCAGTCGTAATCGGTCGCGAGGGCGACCGTCGCGTAGGAGATCTCGGCCTCGCGCGCGAGCTTGTACTCGGGCACGTTGGTCATGCCGATGACGTCCACGCCCCAGCTGCGGTAGGTGCGGGACTCGGCCCGCGTGGAGAACTGGGGGCCCTCGATGCACAGATACGTGCCGCCCTGGTGTGCGCGCTGATCCTTGCCGGTGAAGATCTTCTGCGCCGACTCGAACAAGATCTTCGCCAGATCGCCGCACACCGGGTCGGCGACCGAGACGTGCCCGACGATGCCGTCGCCGAAGAAGCTGGACGGCCGGCCCTTGGTGCGGTCGTAGAACTGGTCGGCGATCACGAAGTCGCCGGGCCGGATCTCCTCGCGCATCGAGCCGACCGCGCTGACCGAGATGATCCACTCGACGCCGAGCTGCTTCATGCCATGCAGGTTGGCGCGGAAGTTGATCTCTGACGGCAGGATGCGGTGCCCGCGCCCGTGGCGCGGCAGGAAGACCAGCCGGGCCTCGCCCCCTCGACCATCGAGCAACCGTCCGGTCACGTAGTCATCGGAGGGCTTGCCGAACGGGGTATCGAGCCGGACCTGCTCGACCTCGGTCAATCCCTCCATCTCGTAGAGGCCGCTGCCTCCGATCACGCCGATGGTGCGCATGGGGGCCGGAATCTATCAGGGTGACCCGGGAGCGCAAGCACAGTCTTCGCCTCAGAACCGGGCGAACAGCTGCGTCACCAGGATCTCGCGCGCGCCGTCGGGCGAGGGGACGAAGGCCACGCCCACGCCCACGTGGGTGGCGTCCTCGACCAGGAGGTTCTCGCGGTGCCCCGGGCTCTCGAGGAACCCCGCCTCCGCGTCGGCCACGGACCGGGCGCGGCCCACGTTCTCCGCGATCAGCGAGGCGTGCAGCCCGGCGCGGCGGGCTCGCTCGACGGCCGTGTCGCCCGACGGCGAGCGGTGGCCGACGTATCCGCGTGCGCGCATGTCTGCCGAGTGCGCCCGGGCCAGCGCGTCGAGGCGCGGATCGCGCCGCAGGGCGGGCACGCCGGCCCGCCGGCGGTCCGCGTCGATGGCGCGGAACAGAGCCGCCTCCGCCTCCGCCTCGTTCGCGGGCAGCGCACCCTCGCCGGTGATCTCGGCCGAAGGGGCGGACGGCGGCGGGATCGCGCAGTACATCGGGAAGTTGGCGGCGACCTCCGGGCCGAACGGGCCCTCAGCCGCGATCTCGACGCGGTAGGTACCATCCCGCGCACACCTGAGACGCGCCGTGTAGCCGGCATCGGCGGGGTGCATGCGCGTGCGGCTGGTGGTGCCATCCGGGCGCTGGACGATGAGCATCGGGTGCGCGAGGTGAGCCTCCAGCACCACGGCGAGCCAGACCGATCCCGAGGCGGGCAGGCGGCGCGGGATCGGCCGGAGCACGAGGCCATGCTCGGTGGTCGCGATCACCGCGTGGTGCACGCCACCGATCAGGGCGGTGCCGACCCCGAAGCGCAGCGGCACCCGGTCGCCGTGCAGCTCGGCCACCGTGTGCGGCCCGCCGCGGCCGAGGTCGCGCGCGAGCAGGTCGACCGACCCGGGTACGGCCGCGGCCATCGCCAGGTGCGGCGTGGCCTCGATGAGCCCTTGGGATCGCAGCTCGTGCTCGACAAGCATGCGTCCAGGCAGATGAGTCGCCGCGCCGGACGCGGCGAGGGCTCTGGCGAACGCGTCGAGCCGGCCGTCTCGCCTCGGCTTCGGCAGATGCGCTCGCGTGATCTCGGTCAGGAACGCCGCGGCCACCTGATCCGCCACGGGATCCGGGAGCGGCTGGGCCGGGGGCCCGCCGTAGAGCCCGGCGGCCAGCGCCGCGAGGACCAGGGCCGCCACGCGCCCGGGCTATTCCTTCGAGGTCGCCTCGCTCCTCGGCTTCCTGGGCTTTTTCTGGGGCGGCTCCTCCCTGGGCGGCATCCGGATGGCGGGCATGATCCCCTGCGGCGCCTTGGGGCC
>JAHFDS010000068.1:0-15953 GCA_023248855.1 Myxococcales bacterium
CGGCGACGCCGTCTGGTTCACGGGCAGCGATCCGACAAGCCACGACCGGGGCCTGTTCAAGGCCGCCGGTGGCAGCGTCACTGCGGTCAAGACCGGCGCGCCCTTCGAGGAGCCGAGCGGCGTCGCGGTGAACGCCGTCGGGGACACGGCCTTTGTCGCGGACGTCGGCTCGACGTCGGCCAAGATCTTCAAGGTCGCGGGCGGGGCGGCGACGGCCGTCGCCAGCGGCCTCGCGCTCGGCTTCCCGGCCGGGCTCACCCTGTCCAAGAACGAGCAATACCTCTACGCGTCGGGCATCAACCACGAGAGCGGCACGGCGCAGGTCTATCGCGTCACGCTGGCCGACGGCAGCGTGCAGAGCTTCGACATGGGCATCAACACGAACGTCGAGGCCGGCGGGCTGCGCCGCGCCAGGAACGTCGAGCGGATGGTGTGGGTCAAGCCGGGCGAGTGCACCACGCCGGGCGCGGGCGGGACAATCTACGAGATCGCCGTCGCGGGAGGGATGCCGCTGTGTCAATGAGCGCGTGCAATCGAACGAGCGTGCCCCTCGGCCGACGGCCGGGTGGATTCCAGAACGGAGACGATGCCGGTGCGTCCGGCGCTTGGAGGCGTACGATGAAGAAGATCCTGTTTGCCGGCGCGACCGCGGCGGCGCTCTGCCTGGCCAGTGGTCGGACGGCGAGCGCCTCCAGCCACCGCGAGGCGCCAGACACCGTGAACCACCCCTGCTACGACAATGCCGACGTCTACGCGTGGGTGTCGCCGTCGTCGCACGACAAGCTGTACTTGCTCGCCACGATCAACCCGCTGCACGAGCCGGGACAAGGCAACCAGCAGATCCGCTTCTGCGACGACATCCTCTACCAGTTCCACATCACGAAGGGCAATGGCGTCCTCAATGACTTCGTGACCTACCAGCTGCGCTTCAAGACCACGCCGCCGACGCCGGTCAATCCGGGCGACCTCTCGCTGCCGGTCGGTGGCGGCAAGGAGCTGCTCGTGCAGCTCGGCGTCGCCGGCACCAAGGGCGTCACGCAGACCTACACCATCACCAAGGTGACCCACGGCCCCGGCAATCAGAAGACCGAGACGATCATCGGCCGCAACCTGCCGGTCGCGCCGCCCAACATCGGCCCGCGCACGGATCGCATTGCCTATGGCCTGGGCGCCTACAACCCGGCCGATCCGGCCAGCAACACGCAGAGCCTGTACACCGACGAGTTCGCGGCGACGTTCATCAAGGACCTCGAGGGCGGCGAGGGCCGCGCGTGGGCGGGCGAACGCGACGACCCATTCTACCTCGACGAGAAGGCCATCTTCGACGTGCTCAACCTCTCGGCGTTCCGGCCCGGCTCGAAGGGCAGCGACGTCTTCCGCGGCTTCAACATCAACCTCATCGCGCTTGAGATCAACACGGCCAAGCTGCTCGGCAGCCCGATCCCGCACAACGGCACGCCCGGCAACGACACGCTGCTCGGCGTGTGGGTGTCCGAGAGCATGCGCAAGGAGCGCATCCTGCGCGCCGACGGCGATGACGGCGAGTACGGCCCGTGGGTCCAGGTCGGCCGCGAGGGCCTGCCGCTCGTCAATGCCGGCCTCATCGGCGTGCAAGACCAGAACAAGTACCTGCGCACCACGCCGCGCACCGACGTCGCGAACTTCGCGCCGTACTTCCTGAACCCGATCCTCGTGCGCGACCTCGAGCTCCTCGGCGCCTACGCCGCGCTGAACGTGCCGCAAGCGACGATCGACATGCTCAAGACCAACCGCACCGACATCCTCGACGTCATCAACCTCAAGAACATCCCGAGCACGGGCGCGCACAGCGTGCCGATCATGCCGGGTGCCACGGGTGACGTGCTGCGCGTCGACGTCGCGACGGACTCGGGCTTCCCGAACGGCCGTCCCATCGCGGGCGGCGCGGCGCCCAACCAGGAGCAGGCCGACGTGAGCGACGTGCTCATCACGGTCATCTGCTCCGGCGGCGCGATTCCGCTCAGCGATGGCGCCCAGTCGAATGACAAGCCGTACCTGACGACGTTCCCGTTCGCCGCCAAGCCGTGGATCGGCCTCACCGAGGGTCACGGCGGCCCGACCACCCCGTAATCGCCGCCATCTCAATGCGGCCCCTTCGCCCGCACGGGCGTTCCCTCCTCCTGATGCTCCTCGTCGCCTGTTCGGCCGCCTGCAATCGGGCGCGGCCGGACGGCGACGAGGCAGCCCCCCCAGCCGTCTCGCAGCTCCTGGCCGACCAGTCCGCCGTGGTGTGCCTGAGCGACCCCGGCGCGACCGGTCCGCTCGACCAGACGCTGCGCGCCGAGCAGGACAAGGCCAGGAAGCTGTCGCTCTCGCCAGACCGCTGGATCCAGGTGGCGCGAGCGTGGGTCAAGAAGGCCCGCCAGGCCTCGGATCCGAGCCTCTACCACCAGGTCGACCGCTGCGTCGACCTCGTGCTGCGGCTCGATCCGGCGAGCCTCGTGGCGCTCGACCTGCGCGCGCTCGTCTTGCGCAACGAGCACCGGTTCGAGGAGGCGCGGGTCGTCGCTGCGCAGGTGCTCGAGCGTGACCCCAAGGACTTCGCCGCGCTCGGGCTCCTAAGCGACGCGCTGCTCGAGCTCGGCAAGTTCGAGGAGGCTGCCAAGGCGGCGCAGCGTCTGATGGACGAGCGGCCCGACGCGGCGGCGCACGCGCGCGGCGCCTACCTGCGCTGGCTCGCCGGCGACGTCACGGGAGCCAAGGCGCTGTGGAAGGAGGCGCTGGCCAGCGGGCGCGATGCGCGCGACCCCGGCAGCACGGCCTGGATGTTCACGCAGGCCGGCCTTCTGTACTTCCACGAGGCCGACTACGACGGCGCCGATGCGGTGCTCGCCCAGGCGGAGCGATGGGTGCCGGACTATCCGGCGGCGCTGGTGGCCCGGGGTCGTGTGGCCCTCGCGCAGGGTAAGCCCAGCGTGGCGATCGGGCACCTCGAGCGGGCGTGGAAGGGTGATCCGCTGCCCGAGACCGCGTGGCTGCTCGGCGATGCGCGGGCGCTGGCCGGCGACGAGCGGGGCGCCAAAGGCGCCTACGACGACGCCGTCAAGCTCGGACGCCGCATCGACAGGCTGACCCTGGCGCATTTCCTGGCCACCAAGGGGCGTGACCTCGAGGAGGCGCGGACCGCCATCGAGGAGGAGCGGCGCACCCGAGGCGGCGTCTACGTCGAGGACGTGTACGCCTGGGTGCTCTACCGGCTCGGGCGCATCCCCGAGGCCAAGCAGGCCATCGAGCGTGCGACGCAGCTCGGCACCCCGGACGCACGGCTCCTGTTCCACCTCGGCGCGATCGAGCTCGCCGGTGGCAATGCCGAGGGCAGAAAGCACCTCCGCCAGGCGCTGCGACGAAACCCGGGCTTCGACCTCACGTCGGCCGCCGAGGTGCGCCGGTTGCTCGGCGAGCGCTGAGCGCCTTCAGCACCCGTCGCTACGGCTTCTTCGGCTGCCCAGGGTAGGGATACCCCGGCGGCGGCCATCCGCTGCACTTCATCCCGCACTTGCCGCTGACGCACGAGGCCTTGCACTCGAACGGGCTCGAGCAGGCTTCGCCCGTCGCCTTGGCCACGGCGCACTTACCGGCCAGGCAAGCCGCGGGCGCCTCGCAAACGTCGAAGCAGGGCTCTGTCGATTTGGGCAATGCCGACGTCGAGCATTTGCCTGAGCGGCAATGGCCGCGTGCGCATTGTTTGCTGGCGCGGCAGGCCTGGCCGTCGCCCGCAAATGGAGTGCAGCGCCCGCGCTCACACCAGCCCGCGCACTCGGGGTGGCGCTTGTCGCGGTCGAGCTGGCGCGTGTAGGCGACCAGGGGATCGGCCGTTCCGCCGCAGCCGCCGCCGGCCGGGGATGGATCGGCGCACACACCGGTCTGGGTCGGGCTCGAGCCACGGCACGTCAGGCCGTCCTTGCACTCGAGGACGGAGCGGCACCGCGCGCCCTTGGCGAGCTCGCCGTGGACAATGCCGTCGCAGGCCGGGGGGAGCGGGGCGGACAGGGGCGTCACCCAGTCGCACCCCTCGAGGGCGGCGGCGCTGGCGCGGGCGCACGCGGCGACGTCGGCCTGCGCAAGCGTCACGGCCCGCGCCTTGAGCGCGCCCGTCAGGTTGCGCGCGCACTCGCCAGCCTGGCCCATCGTCGGTGTTTCACCGCAGCACGTGGCCTTGCGGCCCTCCGGAAGCGTGTGGAGCGCGTCGCAGAGCTGCTGGGCGAGCGCGTCGGGCGGGCTGGTATCGACCGGGTACACGGGGCGCACCTCGTGGTCCACCGCGGCCGGCGGCGCCTTTGCCGCGTCCGATCCTGCCGACGATCCCGTCTTCGACCGATTGCATGCCAGAACGGACAGAAGGGCGATCCCGAGGAGGGCGGTCTTCACGAGGGCAGCGGAGCACGCGCGTCTCCGCGGCGTCAACCGATCTGGTGTTGGCTGGGGCGGTCAGTAGTCGATGGTGACCGAGTAGCCACCCGTCTGCGCCTGTCCATCGTCGTCGATCCCCAGGTAGAGCGCGCCGGCTTCGGGCGCCAGGCGCATGGCCGACCCCGCTCCCGGCAAGAACTGGTTCGTGCCACGATCCACGGGTGGCATCGCGCTCACCATCCCGACGAGCGCACCGTCGCGCGAGAGGGTCGCCTCACAGCGTCCGCTCGTCACGCCGTCGGCGCTCGGAATCGGCGTCCCGCAGATGCTGCCGCTCCCGCTCGTGGTGATCGTGTAGCGATTGCACGCGACCAGGCTCACGCCCGAGCTCACCCAGTGCCCCCCCTGGATGCTCGCGCTCATGGGTACGCTCACGGTCACGCTGCGACCCTGCGTGACGGGGCTCGGACACCGCACTGGCGCGGCGGACACGTGGTACCAGAGCTCGTTCGACAGGATCGCCGGCGCGTTCCACGTCTGGGTCTGGGTGGCGCCTCCGAACAGGATGGCGACGCCACCACCGACGTTCGGGGCCATCGTCATGCCAGCGGAGGCCCGCGCGCTCGGGCCGATCCCCGTATCTTGCTTCCACGCCATGCCGTCCCAGGACCAGGCATCGCCGACGAGCCGCGCCCCAGCGCCACTGTGCCCGCCGAACACCTCGAAGGAGCCACGCGCTTCGTCGAGCACCGCCGCCGCATCTGCGCGCGCTGTGGGACCGGGCGTGACGCCCACGACCGGCGAGAACGTGCCGGCGCCGTCGCGCTCGACCAGGAGATCCGCCGTCTCGAAGCCGGCCGTGTCCGAGAGGCCACCGAAGATCCAGCACGTCGCAGCCACACGATCGCAGCCGATCCCTTCCTGCGCGATCCAGTGCGCCGACCGCTCCGACGGGATGGACCGCCACGAGGCGCCGTTCCACGAGAACATGCCGCCGAGCGGGTCGTAGCTGTTGACCGTACCGCCGACCAGGAGAACGCGTCGCCTCGCGGCGTCGTACGTCATGCTCGCGGAGCCGCGCGGCGTCAGCGCGGGCGGGATCGCGGACGGATCGACGGCGGCAAAGCCCGACACGGGATCGTAGAGCCACTGATCCCCGAGTGCTGACTGGGCACCCCAGCCACCGAACACGACGATCTTCCCGTTAGCCCCGTCGTAGGCCACGCTGGCCTTCCATCTTCCCTGCATGCTCGGAGGGAAGGGCACTGGCGGATCCCATGCGCCGGCGGCCGGATCCCAGCTCCACAGGGTCGATTGCGAGGTCCGCCCGCCATCCCACGACAAGGAGGTCCGCCCGCCGATCACGTAGACACGATTGAAGGCGGCCACGACTCCCGCACCCACCAGCGCTGGCGGTCCATTGGCGTCGGAGATGGTTCGATTCTGCCATCCCGCAATGGACAGAGGCAGCGCCGAAGAGGCTCCGCCTCCCGGTGCTGGGTTGCGGACGGTGACCGCGACGACACCCACGGCGGCGATCACCGAAGCGGGCAGAGACACCTCGAGGCGCGTGGCGCTTGCGCTGGTCGGAGCGAGGGTCACTCCGCCCACGACCACCTGGCTCCCGGGGAAGAACCCGGTTCCACCGAGGGTCAAGGTGGTTGCGCCCGAGCCGACCGGCAGCGAGGCCGGCTCAATCGACGAGAGCGTCGGCGCCGGGGCGCGGACCTCGAAGGCCGTGGCATTGCTGGAGGCGCCGAGGGGATCTCGGACGACCACGGAGACCACGCCCGGGCTGCTCAGCATCGTGGCGCTCAGCGCGCAGACGACCTGCGTGGGGGTCACGCTGATCACCGGGATGGTGGAGCCGGCGAACAGGACGGTCACGGAAGGGCGAAAGCCCGTTCCCGAGATCACGAGCGTGAGCCCCGCCTGGCCCTGGGTTGCGCTCGATGGGCTGAGCGCCGTCACGACCGGCGCAGGGCTCTCGACGACGAAGCGCACGGGGCCCGACGTCGCGCCCGAGGGGTTGCGGACCGTCACGTTGTAGGCCCCCGGCGTGGCAAGGAGCGCCGCGGGGACGGTCGCCCGGAGGTGCGTCGCGCTCGAGAACGTGGTGGTCAGCGCGCTCGACCCGAACCTCACGACGGAGCGAGAGACGAACCCGGCGCCAGCGACCGAGAGGCGCAGCGAGGGGCTCCCGGCGATCGACCTGCTCGGCGTCAGGCTCGAGAGGCTGGGCGCGCGGGACGAGCGCGCCGCGCTGTCACCCTTTTCGGCGTCGGCCACGTCGTCGCCCGGGGGATTGGCCCCCTGGTCATCGCCGCCACATGCGGCAAGAAGGATGCTGGCTGCTAGCCCGACCCTGAATGCATGCACTGGGTATCTCCCTTCACCACCCTGACGGGCCAAGGGGCGATCGGTCGCACGAGAATCAACCTGAGGCGCCACGCGAACCAGCGCGACGCGCGCCTTGACTCCGGTGGGCCGATCGGCTAACCGATCGCCCGGTGTCGAGAGTCGTCGTGATGGGCGGGGGCATCTCGGGGCTCGCGTGCGCCCGGGGGATCCTCGATCAGGCACCCTCGACCGAGGTCCTCGTGCTCGAGGCGGGGACCGAACCCGGAGGGCCGGTGCGGACCGAGCGCGCAGAGGGCTTCGTGTGCGAGGTGGGACCACACGGCTTTCTGAACGCCGATCCCAGCGCGCTCGATCTCGCGAAGCGGCTCGGGCTCGAAGACCGGTTGCTCTTCCCCGACGAGGCGCGCCGGGGTCGCTTCATCTTCCTCGGTGGTCGGCTGCGCGCGTTCCCGGACCGGCCGCTGCGCTTCTTGACCTCGGATCTGCTCAGCGTCTGGGGTCGAGCCCGCGTGCTCCTGGAGCCCCTTCTGCCCCTGGATCCGCCGCGCGGCGACGAGTCCGTCGGGGCGTTTGCTCGCCGCCGGCTCGGACGCGAGGCCGCCGAACGCCTGATCGACCCGCTGGTCTGTGGCATCTATGGCGGCGACATGGACCGGCTCAGCCTGGCCTCCTCGACGCCACAGTTTGCCGGTCTGGCCAGGCGTAGCCGGAGCCTCGTGGTCGCCGCCGTGCGCATGGTCCGCGCGCACGCATCCGTCGCGGGTGGATCGACGCGGCTCCACCAGCGCCGCCTGGTCTCCTTCGTCGGCGGCATCGGCGAGCTCGTGCGTGGGCTGGTCGACAGCCTCGGCACGGTCGTCGAGTGCAATGCACCCGTCACCGGCCTCGCGCGGCACGGCGGAGGGTGGCGCGTCACGATCGGGGGAGCACACCCGAGGCAGCTCCTGGCAGACACGGTCATCTCGGCGCTGCCGGCGCCCGCTGCGCGGCCGCTCCTCGGCCCCCTCGACCCGGAGCTCGCGCGGGCTCTGGGATCGATCGGATTCCTGCCAGCCGCGGTGGTCGCGCTCGGCCTGCGAAGGGAGGACGTCGCTCACCGGCTCGATGGCTTCGGCTATCTCGTGCCCCGCGCCGAGGGAGGCAGCGTGCTCGGCGTCCTCTGGTCCTCCAGCATGTTCCCCGGGCACAGGAGCCCCGAGGGCACCGTGCTCGTGCAGGCGATCCTGGGTGGGGCCCGACAGCCCGACATCTGCGAGCAATCCGATGCCTGGCTGGAGGAGCAGGTGTGCGGTCAGCTACGCAGGGCCATCGCCCTGCGTGGAGCCCCGGTGTTCCGGCGTATCTACCGGCACCGGCCCGGGCTCCCGCAATACGAGGTGGGTCACCAGGCGCGCGTCGCCGCTGTCGAGGCCGCGGAGCTCCGGTTGCCTGGCCTCTTCATCACCGGCAATGCGCTTCGCGGCATCGGGATCAATGCCTGCACCGTGGACGCTGGAAAGCTCGTCACCAGGGTGCTGGGTCGGCTGGCACAACCGAACGTGCCGGCCGCAGCAGCAGCCACCGCCTAGGCCCAATTGCCGGGTGGTTCGGGCTACTCGAAGACGAGCTCCTCCATGTTGCGCCACCGATCTTCGCCATGCGTGCGAAAGTTGTGCGTGCACACGAAGGTGGCCCCATGGTGGAAGTTGATCTTGAACTTGCCGCCGCCGAAGCGATCGGCAATGAAGGCGTGGGGGTCGGCGAGCAACTCGGGCGCGTCAGGCAGGGGCCACCGGCCGAGCCCACGAAAGCGAATCGTGTCACCGATGGGCTCCATCACGTACAGCGTCGCGGTGCTCTCGGCCAGCGCGCCCAGGAAGGCCGCACGGAGCGCGCTCTCGGTTTGCGCCTCGTCCCGCCAGTCGAGCTCCTTTCGCACGTACTCCCTGTAGAGAGGCCAAAGCCAGTCCATGTGCGCGTCATGGTAGACCGAACCCCTGACCGACCGCTGCCTTTCGATGGCGCGCCGGACGCGCGCCGCGATCCGTACCGGCTGGCCGCGGTCTGCTACTTCCTCTACGGGGTCGTCTACCTCGTCGGGGCATGCATCTGGCTGACGCCCGAGCGGATGGTGACGTTCTTCGGCTTCGTTCCCTGGTGGGCGTTCTACGTGGCGGGTGGCCTGATGGTGCTGGCGCTTCCGCTCCTCGTCTGGCGGCGTTTCAAGTGGCTCACGCGCGTGATCGCGCTCGGCCCGGCAGGCAAGGCGTTAGCCCTCTGCTGGAGACAAGGCCGTGGGCCGAGCGATCTGTCGCGGGACCCAGCGAGCTTCGTCTACGACTGGTTCTTTCTGGGCGTGGCGATCCTCGCCGCGGTGCTCCTCTTCCGAGCCGGCTGGGGAAACCAGGCGGGTGCCCGGCACGAGTAGCAGATCGCGGTGGAGCGCGTTCCACAAGGCGAGCCGCGACTGGAGAGCGTTTCGCGCCGCAAGGGTGGCGCTTCGCCACGCGTGCTCGTCGGCGCCGGCCAGCCAGAGGATGGCGCGCTCGGCCGCCGGGCCGTGCTCGTTGCTGTCGACCTCGATGTGACGGCGGACGTAGTGGGTGAAACGCGGAGCCGACCGCGAGCCCTGCCAGCAGGGCAGGAAGCGAGCGAACATGCACGGGATCGGGTCCTCGCGGCCGAACAGGAAGCTGGCCAGCACCTCGAGGGTCGTGCCTTGCTCCACGGTGCGGAGGGTGTCCTCGACGAAGCTGCGCGCGCAGGCGGGCGCGCGGGCGACGGTCAGGGCCTCCTCGACCGAGGCGCCGGCGCCGAGTCGCTCGAGGAAGCGCTGGAACTCGCCGAGCGGGGCGCCGACCTCCTGCATGGCGGCGAGGTACATCTCGACGTGGCTCATCGGCTCACCGCGCTCGTCGAGGTCCGACTCCTCGGCCAGGATGACGGTGTTGATGAACCGCGCCAGACGTGGCGCGCGCGGCGGCAACCACAGCACGTCCAGCGAGGTGAGGTCGCGCTGCAATCGCTTCGCGAGGCACATGAAGTCCCAGACCGCGAAGACGTGGTGGCGCATGAAGGCGCGCAGCCGCGGAAGGGAGTCCACGCGATCGTAGATCGGGTGGTCCAGCAAGGCCCGGCGATGGCTCGCGATGTCGGCGCGCAGCGCGCCCAGAAGAACCAGCCCTGCGTCTTGGCCCATGAACAGGTCGCTACTGGACCTGATCGCCAGCGATCGTCTTCCGGAAGATCGCGTCCGCGCCGTACGCAGCGAACGCCTCGTCGCGGCCGGCCCCCTTGAGCAGGGACAGCGCGAGCTCGGACTTGGTCGCGCGCAGCTTCGAGAGCCGGTCGACGGCCCGGGTGAGGTCGCCTCCTCGTGCGTAGGCGCGCGCCGCGTTGTAGAGCGCGTCCTCATACGTGGCCGAGACGCTCGTGGCCAGGTCGAACACGCGTGCGGCCTCGCCATTGCGCTTCGCCCCGAGGAGCCCCAGGCCGCGCTGGTTCAGGGCCTCGGCCGTGATCCGCGCCGAGCGTCCCTTGTGCTGGGCCACTGCGGCTTCGAGCGCCGCCCCCTGGAGCTTCAAAGGCAGGAGCCGCGCCGCGCCGATGTAACGACCAGAACAGACGAGCCCCTGCGACCGCAACGTGACGCAGGCGAGGAGGGTGTCATTGTCGAGGACCACCAGGCTGGCATTGGGTGCTGGGCCCAGGTCATCGGCAGGGAAAGTGCGGAGGGTCCACTCACCGGCGTCCTTGACCGCGACCACGAGCGCGCCGGATTCGACCAGCCGTGCCGTCAGGTCGCCGCGCTGGGCCGACGTGCGGGCGGTGCCCTTGACTGCAGCCGGGTCCGGCTTCGCCGGTACGACCGCGGGCGCGCCCTTGTCGTCGAGGGCCACCGCCGCGACCTCGCCCTTTGCGCCGGCGCCCAGGGACTTCTTGTAAGCGAGCACGGCGCCCTTGCCCTGGGCGACCAGGACGGGCTCCGTGCCGCCGCGGTCGATGAGGTTGTCCGAAGGATCCGTGCCGCGCAGATAGCCCGGATTCTGCAGGACGAGGTCGAATGCCTCCTGCACCGGCACCTGGTACGTCCCGCGGTCCTTGTTCACCTGCTCGTAGCGGCCGAGTTGCGCGCGCTCCTGCTTGCGCAGGGTGAGCAGCTCCTCCTGATCGAGCGGCTTCGGGCGCTTGCCGCCCGCGGCCATCCCGAGCACGACGAGCGCGCCGATCACCCCCGCGCCCACCAGCTTCGGCCGCCAGCGTTCCCAGGTGGTGGCCGGGGCCACTTCGTGAGCCTCCTCGTGCTCCGCGTGTCCGAGGTTGCTGATCCAGACGACGAACGCCACGAGGCCGAAGAACAGCATCACGACCACCGTGATGACCGAGGTGGCGTAGCCCAGCGCTGGCGTGTAGGCGTGCGGCGAGGTGTCCTTGAGCACCTCGTACACGTGCCAGTGCTGGCGCAGCGACGACCGCGCGAATCCCATGAGCCCCATGGTCCAGGTGAACGTGACCGCGAGGAAGATGAGGCAGTACTGCGAGCGCGTGGAGACCTTGCCCCAGCGAATGGCGCCGATCTCCTTGGCGCCTCGGAACATGAGCACGTCCACCGTCATCACGACGGCCATGCAGCAGAGCACCGCCACGACCTGGTATGGCGACATGCCAATGCGCTTGGTCGACTCGAGCCACAAAGAGGGGATGTAGCCGCCGACGCCGATGAAGACCACCACGGCCGCTGCGGTGCCAAAAGCGAGCGCCTGGATCATCTTGCCGGTCGGCGCCCACTCCACCGTGGCGACCTTGTTGCCGCGGCGATAGAGGATGAAGGACAGGAACGTGGCGAGGATGATGAGGTTGACCGCCGTATTCTTCGCGCTCATCACGCCGAAGATGCTCAGTACCGGGTGGTTCGGCCCGCCCATGGCCTCCATCTCGGACGACGAGATGATCGAGATGATCGATCGGGGCGTGGCCCACACCAGCATGCACACCGTCATCACGGCGAGCAGGAACTTGATCCAGCCGCGGTAGCGCTCGGACCCCTCGATGCGGTCCATGCCGAGCCAGAGGTAGTAGTTGGCCCCGAGGAACAGCGCCGCGATCAGCACCGCCTGGACGATGAAGAGCCACGACAGCACCCCGCCCATCATGTAGATGCCGAGCTGCTGGTTGAAGCCGTAGATCTCGAAACCGAGGTAGTAGCCCGCAAACGGCAATGGCAGAAGGGCCAGCACGGCGATGAAATTGCCGATGTAGCCCATCCAGTCGTAGCGCGCGCGATCCTCATCGGTGCGGGCGGACAGGAAGCGGTAGGCGGCATACGCGCCGGCGACCGAGCCGCCGAGGCACAGGTTGGCGATGAGGCGGTGGATGTTGATCGGATGCAGGAGGTAGTTGAAGAACGCGGCCGTGCGGTCGACCACCGCCCCGGTCTTGTCGATGCCGGCCGGGGCCATCATGAAGGTGGTCCAGGCGTTGGCGATCAGCATGAGCGTGATGCCAAAGAAATTGAGCAGGAGCCCGACGAACGCGTGGTTCCAGCCTTTGATCTTCCCCCACCCGTAGTAATAGACGTATAGGCTGAACGATTCGCCGAAGAAGATGAACGCGTACGCGTACATCGTCGGTCCGAAGACCTCGACGAGGTAGCCGAACATCTTCGGGTACAGGCCGATACACGTGAAGGTGAAGATCGCGCCGAGGATCGAGGTGACCGAGAACGCCGTGGTGAGCAGGCGGCAGAACTCGTGCGCGAGGTCGTCGTACTTTTTGGCCTGCTCGGGATCCTTGGAGGTGAGCCCGAGGACCTCGATGATGAGGACGAACATCGGGACCGCGAGCACGAACGCGGCGAACAAGAGGTGCAACTGGGCGAAGACCCAGGCGACGATACGTGGGTTGATCCAGCCGAGATTGCTGTCCGGGTCGAACAGGTTCCTGTACTCGGTGCTGGCACCGAAGTCGTAGGACTTCGCCAGGGCGTCTGGCGACAGGAGCACGCCGAATGCGACGACCAGTGCGCCAAGAAGCCAGGGGGCGAACGATCGGTTTCTTGGGCTAAGCATTTTCAAAGGCGATCGACTCGTGTAGCCGCGGATCCCCGACCGGGATGAGCGGGTGTTTGAGCATCAGACGGCTGACGACGAACACGAAGAGACCTCCCACCGCGAGGAGCGTGGTCAGGTCGAGCGGGTGCAAGTGCAGGTTGCTCGGATGGAGCGATGGCATCACCAGCCAGTAGAGATCCATCAGATGGACCGCGAGCACCCAGGCCGCGGCGGCGAAGAGTGCCTTCCGGTTGCGCTTGATGTGCCGGGACATCAGGAAGAAGAAGGGGATGACGAAGTGCCCGAGGCCCTGGAACACACTCAGAAGCTCCCAGCCGCCGCCCCAGCGGGGTCTGTACCAGGCTGTCTCCTCGGGCAGGTTCCCGTACCAGATGAGCATGTATTGCGAGAATGCGATGTACGTCCAGAACACCACGAACGCGAACAACAACTTGCCGAGATCATGACGATGCTCGGCGTTGATGAGGTCCTTGGTGAGGCCTGCGCCGCTCGTCTGGAGCACCAGGATGGACAGCGTCGCGAAGACCGCGACGAGCGATCCGGCGAAGAAGTAGACGCCGTAAATGGTCGAGTACCAGTGCGCGGACAGGGACATGATCCAATCGAGAGCCGCATAGCTGACCGAAAAGGCGTAGATGATGAGCGCGGGCCCCGAGAACCTCTGCATGTTCCGCGTGAGCTGGACATCGGCGCTCTGGTCCTGCGCCGTCGAGCGCTTGAAGTACCAGCGGCTCAGGAGCGCCCAGGCCCCGAGGAAGATCGCCGCCCGCGCGAGAAAGAACGGCGTATTGAGCCAGCCTGCCTTGTGCCCCAGGACAGGGTCGTGGGCCACCGCGTCGTGATGCGTCCAGTGGTAGAGGTCGTGCAGCCCGATGACGATGGGGACAAACAGCGGGATGAACAGGGGCAGCGCCGCCATCAGGACCTCGGCGAGGCGCCGCACCACGACGCTCCAGCCAGCCCGCGCCGCGAATTGCACCACCGTGAAAAACAGGGCGCCGAGGGCGATGCTCAGGAAGAAGAGGTAAGCCACCAGGTAGGAGTGGAAGAACTGCTTGGGGTTCCGGAGCCCGAAGCCGATCGAGGCGAGCACCCCGATCACGGC
Source organism: Myxococcales bacterium (assembly GCA_023248855.1). Taxonomy (GTDB): domain Bacteria; phylum Myxococcota_A; class Polyangia; order JAHFDS01; family JAHFDS01; genus JAHFDS01. Next base: position 13,906 of record JAHFDS010000068.1, read on the forward strand.
CACCGACAGCGCGAGCGTCGGGATCTTTCTCCAGGCATGATCCAGCGGGATCGACACCTCGGCGGCGGTGGGAGCTCGACTGTGCTCGGCGTGGCTCATGGTTTTGCGGGTCCTGGGCTGGGCACGGGCGCCGGCGCGGGAGCGGCCTTTGGGGCGGGTGTCGAGGCGACGACGCCAGTCCAGCCCTTCTGCTCGGCGATGTCGGCCGGCACCTGGCCAATGGGCGTGTTGTGGCTGGCCTGGAGGACGCGCAGGTAGGCGACGATCGCCCACCGATCACGGAGGCCGATCTGCTTGCTGTAAGAGGGCATCGCGCGCGCGCCGTTGCTGATGGCGTCGAAGATCTGGCCCACGGGCATCGCGCGGACCCGGCTCCCGTGGAAGTCGGGCGGTGCGATCATCCCTTGCTTGACGCCGCGTTTCGCAACCAGTCCCTGCCCCGTGCCGGCGCGGTCGTGGCAGGGCGCGCAGAAGATCTCGAACCGCGCCTGCCCCCGCTGGAGCAGCGTCTTGTCCACGGGGACCGGGATCTGGTCGGAGAAGACTCCGCCCATGCGCCCTCGATAGAGGTGCTCGTCTTCGTGGAGCTGCTCACGGGCCACCGTTCCCGGCACCTGGGGCCGCATGGCGCGGCGGTCCTCGAAGAAGGGGTTCTCCTCCTGCGCTTCGAAGTAGTGCTGATGGTCCATGTTGAGATTCAGGTGCACCGGCGGCTCGGACGAGCTCCCACCGCGACAACCGGCCAGGCACCCTGCGACGACCCATACGAGGCGGCGCATCACGACTCGACCGTCTCGACATGGGTCGCGCCCAGGCCCCGCAGGAGCTCGGCGGTGGCGGCCTGGTCGAACTTGGGGTCTTCGGCCTCGATGGAGATGAAGAACTTGTCGTCGGTCACCTGCTCGAAGCGCTTCGATCGAAACAGCGAGTGGTAGAACTGGGGCAGCTTGGCCAGGCCCAGGAGACCGAACAGACAGCCGAGCGCCGAGAACAGCACCATGAGCTCGAACATGATCGGCACGAAGGCCTGCCACGAGAAGAGCGGCTTGCCGGCCACCACCAGCGGATAATCCACGGCGCTGGTCCACCACTGCAGGAGCATGCCGGCGGTCGCGCCCGACATGCCCATCACGAACACGATCCAGGGCAACACGGTGGGCTTTAGGCCCATTGCCCGGTCGAGGCCGTGCACCGGAAATGGCGTATGCGCATCCCAGCGTGTGTAGCCCTGGTCGCGCACGCCCTCGCACGCGTGAAACACGGCTGCGGCGTCGTCGAACTCTGCCAGCACCCCGAACAGAGGACCGCTCGGCCGGGTCGGGAACATCAGGCATGCCCCCCGGAGCTCGAGCTGCCGGCATGACCCCGGAAGTGCGGGTTCGCCTGCGGCAGGACGCCCTTGACCTCGGACATGGCCACCATCGGCAGAAAGCGGACGAAGAGGCCGAACATGGTGAGGAAAAGGCCGAAGCTCCCGATGAAGGTGGCGATCTCCCAGCGGGTCGGCGAATACATAGCCCAGCTCGACGGCAGAAAGTCACGGTTGAGCGAGGTCGCGATGATGACGAAGCGCTCGAACCACATGCCGATGTTGATCAAGATCGAGACCACGAACAGGATCGGCAGGCTCGTTCGCGCCTTCTTCCACCAGAAGATCTGAGGTGAGAGGACGTTGCACGAGACCATGATCCAGTAGGCCCAGGCATACGGTCCCATCGCGCGGTTCACGAAGGCGAAGGACTCGTAGGGGTTGGAGCTGTACCAGGAGATGAAGAACTCCATCGAGTACGCGTAGCCGACGATCATCCCGGTGAGCAGGATGATCTTCGCCATGTTCTCGAAGTGCCGCATGGTGACGATGTGCTCGATCGAGAACAGCTTCCGGGCGATCACCATGAGCGTGATGACCATCGCGAAGCCGGAGAAGATCGCGCCGGCGACGAAGTACGGCGGGAAGATGGTGGTGTGCCAGCCTGGCACCTGGGACACGGCGAAATCGAACGACACGACGGAGTGCACCGACAGCACGAGCGGCGTCGCGAGTGCCC
>JAHFDS010000068.1:15963-26112 GCA_023248855.1 Myxococcales bacterium
GCTGCCAGTGACGGTTGGAGGACCGCCATCCCAGGGAAAAGATGCCGTAGCCGATGCGCGCCGCCGCCGACTTGGCGCGGTCACGCAGCGTGGCCAGGTCGGGAATGAGGCCGATGTACCAGAAGATGATGGAGACAGTGCCGTAGATGCTCACTGCGAACACGTCCCAGAGCAATGGGCTCCGGAAGTTGGGCCACATGTCCATCTGGTTCGGGATCGGCAGCGTGTAGTAGATGACCCAGACCCGTCCGACGTGGATCGAGGGGAAGAGCAGGGCACACATGACGGCGAAGATCGTCATCGCCTCGGCGAATCGATTGATGGACGTGCGCCACTTCTGGCGGAACAGGAAGAGGATCGCCGAGATCAGGGTTCCGGCGTGGCCGATACCGACCCAGAACACGAAGTTGGTGATGTCCCAGGCCCAGCTGACGGGGTTGTTCAGGCCCCAGATGCCGACACCTTCCCAGAACAGATAGGCCACGGCGATCAGCAGGGTGGCCAGGCCCGTCATCGTGCAGGCCATGTACAGGTACCACTGCTTGGGGGTCTGCCACTCCACCGGACGGCAAACGGCCTCGGTGATCTTGTGAAAATCGTCCCCACCAGTGAGGAGCGGCGCACGGTGATCGATCGGATCCGCGAGCTGGTCGGCTTCGGCCGCAGCGCGCGGGGGGTAGGCCGGCGTCATGGTCGCCGGGGGACGCGGCGAATCTTCCGCGGGCAGGGCCACGTCGATTCCCTGCGCCGACATCAGCCGAGCTCCGGGTTGGGATTGCGAAGCCCCGCCAGATAGGTCGTTCGAGGCTTGGTGTTGAGCTCCGCAAGCACCGAGTAATCGCGATCGAGGCGCTTGCGCCTCGAGACCTCGGAGTCCGGATCGCTCACGTCGCCGAACACGATCGCCTGGGTCGGGCAGGTTTGCGCGCACGCGGGCACGATGGTGCGGTCGGGCACGCGGCCGTCGCCATTGCCTTGCGAGGACGCCACATGCGCGGCGATCTTCGACTCGTTGATGCGCTGCACGCAGTAGGTGCACTTCTCCATCACGCCGCGGAAGCGCACGGTGACGTCGGGATTTCTTTGCATCCCGAGCAGCGGCATGGCCGCGTCGTTCTCCTTGGCGAAGTTGAAGTAGTTGAAGCGGCGCACCTTGTAGGGACAGTTGTTGCTGCAATAGCGCGTGCCGATGCAGCGGTTGTACGCCATGTCATTGAGCCCCTCGGGGCTGTGGGCGGTGGCGTTGACCGGGCACACCGTCTCGCACGGCGCGTTCTCGCACTGCTGGCAGGGCATCGGCTGCACCGACACCCTGGGATCGTCGACCGTGCCGCTGTAGTAGCGATCGAGGCGGATCCAGCTGAGCTCGCGGCCCTGGAGCACGCGGTCCTTGCCGACCACCCCGATGTTGTTCTCCGACTGGCAGGCGACCGCGCAGGCGTTGCAGCCAATGCAGGCGTTGAGATCGATGCTCATGCCCCACTGCTGCGGCAGGGGCTGCGAGCCCGGGGGCTGCTTCCAGACGTGGGGCTCGGTGTAGAGCGAGCGGATCTCGTCCGCGGGGATCTCCTCTTTCTTGAGGACGAAGCGCGGGTCGCGGCGGTACTCCTCGAGCGTCGCCTCGCGCAGGATGGGCCGCTCCGCGAAGCCCTGCTTGTCGGCCTCGGTGACGAGGCCCGGCATCGAGCGCGTGGTCGGGGTCAGGCTGCCGTAGTCCTGGGTCGAGGCCAGCTTGTAATGACCCTTCGCCTGCTTGACGGTCGCGCCCGACGCGAAATGCAATGCCCCGGTCGTGCGCAGGGCGTAGGTGTCGAAGCCCCTGCCGTGGCCCACCTCGGCGCCGGCGGTTCGACCGTAGCCGAGCGGCAGCGCTACCGTGTCGTTGGCCACTCCGGGCGTGACGAAGACGGCAATGCGCAACGTGCGGTCCCCACGGCTGAGGTCGATGAGATCGCCGCTCTCGACCGCGAGCCGCTTGGCGGTCGAGGGGCCAATCAGGGCAGCGTTGTCCCAGGTCAGCTTGGTGATCGGATCGGGGGTCTCCTGGAGCCACGCGTTGCCGGCATAACGTCCATCGAAGACCGATGGATCGAGCTGGAACACCAGCTCGAGGCCTCCGCCGGCCGGCGCGGTGTCTGGCAGCGCCTTGGCAAGCTCGGCAAAGGACAAGCTCGGGTCGGGCGCCGCAGGCTCTCGTGGGGTGCTCGCGCTCGTCACCACTCCGTCGTGCAGCCAGCGTCGCCAGCTCCCAGCGAAGTCTGTCGGCATCGCCTGCGCCCAGCGGGCGCGAACCAGGTCGTGACCGGCAGGCTTGGACGCGCCCACCAGGCGCGCCAGGAGCTCGATCTCGGAGATGGTGTCGTAGAGCGGCGCGATGAGCGGCTGCTGGATGCTGGCTGTACCGTCGCTGGCCTGGAGATCTCCCCAGGCCTCGAGGTAATGGCTGGCTGGCACGTGCCAGCTGACGCGCTTCGAGGTCTCGTCGAGAACCATGCTGTGGTGAACTGAAAATGGCACCTGGGAGATCAGGTTGGCGAAGTCGAGGTCGGCCGGCGCGTCGTAGGCGGGGTTGCCGCCCAGCATCACCAGCGTCTCGACCTCCTTCTTGCCGATCGCGGTCGCCAGCTCCGCGAGCGTGCCCGCGGGTGGGCCGGCGTGGCGCACGAAGGTCAACGTCTGACCCACGTTGCCGAGGGCGGCATTGACGAGGTTCGCGAGCCCGTGCACCCAGGGGGGCTGCCGCTCTCCGACCAGGATCAGGGAGCGACCACGGTGGCTCGCGAGGTCCTTGGCGAGCGCGCCAATCCATTTCCCGTAGGAGCCGGCCGGACGGCCCAGCCGGCTGACGACCGCCTCGGCGCCCGCGGGCGCGGCCACGCCCGAGCCGAACAGCTGGCCCGCGAGCGCGACCAGGAAGGTCCCGATCTCGGAGCCGCGGAGCTGCAAGCGGTGGTCGGCCTTGGCGCCCGTGATCGTGAAGACCGGCTCCACCGTGTACAGGCGATTCATCTTGTCGCCCGGTGAGCTCACACGACGACCGTCGATGAAGTGGCCGGCGTGGCGCACGACATCGCCTTCGCAGCCGAGGAAGTCGTGGTCGAGGGTGACAATGATGTCCGCGCGATTCAATGCGGGCAGCGGCAGGCTGTCGTGCAGGCCGACCATCGCGGCGCCGACGAGCGCGTTTTGGGGGTGGGTCACGTCGTGGCGGTAGAGGCGCGCCTGCGGGTACCGTTTCGAAAAGCGCGCCAAGAGGTCGCGCAGCGTGGGCGATCGGGTCGGGCCGACCAGCAGCGCGAGCCCCTTGCCCAGCGCTGCCGGATAGGTGCCGCCGTCGCCAAATTTCTCGACGAGGACGCGGTCGAGCGCCTGCCAGAGGGCGGCCTTCCAGTTCTTGTCCGCACTGGCGCCCCCCGCCTTGACGGGCTTCTGGCTACGGTCGGGCGAGTACAGGTCGAGCACCGAGGCTTGCGCCCAGGCGTTTGCAGCGCCGCGGCTATTGGGGTGCTGCGGATTGCCCTCTACCTTGGTGGGACGGCCATCCTGGCTCTCGACGAGCAGGCCGAGCACCGAGCCACCGATCAGGGCCGAGGTGGCGAAGTAGCGCGGCTTGCCGGGAATGAGGTCCTCCGGCCGCTTCGCGTACGGGAGGATCTTCTCCTTGGGCTTTCTGCAGCCGCCGAGCGAGAGGCTGCCGAGCGCCAGCGAGGCCCCCATCATGCCCAGCATCGAGCGACGGCCGAGCGGGTAGAGCCCCTGGCCGGTGACCTCGGCGAGCGTCGGTTCGGCACCCGGCGGGAACTCGCCGGAAACGAGGTCCTGATACTCGGGCCCGGCCTCGAGCGCCTCGAGGCTGCGCCAGTACCTCAATGGCTGGCCCGCCGCTTCGGTAGGCTCGGGAGCTGGAGACAGATCTGCGTCTGGCGGTCGCGAGATGGGCTCGCTCATCGATGGCACCCCGAGCAGTACGTGGGCGGAGTCGGAAAGCGCCTCCGCGCTGGGTCCTTGTGCGGGTCGTAGCCCGCGTCCATCGCATTCCAGGCCATCGCGGTGACCATCGGTGGCGGCCTTAGGTTCGGGGCCGGGTTGCGGTGGCAATCGAGGCACCAGCTCATGGAAAGGGGCTTCTCCTGACGCACGACCTCCATCTCGTCGATGCGGCCGTGGCAGGTCACGCAACCCACGCCGGCGGCGAGGTGCGCGCTGTGATCGAAGTATGCGTAGTCGGGCAGCATGTGTACGCGCACCCAGGGGATGGCCTTGCCGGTCGCGTCGCTCTCCCGGACCAGCGCGAGCTTCTCGCTCTTGCTCTGGATGGTCCGGTGGCAGTTCATGCAGGTGTCGGTCGGCGGGATCGAGGCCTTGGCCGCGCGATCCGCCGTGTCGTGGCAGTACCGGCAGTCGATGCCGAGCTCGCCGGCGTGCAGGCGATGGCTATATGCGATCGGTTGCACGGGCGTGTAGCCGACGTCGGTGTACTCCGGTGAGAAGTAGTACCAGACGGCGGTCGGCACGACGATTGCGCCAGCGGCACCCGCGGCCGCGAGCAGAAGGGGGATCCAGTTGGTCCAGCGAGGGAAGATGAGGGCCACGGTGGCGTCCGATAGCTCGACGGCACAAGTTGATACTGGTCAAGACCGGCGCGGGTCAATCTCTTTTCATCGGAGACCGCATAAACCCGTTTCTCCCCAGCACGGTCATCGCCAGGCGCGGCGAAGGGACATCACGTGCTGGGCCCGGTGGTAGACCTCGTAGAGGCCGTCGTCATCGATGGGCCAGAACCCTCGGATGCCGCCGTCGCCGTCCACGAGGACCGCGCGGTCCGTGACGGAACCAGGTCGCGCGCTGGCGGCCGCATGGACAGCCTCGATCAGACGCGTCGTCTCCCCGGCGTATTCAGCGCGGCCGCCGAGCACGATCCAGCGCGCGTCGGCCGAGAGCAGGGCGCCGCTCCGCTCGAGGCCTTTGGCCAGCGCACGAGTGTCGTCCGACCCAGAATCGATCGACAGCGTCACGAGCCAGAGCTTGACGCCCATGCGCTGGCAGCGCTGCTGCAGCTTGATCAGCGACCCCACGCGCGCCGCACACGCAGCGTCGCAGCGGGCGCCGAGGAACGTGGCGAGGTAGACGCGGTCCTTCAGGTCGACGCTGCCGAATGGCTTGCCGAGCGTGTCGATGCGCTCGAAGGCGGGCATTTGCGCGACGACTGCCGGCGGATCGGGCACGTGGCGCGTGAGCGGACGGATCGCCGGGATCAGGATGAGGCCGGCGATTGCGGCCCAGAAGAAGGGGCTCCGCCAAAGGGGCGGTCTCTTGGCTGCCACGTCCTGGTCCACGCGTGCGCCGGAGCTCGGGTCGGTCACGGCCCGAGCATTACCGGGCAAACAGGGCGCGCGCCGCAAGAATCGCGATCAGCCACGACAGGAGCCCGAGCGCCTGGAGGACGCGGGCGGTGCCGCCGAATCGCAGGATGTTGCGCGCGGCGACGACGGACGCGGCCAGCGTGGCGACCGGATGGGCGATCGGCGCGATCCGGCCGAGCCCGAACGCGAAAAGGGCCATCCCGAGCGGCGCCACGGACCAGAGCGCCTGCCGCCCTGCGCCCTCGGTGCGACGGACGAGCGGCACGATCGCCGACGCCAGGAAGGCCAGCAGCGCGACGCTGCCGGAGATCGCGAGGATTCGCAGCGGCCCCCCGGTGGGCAACGATGGCAGAGCGTGCACGGGCGCGCGAGCCTAGCATGCGAAGGTCAGAGTTGCGTCGTTCGACCTTCGGCTCGAAGATCGCCGGCCATGCCGCTCAAGGTCAGGACCCGCGGCGACCTGCTCGTGCGGGCGCGCTTCTCGCTCGCGCGTCTGCTCGTCGGCGTGCCGGGGAGCAGGCCCGATGGCTGGCTCATCAACCTTCGCTGGATCGCCATCGGAGGGATGCTCCTGACCTGCGTCACGGGACACCGGCTCGCCTCGCGGTTGAGCCTCCTGCCGCTCGTCGTGGTGCTCTCGATCGTGGCGCTCGTCAACGTCGCCTGGACGATCCAGCTCCGGCTCCGGCGCGCTTCGCATGCCTCCGGCAGCACCGTGACCGCGCAGATCCTGATCGACGTGGCGCTGCTCGGCGGCATGCTCTGGTTCTCGGGGGGCCTCACCAACCCGTTCGCCTGCTTCCTGACCTTCCACATCGTGCTCGCGGGGCTCCTCGGTTCGCGGCGCACGATCCTGTGGGCGCTGGTGGCGACCGGCGTGGTGGCCGTGGCGCTGTTCTGGGCCGCCCCGCTCCCGCTCGATGCAGCGCCCTGGCTGAACGTGCTCGCGGGCGCCGTGTCGGTGGTGGCGCTCGGCGCGATCACGGGGTTCTTCGTGACGCTCTTCTCGCGACAGCTCGACGAGCTGCGCGAGCAGACGGCCCGGAGCGAGAAGATCGCCGGGCTCGGGCGCACGGTGGCGGCCATCTGTCACGAGCTCAACACGCCGCTCGGCACGATCGTCATCGCGGGCAAGGACCTCGTGCACGTGGGACGCGAGGTGGGCTCGACCGACGTGGTGCAGCTCGCGACCACGATCGTCGACGAGGCGGAGCGAGCCGCCAGCACCATTGGTGTGATGCGTGGGTACGTGGGCACATCCGAGCAGCACGAGCGCCTGGATCTGGCCACCTTCGTCCTCGGCTACGCCGCGCAGCGGCTCGATCAGATCGGATATGGCGGCGGCCGCGCGCTCTCGGGCGAGCCATCGACGGTCCACGTGCGGGTCCTTCGCTCGGCGCTGTGTCAGGTGCTGAACAACGTGCTGCTCAACGCCGTCGAGGCCACGCACGGCGCGCCGGCACCCGCGATCGAGGTGCGCGTAATCGCCGATGCTGAGAGCGCGGAGGTGGTCATCCGCGACAATGGCAAGGGCATCAGCGCCGAGCTGGCGGGGCGCCTCGGCGAGCCGTTCCAGACCACCAAGGCGGCCAGCGGCGGCACCGGGCTCGGCCTCTACGTCTGCTCGCTGCTGGTCGACCGCATGGCGGGCCAGTTGCGGCTCGACAGCACGCCCGGACAGGGCACCGAGGTGACGCTCGTGCTACCCCTCTCGGAGGATGCTGATGCAAGATGAGGTGGGAGGGAGTCGGATGGAGAACCTGAGGGACTTCTGGAGCTCGGCCAACCTGCGGCGGGAGGTGTGCCTCGACCTGTTGCGCATCTACCTCGGCTTCGGGCTCATGATGAAGGGGGGCCACTTCATCGCGAGCGGCGGGGGGGAGATCGTGGGCATGGTGCAGAAGATGCCCTTCGCTCCCACGATGGCGCTGACGCACCTCATCGCGGTGGCCCACTTCGGCGGAGGCATGCTGCTCGTTCTGGGCATGCTCACGCGTCTGGCTGCGCTGGCGAACGTGCCCATCCTGCTCGGCGCGATCCTGTTCGTCCACCTGGGCGAGGGGCTCTTCACCAAGGCTGCCACCCTGGAGTTCACCATCCTGCTCCTGTTCCTCCTGGTCCTCATCGTGGTCAATGGCGCGGGCCGCCTGTCGATCGACCACTTCATGAGCAAGAAGGTGCACGCCTCGAGGGCTGAGTCGAGCTGACGCACGGCGTGGATCGGCGGCGAGCGAGCCACCTGCGAACCACGCTGGCATGGCTCGAATCCGTCGGCGGGCCGCTCAATCGATCAGGTAGGTTGCCGCGAGCGTGACCGCGTGGGAGGTCGTCGTGCGCGACGCGTGGTCGACGTCGGGCAGTCGCTCGCCCGTGCCGGTGAGCTCCGTCCTCGTCTGCGAGAATCCGTACGCGACCTCCACGCCACACGATGCGGTGGCGCGATAGCGCGCAGCCCCCCGCGCGAAGGCGCCGAGCGTCGGGGCGCGCGTCCCCTCGCGGAGCCCGGCGGTCTGATCGCGGTTGGCGCGTAGCAGCGCGTCGAGGTCGAGGCGGAGGTCCACGATCCCGGCCACCCCCGGCGCGTCCAGCGAGAGGCCCGCCGTCGGTCCCTGCAGGTGCTCCGAGGGCAGCGCCACGCTGCTGCAGCGATCGATCTGCGTGGACTCGAGGTGGTACCCGCCGCGCGCGAGGACACCAACGCCGCCGTCGCGCCGACCGCGCCACCCGAGCTCGAACGAGAGGCTCGTCTGCTCGCGCCCGACCCCGAGCGCCTCGATCGGTCCACCGACGACGCGCACCCGCGGCGCGGCGAGCACCATGCTCTTCAGGTGAGGCAGCTTCTCGGTCCAATTGCGGCTCGACATGCAGGCTTCTTGATGGTGAGTGCGGGCCGAGGTCGCGACCTTCATCGTGCGATCGAGGTCGCGTTCTTCGGCGGAGTACGTCCTGTCGTCCGATGCCTCGACTCGTGCGCGGGTCATTGGGGAGTGGTCCGAGCAAGCGGCCGGCCCGACCAGGGCCGCGGCGCATGATTTCGTTCTCTGAGGGAGAACGCGGCGATTACGTCACGTGCGACGAGGCTTGCAGGCGTCGCGGTGTCGTGACTTCGGAAGGGGTGGAGAGGGGAGTCCCATTGTGGAGGGGCGGGCCCCGGGGATCGCGTATCCTCAGCACGGCTGCCGCGGGTGTTATGAATCGCGAGAGCCGCGTCCTAACTTGGTTAGCCGTCGCCTCCGCCGCCGCCACCCGCGCCGCGGCCCGCGCCGCGCTCACTATCGTCGTGTTCTTCGGTGTCGTCGAGGTGGCCGTCGTGGTTCTCGTCGTCGAACAGGTGCCCTGAGCTCTTGACCGCATTGCGGAACGCCTCGTAGGCGGTCTGGTTGTGATCCTTGTCGATGGCGATGTCGCCCGTTCCGGGGATGGCATCGAGCGCGGCGGCTTCGATCCAGGTGTTGCTCGCGAACGCGACGAAAATGCGAGCGTCGCCGGTCGCGAGGTTGATCCCCGTGGTGCCGGCCCTCAGCTCGAGCTCGTCGTCGAAGTCGGCGAGGATGCGGAAGCGGCGACCGGTGGCCGAAGTGCCCTCGATGACGAGCGATCGCCCCACCACGTCACTTGGTGCGCCCACAGGGGCCTGGCCCCGCTCGAGCTTCGCGAATTTCAGCTGCACGCTCGAGAAGCAGCGCTCGTCCGTCTGGTACCGCGGCGCCATGCCGACGACGCCCGCACCGAGCAGATCAGCGACGTACGGACCGCGCGCCTCGAGCTCCGCCGCGGCGCAGCTCCGGATCCGGACACGCTCGATCACCATGAGAGCCCGCAAGATGACGACGCCTGCCGCTCGGCGCGTCGGCTTCGCAGCCGGCAGCGCGTCGAACGCGGTGAGCTGGACCTCCACGCTGTTCCTCGGCGGATTGCCCACCGAGGTCGAGCTGCACGCGCCGACGAGGAGCGCGAGCCGGAGCGCACGGATTGACTTCATGACGAGCTCCCGTCCTTTCTTCGTCCGCGCGCCACTTGCTTGAGCGACGGTGTGCGTGTCATCGGAAAGAGCTGGACGTTGACCTGGTACACCACGTCGGGCTCGCGGTCGTCGTCGCAGCGTGCGACCAGGGTCTCGCGGAATTCGTGGATGCGGCGCTTGAGGTCGGCCACGGAGTCGGCGCGGATGCACACCGTGAGCGCGAGGATGTCGCGCTCCTTGCCGGGCACCGACTCGAGCGCGTCCGAGGCACGTTCGAGCATCTGCCGGTGGTAGTTCACGACGGCGCGGGAAGTCACCTCGTGACCGGTGTCGAGCGCCGGCTCGCCACGCGCGACGCGGCCGTCGACGCCGCGGATGAGGAGACCGAGCTCGAACAGCAGCTTGAGCGCGGCCCGAGCTTCCGAGGTCGCGATCTGCGGGTGGAGCTCCTTGGCGATCCACTCGGGATCTTCGACGAAGTCCGGGCGGCCCGCCATCTCGCGGATGGTCGGATAGTACCAGCACGAAAGGTACTCGAACATGGCGCCGTCGATCAGGCGAGCGGCCCGAAAACGCCGGCTTGCGTTGAGCCGCTCGAAGTGTCGGTTCGCCTCTGCCACGGAGGTGGCCTGGTTGAACGCGACCAGGTGCGCGAGGAAGTCCATCTCCTCGGCGGTGAGGCCAAAGGCCTGCGAAAATCGCTCCAGGGTCTCCGGCCCGAGGTTGCGCTGACCGTCGATCACCAGCTTGAGAAAACTCGGTGACCGGACGCCGGCACGGCGAGCGATGTAGCGATACGAGAACGAGGGACGTGCGCGTTTC
>JAHFDS010000069.1 GCA_023248855.1 Myxococcales bacterium
GGAGCGGGGCAGGCCACTCGCCCCACAGCTCGCGGGCCTCGAGATGCGTGACGCAGAGGTAGGCCAGGCCCGAGGCCGAGGCGAGGGCGAGCGTTCCCAGCCACCGGCGCTCGGCTGACAGCGGCGACCGCGAAAGGAGGCCCGCGAGCGCCCCGGCGGCCACCGCGGCGAGGAGCCCCGCCGCGGGGTGCAGGCCGAGCGTGGGCGCCGAGGTGTAGAGGGCGCCGGCGAGCATCGTGCTGGCGGCGGCCAAGATCGCGCTGTGCTGGAACGACGCGTGATGGTGGAAGGAGAGGGGGAGCGTCATGGCTACTCCATCGCCAGGCCGTGATCCTTGGCCTGCTTCTTGAGCCCGCTGCGGACCTTCGAGTCGAACGAGTCCTTGCTCTTGGCGTTCTCGGTCGCGACGAAGGACGCCCGCTTCTTCGACAGCTCGTCGATCTCCTTGAGCAGGACCTTGCGCTCCTCGGCCTTCTCGGCGACCGCCTTCTGGCGCGCTGCGGGCGGCATTGCGCCGAGGCCACCGCCGAGCGACGCCGCGGGGGCGGCCGCGACGTCGAGCCGGCCTTCGGCGTAGGCCGCCACCACGTCGTCCTCGCCGTCGGTCGCGCGGCCCTTGCGCGCCACGAAGGCCGCACGGTCAGCCTTGGCCTCGGCAGGCAGCGCGTAGGCGTTCCGCACTTTGGCCATGTTGTCGCGCTGCGCGGCCTCGGAGCCGTAGCCGATCGCGGTGCCGGCGAGCTTGTCCGACAGGGCGGCGAGCTTGTCGTCATAGGGCGTGCGGACCGCGGCGACCGCGCCGTCCTGGCCGATCGACGAGAAGTCGCCGCCTCCGAGCTGCGCGAGCGCGGTGAACGTGCGCTGCGTGTCCGCCATCTCCCCACACCGGATGGTGTTGAGCAGGATGCCGCGCTCGTGCGCCTTCCTTGCGGCCGCAGGCGCCGAGAAACCGTCCTGGTACTCCTGCGGCGGCGCGTCGCCGACGAGGTAGATGGTCTTCATCACCTGCCCGTCCTTGCTCCAGGAGACCTTGTCGAGCGCATCGTGCAGGCCCTTGCCGACATGCTCCGGCGTGTCGCCGCCGCCCTCCGCCCGCAGCTCGCGCAGCCGCAGGAACACGGCGTCGAGGTCACTCGAGAGATCCGTCACCTGCGTCAGGTAGGCGTCGCCCTTGTCGCGGTAGGCGACGAGGCCAATGCGCAGCTCGGGCTGCGGCTGCGCCTTGGCGATGTAGTCCGCGATGCTCCAGATCTTGCGTTTCGCGCCGTCGATCAGGCCCGCCATGCTGCTGGTCGTGTCGAGCACGAAGACAACCTCGACCTTGGGACGGTTCTGGACGCGTGGAGGCGGTGGGGGTGGGTCGCGCGGCGGGTCGCGCCGGGCGATGGCAGGCTTGCTGTCGATTGCTGCGAACGCAGCCACGAGGGCGCCGGCACCCACGGCGAGGATGGCGGCGGTGACGAGGGGACGAGCGGGCTTCATCGAGGACCTCCTGAGCCTCGGACGCACGGCGCCTGCAGCAGATCCCTGCTCTTGAACCGTGGGCTGGCTTGCGCTTGCTTGGATGCAGAAAAAGCTTCACTTGGGCGGCGGTTCTGATAGGGTTCGCCCCGCGGTCAGGTCGTTCGAGTCGTCGATTGTCCCTGTGAGTACTCCGGGGCGCCGAGTCGGGCGAGGGGGGGCCCCCGGCGCGAGTGGCGGAGGGAAGCCGCTCGCGCCGGTCCGCCGCGCACAAATGGGGCGTACGGACTCCGCCCCCCAGTCTCCTCACCGCGAGTCCCCACTTCCCCACCCGCTGGTCTTGCCAACCCCGCGAATCCGCAGGAGCGCAGGCCGTGAGCACCCTGGCCCACGGGTTGCTCATCCCCCCTTCATCCACTTCTTCTCAGGCTCGGAGAAGACACAATGAAAAGGCTCCTTCTTCCCATTCCCATTCTCCTCGTGGCCCTGATGTCAGGGTCCACTCAGGCCGCCTCCCCCGGTCAGACCGTGACGGTCTCCGGGGGTGCGGCCCTCCGGGAGCGCCCCGGAGCCGCCTACCGCGTCACCTCGCGCGCCTCCGCCGGCTCACGGCTCACGGTCGAGCGGGTCAAGGACGGGTGGGTCAAGGTGCGCGGGGCGAGCGGCTCTGGCTGGTTGCCCGCCAGCTCGGTCTCGAGCGCCCCGGCGGTCCGTGAGGCGCCTGCTGCTGTCAGGGAGCGACCGGCGCGCCCGCGTGCGGCCAAGCGCACCCGCTCGCGGGTCGACGATGCGCCCGGGGCCGAGGCGGTCGCTGCAGCACCAGGGCCCGTGGCGGCGCCGCTCGCGAGCCGTTTCGACGAGCGGCCTGCGCCGCGGAACACGGCGCTGCGCGGCCAGCTCCCGGCCGCCTCGCCCACCGGCGATGAGGTCGGTGCGGCCGCCAGCATGCTCGCGGCGGCCGGCGAGGACGATCCTCCGGCCGCTCCGCCCCGCGCAGCGCGCCCCGCCCCGGCGAGCGACGGTTCCGAGGAGAACCCGCTCGCGGTCAAGCCCGACCGCGTGGTGGCCCGGACTGACATCAAGCAAGGGCCGGTGCTCGCCTATGCGAGCGAGCTGACCCCGATCCTGCAGGAGCCCGCCGCCAAGGCGCGCCCGGTGGCCATCGCCCGAGAGGGCATGCCGCTCAAGGTCGTACAGCGCACGCCGGACGGCAGCTGGCTGCTGGTCGAGGGCGAGACGCCGCAGGATCGCGGCTGGGTCAGCGCCACGGTGGTGCGCGAGAGCGACCCGACCGACCCCGCCACGCGCGGCATCCAGGTCTCGCTCGACGGGGCCCTGGGCCTGGTCACGATGTCGCAGGCCTTTGCCTCACGCTCGACGCAGTTCCTGGGCAACTTCGAGCTCAAGAGCGCCGCGGCGACCGTCAACGTCGGCTCCACGGCGCGCTACAAGTTCGTCGGCGGCACCGAGATCGGCGCGGACTTCGGATACCGCTTCATGGCCGCGACGCCCGGCATCCGCGTCGTCAACGCCAACAACGAGAACGAGGACCTGTCCGTGATGGCGCACGTGCTCGACGCCGGCGCGCGCATCGGCACGCGGGGCAAGGGCGCCAATGCCCCGGCGGTCTATGGCCGCCTCGGCTACCACATCGAGGCCACCAAGATCGACCAGTCGGCGAGCGCCAAGCTGCCGAGCGACACCGTCAAGGGCCCGACCATCGGCGGCGGCATCGACGTGCCGGGCCTGACCGAGCACCTCGGCTTCCAGTCGGAGTTCAACCTGCTCTACCCGGCTAGCCGGGAGCAGACGGCGGGTCTGCGCGAAGGCACGAAGGAGGCCACGTACGGGGTCCTCGGCGGCGCGCGCATGAACTACCGCGTGAACCCCAAGTGGACGGTCTCCGGGAATTACCAGTTCAACTACATCAAGACCGAGTTCGCCGGCACCAACGAGCGCATCCCAGGCATCGAGAAGTCCGAGCGGTCGAACACCGCGCACATGTTCCTCGCGGGGTTCAATTATGCGCTCTAGCAGACACTGAACAACCGGAGCCCAGGGTCCCTCGAGAAACGAGCCGCTCGAGGTCCCTTGGCTCCGGCCTTTTTAGACGGTGACCGGTGGGTCACCGCAAGCTGCAACCGGGGCCCAGCCGCGTGAGAACCGAGCCACTCACGCGGCTGGGCTTCGGCCTTTTGGTACCATCTCCTCATGGCAGGGCCGTTCGACGGGCAGTTCACCCTCGGGGTGGAGGAGGAGTATCAGATCGTCCACCCCGAGACGCGCGAGCTCCGCTCGTACATCAGTCGCCTGATCGAGGACGGCAAGAGCGTGCTGCGGGAGCGGGTTCGCCCCGAGATGCACCAGTCGATGGTCGAGGTCGGCACGCAGGTGTGCGCGAACGTCGCCGCCGCCGAGGCCGAGCTGCGCGAGATGCGGCTCGAGCTGTCGCGCCTGGCCAAGCGCGGCGGCATGCGCATCGTCGCCGCCTCGACGCACCCCTTCTCCGACTGGAAGACGCAGGAGATCACCGACCACGAGCGCTACCATGGCCTCGTCGGCGAGCTGCAGGACGTCGCACGCGCGAACCTCATCTTCGGCCTCCACGTCCACGTCGGCATCACCGACAAGGAGGTCGCGATCCAGCTCGCCAATCAGGTGCGCTATTTCCTGCCACACCTTCTGGCGCTGACGACGAGCTCGCCGTTCTGGATCGGCCGGCCCACGGGCCTGATGAGCACGCGCTGCGAGATCTTCAAGCGCTTCCCGCGCACGGGCATCCCCGAGCACATCCCGAGCTGGGCCGCGTACCAGTCGTTCGTCGACCTGCTCATCAAGACCGGCTGCATCGACAATGCCAAGAAAGTGTGGTGGGACGTGCGAGCGCACCACGTCTACGACACGGTCGAGATCCGCATCTGCGACATGCCCACGCGGCTCGAGCACACGATCGCGATCGTCGCGCTCGTGCAGGCGCTCATGGCGACGCTCTACGCCCTCTACACGAGCAACATGGCGTGGCGTACCTACACGCGCGGCCTCATCGAGGAGAACAAATGGCGCGCGGTGCGCTGGGGCGTGCAGGGCAAGCTCATCGACTTCGGCCAGCAGCGTGAGCGGCCGTTCGTGGAGCTGCTGCCGGAGCTGCTCGAGCTCGTGCGTGAGGCCGCGGTCGAGTTCGGCACCGTGCGGTACCTCGAGACCATCCCGAAGATCGTCTCCGAGGGCACGAGCGCGCAGCGGCAGCTCGAGATCTTCGTGAACACCGGCGGGGACGTCAAGGCGGTGGTCGACTGGCTGATCGCCGAGACCATGCGCGGCCTGGAGTAGTCGGCTCAGCGGGTGATCGCGGCGGTCAGCGCCTCCGGGGAGAAGCCGATCAGCACCTCGCCTCCGATGTCGAACGTGGGCACCGACTGGCGCGGGTTGAGGCGGGCGAGCGTGCGGCCGGCGTCCTCGTCGGCCTCGACGTTGTGCTCGCCGTAGCGAACACCGTTCTGCTGCATCCACTTCTTGGCGCGCTTGCAGACGCCGCACCACGTGGTCGAGTACATGATCACGGGCCGGCGCTGGGGGATCGCGCCCGGCGCGGAGATCGCCCCGGACGGGGGCGCGGCGGCCTCCATATCCTCACGCGAGCCCGTCAGATCGGCGATGCGACGTTCCTCGCCCGCGGCGCGCCTGGCCGTCGGGTGCGCCTTCTTGCGCTCGGCCCGCGTGCGCCCGGTGCGGTAAAGGCGCACCGGGGTCTCCTCGGGCGGCGCGAGCACGCGGGCGGCCTCGACCGGGCGCGCAAGCGGCGCCGAGACCGCGAGCGCAGGGGCTGGCGTCGCGGCCAGCCGGCGCGTTACGTAGATGCCGAGGGGGAACGAGAGCGCGACTAGGACGAGCAGCGTGCCCAGCACGACGCTCCTGCGCCGCGACGTGGTGGGGACGACCTCCTCGAGGTCGGCGTCCTCGATCGGCAGCGCCTCCTCGGATCTGCCCGCGGGCGGCGGGGGCTCAGGGGAGCGGCTCGTAACGCACCTTCACCACCTCGAGGTCCTCGTCGCCCTTGGGCGTCTTGACGGTGACCACGTCGCCCTCACGCGCCTTGAGGAGCGCGCGTCCGATGGGCGAGATCCACGAGATGCGGCCGTTCGGTGCGTCGGTCTCGTCGATCCCGACGATGTGCACGGTGCGGCGCTTGCCGTCGTCGTTCTCGACCATCACCGTCGCGCCGAAGCGGATCTGCGGCCCCTTTTGCTCCGCGGGCTCCACCACTTCGACCGCGTCGAGGCGCTTGGTCAGAAAGCGCACCCGGCGATCGATCTCGCGCAGGCGCCGCTTGCCATAGATGTAGTCGCCGTTCTCGGAGCGATCGCCGTTCGAGGCCGCCCACGAGACCACCTCGACCACCCTCGGTCGCTCCACGCTGAGCAGGTGTCGAAGCTCCTCCTGCAGGCGCCTCGCGCCGCCGGGCGTCATGTAGTTCTTCGTCCCGACCGGGAGCTTCGGCCCCTCGTCGTCGTCGTCGTCGTCGACCGTAGCCATCGATTCAAGCATAGCGCCAGGTGGTACAACTTCGGAGTCATGTCGAAGCGGGAAACGCTGGGGGAAAGGGTGCTCGGGTTGTGCGACGACGAGCGCCCCGAGGTGCGGGCGGCGGCGGCGCAGGTGATCGCGCTGGTCGGCCAGGGGGAGCGCGAGGTCGTCGCGACGCTGGTCAGGCGCCTGGGCGATCCGGTGGCCGCCGTGCAGCGGCACGCGCTCGAGGGGCTTTCGCGCATGGGCGCGCCGGTGGATGCCGCGCCGCTCCTCTTGCTGGCCTCGAGTCGCGACGACGAGGTCAGGATGCGCGCGCAGGGGCTGCTCGGTCGGGCCGGCGTGGCCGAGGAGGCGACGCTCTTGGCCGCGCTGACCGGGGGTGAGGCCGGCGTGCGCAAGGTGGCGGCCACGCAGCTCGCGCGCATCGGCTCCGCGGCGGCCGTCGATGCGCTCCTCGGCGTGCTCGACGATGGCGAGGTCGGCGAGCACGCGCTCCAGCACCTGCGCGCGGAGCTCGACCACGCCGAGGGGGCCAAGCTGAGAAAGCTCCTCCGAAAGCGCCTCGACACGCGCGTCGAGAAGCTGGCCGAGAAGATGGCGAGCGCCGACACCGGCGGCTTCGACGTCAAGAAGCTGTGCGCGCTCTTGCGGCTCGAGGGCTACCTGGCCGAGCCGGCCTCGCTCGAGCGCCTGGCCGGCTTCGCCGAGCCCGGTCACGGCCTCCCGGTGCGGCTCGCCGCGGTGGCCGCCATGCGGCGAGCGCTGGGCAACGAGGCCGTGCGAGGCTCGAGCGCTGGCGTCGTGGCGGCGCTCGTCGCCTACGCCGCCGAGCCCGAGCCCCTGGCGCGCACGGCCGTCGACACGTTGCGCGTGGTCGAGCTGTCCGACCCGCTGCTCGCGAGGCTCGCCGCGTCGCCGAGCGCCGACGCGCGAAAGCTCGCGGTCGAGCGCGCGGGTAGGCAGGCGGCCGGCACCGAGACGCTCCTCGTCGCGCTCGCGGGCGCGGACGCGGGGCCGCGCGAGGCGGCGGCGCGCCAGCTCTCGGCGCTGCCCGAGGCTGCCGGCCCGCTGGTCGCGACCCTGCTCGAGACCCGCGACGAGACGCTCGGGCACCGCGTCACAGGCCTTCTGCGCGCGCATCGCGGTCGGGTGCCGAAGGCCGCGCTCGACAAGCTCGCCAGGCGCGCGGCCTCAGCGCTCGACAAGGAACACGGCGGGTGGAGCGCGATCTACGGCGAGGCCCTCGGGGCGCTCGCGCCCGAGGCCTATGCCGAGCTCACCTTCGAGCGGGCCAAGAAACTCGGCAAGGCGGGCAAGCTCGCCGATGCCATCTCGCTCTTGCGGCCGCTGCTCCACCAGGGGGCGAAGCTCACGGACGAGCAGCGCCTCTACCTCGCATCGCTCGGGGTGCGCCACCTGGGCAAGGACCTCTTGCGCGCGGCGCGTACCGTGGATCCCTTTCTGTCGCAGCTCGTGCACCTCGTGGGCACCGGTTACGCGGTCTCGAAGGCGCTGCTCAAGGACAAGTCGCTCGAGCTGGAGGACCTCTTCACGATCGGCTTCAACTTCGTGGAGTCGAAGGATGACGACGAAAAGGAGCTCGGCGCAGAGCTGCTCTCGGCCATCGTCGAGCGTCAACCCCGCGGCAAGCTCGCGACCGCCGCAAAGAACAAGCTCAGGCTCGCGGGGGAGCTCGAGTGATTGAGCCGCCATTCGACCCGAGTCCCACGAATGGACGGTTCGTCCCGCAAATGAACGGGTCGTGATTCTCCCCACGGGGATTGGCGCGCGCGAGCAATATTCATTGACACAGATTCCTCGATCCACGAGACTGACCCCAAGTGAAGGTATGTTGATCTGATGATTCACTCCATCGACCCCCGCCAGCAGCTCGACACTGCGACCGTACGCACCGCGCTCATTTGCGCCAACCCGGTGTGCACGTGCGACCTGTCGATGCGCACCTGGCGCCCGCGCTTCCCGAGGAAGACTTGAAGTAGCCCTCCGGGAACGTTCCGAAAGGAACCGCGGGCGCCGGAAGGCTCCCGCGGTTTTTTTTTGCCGCGGGCCTGCTGGCGGACTTGAAGCGAGTGTGAAGAGCGCCCGAGGCGCCGCGGACGGGTCCCGTCCACGGGGGCCGGGCGAACGAGGATCTCATTGCCTGAATTTCGGGCCGCAGCGAGAGGTGCGCAATGAACGCGCGATCGATAGAGCAGAAGAACCTTGGTTGGGCCGAGCGACCCTTTCCTGAGCTGGTGCGCCTGTCCTGGCCGATCACGGTATCGACCCTTTCGTACAGTGCGATGACCCTCGTGGACACGCTGCTCGTGTCCCGCCTCGGTCCGGCCGAGCTCGCGGGCGTGGGCCTCGGAGGCACCGCGGCGTTCGTCCTCTTGTGCTTCTCGTTCGGCCTTCTGCGCGGCGCCAAGACCCTGGTCGCCCAGGCGGTCGGCGCGGGGCAGCCGGGCGAGGTGCACGCGCACCGGGGCGCCGCGGTCGCGGCCGCCCTCGGGATCGGTGGGCTGACGCTCTTCGGTGGCCAGATCCTGGCGAGCGTCTTGCCGCTTCTGTCCGCATCTCCCGCCGCAGGCCGAGCCGCGGGCGAGTACCTGGCCGTGCGCAGCTTGGGCGCGCCGCTCGCGCTGCTCTACGTCGCCCTGCGCGAGGTGCGCTATGGCAGCGGCGACGCCCGGCGACCGATGGTGGCGACGGTGCTCGCGAACGCGGTGAACATCGTGCTCGCGTACGTCTTCGTCTTCGTGCTGGGCCGGGGCGTGGCAGGCGCCGCGCTGGCCACGGTCATCGCGCACGGCGTCGAGGCCGGCGTCCTCGTGGTGGCCGAGCGTGGGGCGCTCGGTCTTCTTTCGTTCGGCCGGCGGCACGTGGCGGAGCTCTTCCGCGTGGGGTTGCCGACGGGCCTGCAGTTCACGCTGGAGGTCGGGGCGTTCGCGATGCTGGCGGCTCTCCTCGCGCGCATGCCCGAGCGCGAGATGGCGGCCCACCAGATCGCCCTGCAGGTGATCCACTTCAGCTTCCTGCCGGCGTTCGCCGTCGGCGAGGCGGCCTCGGTGCTGGCCGGGCAGGCGGTCGGCGCCGCGCGAGACGGCCTCGTGCGCACGGTCGCGCGCGCAGCGGGCCTCGTGGCAGGCGCCTACACGCTCGCGTGTACGCTCGTGCTCGCGCTCGCGGCCCCGCTCATCGCGGCGGGCTTCACCGGCGAACCGGGGCTGGCGGCGGTGGCGGTGCGCCTGCTCCACGTCGCGGCGGTCTTCCAGGTCGCCGACGGCCTGAACGTGGTGGCCCGCGGGACGCTCCGCGGCGCGGGGGACGTGCGCATGCCCGCGGTGGTCGGCGTGCTCACGTCCTGGGTGTTCACGCCGCCCTTGACCTGGCTGCTCGGCTATCGCATGGGGCTCGGCGCGCTCGGGGGCTGGCTCGGTCTGTGCGCCGAGATCCTCGTGGGCGCCGTCATCCTCTGGTGGCGGCTCGAGCGCCAGGGCTGGCTCCCCGCCGCGGCCGCCTCTCGGCAGGCGCTGCGCGCGCACGCCCGCGAGCCCGTCCCCGTCCCCGGCGCGCTCGAGGTCTCGGGCGAGGTGGCGTAGCAGTATCCTTGCCCCGACATGTCTCGCCTGCTTTCTCTGCTCCTGCTCCTCGCTGGCTGCTTTTCGCCGCTGCCCCGGTTTCCGCCCTCGCAACGACACGCGCTCCTCGAGCGGGCCGCGCCCCTGTCCACCGCGCAGCAGGCCGCGCGCCGTGGCCGCACCGCGCTGGTCGTGCTCGTGGGGGATGGGCGCTGCGCGGGCTGCGCCGAGCTCGCCCGCACGGCCGCCTGGCTGGCCGGACAGGCCCCCGAGATCGCGGTGTTCTCGCTCGCCGATGATTCATCTGCCTCGGCGAATGCGTTCGGGGAGGCGCCGCCGCCGCGGGCCTTCGTGGTCGACGACGCCGGTCGGGTGCGCTGGACCCGGGACCGGCCGAGCCCGGAGGCGCTCTGGAACGTCACGCAGGTGGTGGCGACGGGTGGGTCCTGAGGCCGCCGTCCGGCGCCGGCGGCGCCGTAGCCCTTGCCGATCGCGCGCGGCGGTGCTCGCCGAGAAGGCCAATCCACACGGCCGCGGCCAGGAGCACGCCGCCCGCGAGCTGCACCGGCGTCACGCGGGCGCCGAACATGAGCGCGCCGAGGCCGATGCCGATCGCCGGCTCGAGCACGATCACCACGTTGAGGGAGAACAGGGACACGCGACGCGCGGCCACGTTGAGCAGCCCATGCCCGCCGATCGTGGTGACGAGGACGAGCGCCAGGGCCCAGGCCCAGCTTTCCGCCGAGTAGCCCCCGAAGCGACTGCCCGAGACCAGGGCGAGCGGCAAGACGAACAGACCCCCGGCCAGGAACACCACGCCCAGAAATGGCGCCAGCGGCGTCTCGGCGCGCGCCCGGCGCGTGACCACGTAGAAGAGCGCGATGGCGAGTGCGCCCAGGACGCACATGCCGTCGCCGAGCAGGGCGCGTGGGCCGAGCGAGAAGTCGCCGCGTGCGATGACGCCGAGGCCGAGCGCCGCGAGCGCGACGGCGGCCCACGTGCGCCGGGTCGGAGGCTCGCCGACGGCCGCGCCGAGCAGCGCCGCCACGACCGGCTGCGCGACGAGGAGCAAGAGGTTCGACGCGAAGTCGGTCAGGTCGAAGGCCTTGAGCCAGAGCGCGAAGTGCGCCGCGAGCAACCCCGCCCCGAGCAGCGTGCGGGCGACGTGCTCGCCCGCCAGCCGCAACCCGCGCGCCCGCGCCCAGGCGAGCAGGAGGAGGGCCGAGCCGAGCATGCGCACGACCACCATCGCGAGCGCATCCATCTTCGCCGCGACCAGGAACGGGCCCGAGGTCGAGACGAAGAACAGGCCCACGAACAGCGCCAGGTAGCCGCTGCCGCCCGCTGCCGGCTGGCCCGACGCCGCGCTCACAGGACCCGCGCGGGCGCGCGCTCGTAGAACGCCGCGGCGGCGCGGGCGATGGCCTCCCAGCCGTACGTGGCCTCCACCAGCCGGCGCGCGCTGTCCGCGAGGCGCCGGGAGAGGGCCGGCTCGGCGCCGAGCCGCGCCACCTGCGCGGCGAACTCCGCGGGCGTCTCGGCGAACAAGATCTCCTCGCCGTCGCGCGCCGCGATGCCCTCCGCGCCGACACGCGTGGACACGACCGGGACCCGCGCGGCGAACGCCTCCAGGATCTTGAGGCGCGTCCCTCCGCCGACGCGGATCGGCACGACCAGGCAGCGGGCGCCCACGAGGAACGGCCGCACGTCCGGCACGGTCCCGGTGACGATGGTCTGCCGGTCGCGCTCGCCGAGCGCGCGCAGGGCGTCGCTCGGATTTCTGCCCACGACGTAGAACGGCAGCGCACCCGCGACGCGGCGGACCTCCGGCAGCACGTCGGCCGAGAACCACAGCGCGGCGTCCTCGTTGGGCGCCCAGTCCATCGAGCCGGTCAAGACCAGGTGCCCGGTCGCGCTCGGCGTCACGGGCGCGCCGAAGTACGCGAGGTCGACGCCGTTCGGCGCGACGTGGAGGTTGCGCTGCCCCGACAGCGCCCCGAGCTTGCGGCCGTCGTCGTCGGAGCACACGAGGCACCCCCAGGCACGCCGGGCTGCGCTCGCCTCGTAGCGGCGCAGCCAGAACGCTTGCTCGCGGAACGCCAGCTTGACCAGGCCCGTCCGCTTCTCGACGAAGCGCTCGAAGATCAGGCTCTCGACGTTGTGCTCGTCGATGGTGTGCGGCACCCCGGCACGGTCGGTGGCTAGCCGGCCGTAGCGCGACATGTGCAGGTGATCGCAATGCACGAGGGCCGGCCGCCGCCGCTCGATCGCGCCGAGGAGCGCGGCCTCCATGCGGGCGCGCTCGTACTTTCTGATGTTGAAGGGCGCCGGGCCGACAAGGCCCCGCGCGGCGTCTCGCGCCTGATCGAGCCGCGTCCACGAGCGCGGCACGAGCTCCACCGCGCAACCGGCGCCGGCCAGGCCGGCGGCCGCCGCCAGCTCCGCCGGCGAGTCGTGAAACACGAGCGCCCGCACGCGGTGCGCGCGCGCGAGCCCGGCGAGCATGTGGTAGGTGCGGATCTTCGCGCCGGTGTCGAGCGGCCACGGCACGCGCGGCGCCACGAACAGGAGCTCCATGCGGGCAGGCTCGCGCGGATGGTGGTCTTGTGGCAAGCGCCGACGCGCGATACGCTGCCGCCCATGCTGCGTGTCGCCCTCCTTCTGGCCCTGGCCGTCGGATGTTGCCCACCCATCTGGAAGAAGGACCGCTACATGGGCGAGCCCGATCCGCGGAAGACGGGCTACGTCATCCAACCGACCGACTACCTCTCCATCGAGGTCTGGAAGAACAACGACCTCACCAAGAAGGTGCGGGTGCGGCCGGACGGCCGGATCACGCTGCCGCTCGCCGGCGAGATCGAGGCCGCGGGGCTGACCGTCAACGAGCTTCGCGACAAGATCGCCAAGAAGCTCTGCCAGTTCATCCAGTGCGGCGAGGCGCCGATCGCGGTGAACCTCCTGCAGGTGGCGGGTTACAAGTTCACCGTGACCGGCAAGGTCGAGCGTCCCGGCACGTTTGCGCCCAAGGACTACGTCACGGTGATGGATGCCGTGGGGCTGGCCGGCGGGCTCACGCGCTTTGCCGACGCGTGTGCATCGGTGATCATCCGGCGCGCCAAGGACGGCACGCAGTACAAGGTGCCGATCAACTGCGAGCTGCTCAAGAACGGCGACATGCTGGAGATGAACGTGGTCATGCTCGGCGGCGACATCCTCATGGTGCCGTGAGACGCCTGCTCCGGGCCCTTCTCGTCGTGGCCGGGCTGGGGGGCGCCCTCGCCTGCGTCCCGAACCCCACCTACCCCTACGACAAGGAAGTCGACCCGCGCAAGCTCAACGCCGAGCTCGCGCTCGGGGAGAACGGCTACATGGTCACGGTCACGGGCAGCGTCGAGCGGCCGGGGAGCTTTCTGCCGAAGGCCTTCGTCACGGTGCTCGAGGCGCTGCAGCTCGCGGGAGGGCTGACCCCGCTGGCCGACCGGAACCACATCATCATCCAGCGCGGCGGCCGGGAGATCCCGTTCGTCTACGAGCGCGCCACCGCCGAGCGGCCCGAGATGAACCTCGTCTTGCTCCCAGGCGACGTGGTCCAGGTCCCGTAGATCCCCTGTCAATAGGCCGGCGGGTGCGCGTGTCACGGCACGCACGCGCGATGCCGGCGGGCGCGAAGCCGTCGACGGAATCTCGAGCGGGAAAGCCTCGTGGCCATTGGCCACGAGGTCAGACGGGCGCTACTTCCCGATGTTGGTCTGGAGGAGGAACGCGATCAGGAGCGCGTAGATGACGAGCGACTCGATGAGCGCGAGGCCGAGGATCATCGGCGTGAAGAGCTTGCCCGATGCGCTCGGGTTGCGCGCGATGCCGTCGAGCGCAGCCGCGGCCGCGCGGCCCTGACCGAGCGCGCCACCGAAGGCCGCGATCGAGATCGCGATGCCGGCGCCGAGGGCGATCCAGCCGTCGCGCGCGTCCTTGCTGGGGCTGGACTCCGCGAAAGCCACGCCCGAGGCGAGCGAGACCATCATGAACGAGAAGAGCGACATCCAGATCTGACGAGCGCGAGTCATGGCAGCGAGTCCTCCGTCTTTCCTAATCCGAAATCAGCAGCTACGAACCAAACCAGCCGGTGCCGGCAAGAGCCTCAGTGATGCTCCTCGTGGGCGACGGCCATCGAGATGTAGACCATCGACAGAAGGCAGAACACCAGCGTCTGCACGATGACGACGATGGTGCCAAGGAGCAGGAACGGCACCGGTACGAGCAGCGGCACGAGGCCGAAGAACACGAGCACGACCTTGTGATCGGCGGCCATGTTGCCCATCAGGCGCAGAGCCAGCGACACCGGCCGCGCGATGTGGCTGACGATCTCCACGAGCACCATGAGGGGGGCGATCGGCAGGTAGGGGCCGAGGAAGTGCTTGAAGTAGCCGAGGCCGTTCTCCTTGACCCCGTACACGTGCGTCATCAGGAACACGACGATCGCCAGCCCGAGGTTGGTCTTGAGCGTGTCGGTCGGGGGCAGAAAGCCCGGGATGAGCGCGAGCACGTTCGAGAAGAAGATGAAGAAGGCGAGCGAGCCGATGAGCGTCAGGTATTTCTTGGCGTTCTTCTCGCCCATGACGCCGACCATCGTGTTGAACACGGCCTCGGTGAGCATCTCGACGAGGTTGTGCAGGCCAAAGGCCTTCGGCGGCACCAGGTCCTCGAGGTCCCCGGACGCGAGCGCGGCGTTCGTGCGCGCGCGCCAGCGGCTCACGGCGAACAGCATGAAGCCCAGGGTGGCGAGCAGCGAGAACACGTGCCCGAGCGTGAAGTGCGTGTCCTGGAACATCTGCCACTGCCAGTCACGCTTGAGGTAGTGCTCCGCGAACTCTTTCAAGTTCCCAAAGCCAGGCAGGTAGTCGAACCAGGTGTCGTGATCGCCCATGGCTGTCTGCGCGCTAGCGCGCGCTCTCCGTGATCTCGGCGCGCGCCGAGGCGATGTACCGCAAGCTGACCGCGAAGATGGACACGATGAAGATCGACAGGCCCGCGGCGAAGCCGACCGCGTTCCAGTGCGTCAAGCGGATCACCGCCCAGACCGCCACCATCATGGCGGCCATCTTGCCGATCAGCGCCGCGATGAGGGGCGCCTTGGCACCACGCCGGGCGAACGCCGCCACGAGGCGCCTGACCAGGTGGAAGTTCACGATCGCGAGCAGCGCCCCCGCGGTCACGCCCTCGAGCATCCGCGCGTCGGCGAGGACGGCCGCCAGCCCCACGGCGATGCCGCCGAGGACCAGGTTGCCGATCTCCACACTGCGCAGGTGACGTTCTTCCATCGGTCGTCTAGCTCTTGGGGGGTTCGTCCTCGGGAGGTTGGTCGTCGTCGCGCTCGAGCTGCCGCTTGAACTCCCGGCTCGTCCGGACAAGCGCCTTGATGCCGGCGCCCAGGCCCACCAGGGTAAAGAAAACAGTCAGATATGGTGCCGTCCCGAGCCGGCCGTCGACCCAGTGACCGATGTGGTATCCGATCACCAGCGCGACGACTATCTCAATCCCTACCGCGCTGACCCTTCCGGCCGCACGCAGCATCCTGGGATCGAGCCCCCACATGTCATTCCTTCGAAAGTCGGTCCCGCGTCTAACATGCGGCCAAACGGGAGTCAATGATCAAAGGGCCAAGGGATCGCGCGCCGCGTCAGAGGGGCTTCGCATGACCGAAAACCCGGGAAGATCTGGCGAATTGCGCGTCCCTCGAGGCCCTGCGTCGAGCCTCAGAGAAACGCGGCGCCAAGCGCGGGGGCGAGCATCCTCGCGGCGGCCGCCGCCAGGTGGCTGTTGTCCCGGTAGATCGAGACACCGTCCCTTGCGAACAGGCACGAGCCCGAGGCGCAGAGAACGTCGGCCGGATCGAGGAGGCTCGCTCCGATGGTCGCGGCGACCTCGCGCAGCATCGCGGTGATGGGCGCCACGAGCGCCTCGTGCTGCGCGCGCGGCAGGCTCAGCTCGACCCGGTGCCCGCGCCAGCCCCGCTCGGCCAGGTGCTGCGCCACGTCGCGATCGAAGATCGGCACGGGCGCCACGAGGGTCACCCGCTTGCCGCGTGCCGTCAGCTCACCCAGGTCGCGCACCATCTGCGCGCGCACGAGGGCCACCGCGTCCTCGAGGGCGGGAAGCGGCGCACAGCGCTTCCCCTCGGCATGGCAGA
This sequence comes from Myxococcales bacterium, assembly GCA_023248855.1. Taxonomy (GTDB): domain Bacteria; phylum Myxococcota_A; class Polyangia; order JAHFDS01; family JAHFDS01; genus JAHFDS01. The sequence continues at coordinate 15,757 of JAHFDS010000069.1, forward strand.
GCGTCGGTCGCGTCGCGGGGTCGTACAGCACCTCGCGGAAGTAGGGCGTCCAGATGCTGGCGATGACGACGCTGTCGATGTCGTCGGCCAGGGCGCGCGCGTGCGCGGCCGCGTTGAGGGACGGGCACCTGGCGCTCGCGCCGCCGCCGCCGAATCCGCGCACGGGAATGCACGCGCTCTGGGCGTGAAACAGCGGCTGCTTGCCGTGGTTCTTGCCTTGCTCGACGAGGAGCTGCGCGGCTGGAAACAGCTGCTCGACGTGCGAGTCACCCCAGAAGAGCACCTTCTTCGGCGTCTGTGGCCCGACGGCGCACACGAGGGACTTGCCGCAGACGTCGGACCAGACGAAGTCGGCGGAGACCGCGTCATTGCGCGCGGCGAGCGGCGGCACGCGCGCGGGCACGCCGCGCGTCTGGTACACGACGGCGGCGACGCCACCGAGGGCGGCGACCACGGCGACCGCGCGCACCAGGTAGGCCCCGCCGCGAAGGGCCGTGCCGCGCGTGCGAAACGGCTTCTCGACGAGCCGGTGTGAGAGCATCGCGGCGCCGAACGACAAGAGCGCCAGCGCGACCATCACCGCGGGGGTGAACGCGATCTCGAGGACGCGCGCGCCGACGATGAACGGCCAGTGCCACAGGTAGAACGAATAGGAGGTGTCCCCGAGGATCTGCGCGAGCCGGTTTCCGAGGACGACCGACTGGCCCCACGCCGCGATGACGAGGGCCGAGCCGAGCACTGGCACGACGGCGTAATGGCCGGGATAGGGGAGCCGCTCGTCGTAGAGCAACGTCGCGACCGCGATCAGCGCCAGGCCGACCCAGGCGAGCGCAGGGCGTCTCGAGGGTAGCCGCCGTGAAAGCCGGGGACGCCCAGGTGATAGAGGACGACCAGGGCCACCGCGACCGCGCGCAGACCGTTGATGTCGGAGCGGAAGGCCATCGCGGTCCGCACCTGGGGCAGGTGGCTGGGCTCGGGCGTGGGCTGCGCAGGGCTCATCGCGGGGGCGCGGCGAGCCGGAAGGGGAGGGGGGAGTCGTGATCGGGTGGCCGGTTCGATCGGCGAGCTCGTGTCGCTCATGGCGCGGCCGTCCACCGCAAGTGACATGCCATTCGCACTCGCGAAAATAATTAATTATTTCAAGGTTCCAGCATCACCAGGTGGCCTGCGACGCCGTGATGGTAAATTCTGCCTGACCGGGGTGGCGACTCTACCGGCCATCGCGGGGCGAGTTGGCCCGTGACGAGGTGGGCTCACACCACAGCGAGCCAGGCCCACCAGGCGCGGGCTGGGACGCCGAGGGGGCGCCTACTCCTCCTTGGCTGGCGCGAGCTCGTAGGGGCCGAGGTCCGGTCGCTCGCCGATCTTGCGGGGCTTCCCGGAAAGGTCGTGCAAGGGCAGCTGCTCGAGGTTCGAGCCGCGGTCGACCGCAGGGCTGGTGGGCTGGAGGCGGAAGTCGCCCTGGTCCGGATCCACGAACCGCGGGTCGGAGCCGATGAGGATGCCGCGGCTGCCCGGCAGCTTCTTCTGGGCGTCCTCGTAGCGCGCGATGGTCACGTCGGGCGAGCGCGCCCAGACGATCTCCGTGCCGCCCTTCGACCGGGAGAACAGCGAATTCGTGATCACGAGCTCGGTCGCTCCGGCCACCCAGAGCGGTCCGCCGTTGTCCCAGAAGATGGAGTTCGAGATCTCGAGGCGGCCGGGCTGGCGCGGGTGGTCGTACGCCATCGTCAGCGAGTAGGACTCGCCGCGGTGGCCGTGGCGCGCGACGGTGGTGTGGGTGATCCGGTAGCTCGCGCCGTGGTCGAACACGATGGCGGCGTCGGCGCCGGTGCCGTAGACGAGGCAGTTGACGAGGTCGCCGCCGTACCAGAGCTTGATGCCGTTTCGGCCCACGCCGCGCACCTGCGCCCCGTGGAGCAGGACGCGCCGGGCCTTGAGGTCGAAACCGTCGGCCCCGACCGCGCGCACGGTGCTGTCCACGATGGCGATGTTGTCGCCGGCCTCGAACGCGATGGCGTCGGCGCCCGAGTGACCCTCGCCGCGCGCGTCCTCCTCGCCGCCATCGACCAGCACGCGCTCGAGGCGCACATCGTTGCAGGGGCCCTCGCCGCAGTTGAAGCCGATGGCGGCGCCGCGCACCTGGACGTCGTAGAGGAGCAGGCCCTCGACGAGCGGGTTCTTGCCGCGGCCGGCGCGCACCTGGGAGCGGATGCCGTCGGTGCCGCCCTCGACCTTGACGCGCGCGATGACGGCGCCCTTCTGGGGCTTCTTGATCCGGCCGAAGTAGATGCCGGCCTGCGAGAAGCCCTTGAGCTCGAGGCCGTCGAGCACCGCGCCGTCGCCCTCGAGGTCGATGCCGTAGGTGGGGCCGTCGTCGAGCGGCTCGAGGACGGCGCGCTGGCCCGGCCACGCCGACACCACCACGCTCTTGTGCACACGCAGCGCGAACTCGTCGTCGGCGACGCCCACCTTGTAGGCGCCGCCCTTGAGCCACACCACGTCGCCGTCGCCGGCCTGCTCGACCGTCTTTCGGACGTCCCCCGCGGGCGACGCGAGCGAGTCGCCGTCGCCGGTGCCACCCGGCGCGACGAACCACGCCCGCCCACCGGTCTTCGGGCGGTATGGCACGGCCGGCGCCTTGGGGAAGCGCGCCGGATCGACCGCGCCCTTGGGCAGATCCTGGAGATCGAAGCTTTCGTGCCGGCCGGGTGGCACCTCGGCCGCCGGCCCCGCGCCACCCTTGCCGACGGCACCGCCGGAGCCGCACGCCAACAGCGCCCCGGCGAGGAGCAGGCTCCTTCGCTTGGCGGCTTGCTCGGGCAAGCCGCTCACACGCCGATGAACAGGCGGTTGCCGAAGTTCCGCTCGAGCTTGGCGTCGAAGATCTTCCGCGCCGCGGACTCGATGTCGTACTCGACGCGCTTGAACTCGAACACGCGCATGTCGCTGTCGTAGATCGTGTAGCTGGCTCGGTTGTCGTAGTCACGCGGCTGACCGACCGAGCCGACACTGACGATGTACTTGTGGCCGGGGCGGAGCTCGAAGCGCCGCGAGACCACCTCGAACACCTCGTGTCTCGTCAGCGCGAACGCCTTGCACAGGTGCGAGTGGCCGATGAAGGTGATGCGTTGCAGGCTCTCCCACACGTCAAGGCAGCGAGCCGCCTGCTCGGGTGAGAAGATGTACTCGAACTCCTCCACGTGCAGCGGCGAGCCGTGGCAAAAGTGCACGTCGGCGGCGGCGTCGCGGACCTCGTACGGGATGCGCTTGAGCCAGGCCATGTTCTCCGGCGAGAGCACCGAAGCGTGCAGGTCGAGCGCATTTCTTGCGGCGTCGTAGTAGAACGAGTAGTCCATCCGCCCGGCGACCGCGGCGTCGTGGTTGCCGAGGATGCAGTGGGCCACCTTCTTCTTGACCAGGTCGCAGGCCTCGTTCGGGCTTCCCCCATAGCCGACCGTGTCGCCAAGGCAGATGAACTGGTCGATCCGCTCGCCCTCGTAGGCGGCGAACACGGCCTTGATGGCCTCGACGTTGGCGTGGCTGTCCGAGAAGATCCCGAAGCGCGGCATGCCGAAGCCCCAATGTAACAGAGCCGACCTCGCTGGCATGGGCGAATCGTTGGGGTCGATGCCGGTCTTGCGAGGCGAGGTGATGTGGCGCCTGGTCGGGCGATCTCCTACCCTCCGCACGTGGAAGCCGACGCCCCCGCCTTCGTCGCCGAGTACGCCGACCGCGCGCGCGCCTTCGTGGAGCGTGCGACGGGCCTTCTGCCGTCGCTCGACGAGGTGGGCCTGGCGGCGATCGATCACTATCTCGGCACGGTGCGCGTGACCCTCGCGACCGCGAGCGCGGACCGGCGAGCGGCGCTCCTGGCACTGGTCGTGCCCACGCTCGGGGCCCTGTTCGGGGAGATCGTGCGGGTGTTGCTCGGCGGCGAGTGGACGGGGACGGGGCCGGATCCGGAGGCGCTCCAGCTCGCAGTGGGTCCGCTCCACTTCTCGCCCACGGCGATGGTTGCGGAGGCGATCGCCGAGGGGCCCTCGCCCGATCATGACGCCACGGTGCACGCTCCGCTCGGCCTGCGCGGGACGCTCGAGCGCGCGCTCGACGGTGCGGCACCGGCCTCGAACGAGTACTACTACTCGCTGACAGGGCGTTACGAGACGGTGGTGCTGCTGCTCGACGTGGTCGCCGCGACGGCCGCCGCCGGAGGGCCCGCGCGCGAGCCGGACGAGGATCCGGAGGAGTAGCGAGCGGCGTGCGCCTGCTCGTCTGCTGCTGCGTCGTCTCGGGCGCGGCGTCGCTGGTGCTCGAGCTGGTCTGGGTGCGGCTGCTCGGGCTGGTGTTCGGCGCCACGCACCTCGCGATCGCAACCGTGCTCGCGACCTTCATGGGAGGCCTCGCGCTCGGCAGCCGCGTCGGTGGGCCGAGGGCCGATCGCATGTCCCGTCCGGCGCTGGGCTACGCAGGCTGTGAGCTCGGGATCGGCCTTTGCGCCCTCGCGGTGCCGGGCCTCATCGGCGCGCTGCCGGGCCTGGTCGCGCCGTTCGAGGGCTCGCCGCTCGGCCTCGGGCTCGCGCGCTTTGTCGGCGCCGCGCTGGTCCTGCTCGTGCCGACCACGCTGATGGGCGCGACGCTGCCGTTTCTGGTGCGGGCGCTCGTGCCGGCCGGGCAAGAGGGGCGGGCACCGGCGCGCCTGGGCCTGCTTTATGGCGCCAACACCGCGGGCGCCGTGGTGGGCTCCTTCGCCGCGGGCTTTGGCCTGCTCGGCGCGATCGGCGTGGCGGCCACGAACCGCGTCGCCGCCGTGACCGACCTCGTGCTCTTCCTCGTGGTCTGCCTCGCGGCGTGGCGGGCCGGCGGCCGGCCCGCAGCCGCGGTGGCCTCGCCACCTTCTGCGCCGGAGCCCGCGGTGCCCCTGCCGCCGCGCGCGACGGTGCTCGTGACGGTCCTCGTCTCGGGGGCGATCGCGATGGCGCTCGAGGTGCTCTGGTCGCGCGCGCTCGCCATCGTCCTCGGCTCGTCGATCTACTCGTTCTCGATCATCCTCGTGGCCTACCTGGTGGGCCTGTCGGCGGGGGCGGCCATCGCGGCGCGCTTGCTCGCAGGAAACCGGGCGCCAGCGACGCCGCTCGCCTGGGCGCTGGCCCTCGGCGCCTTCGGCGCGCTGGTCGCGTCGATCGAGCTCGACCGGATGCCGGCCGCGTTCCTGACGCTGCTCGAGGGCTCGGCGAGCCGGCCGGAGTCGGTGCTGCGCAGCCAGACGCTGCTCGCGCTCGCGCTCTTGCTTCCGCCAACCTTGCCGATGGGCGCGGTGCTGCCGTTCGCGGCGCGGGCGCTCTCGCCGCGGCCGGGGGCGGTCGGCGCCGACGTCGGGCGCCTCTACGGGTGGAACACGCTCGGGGCGATCGCCGGGTCGATCGCGGGCGGCTTCCTGTTGCCGCTGGTCGGGCTCGAGCGTGGCCTCCACGCGTGCGTGGCGGCGGGTCTCGTGCTCTCCGTGGTCGTGTTCGCGCGCGCCCCCGAGCGCACGCGCGGCGATCGCATCCGGCTATGCGCATGTATCGCCGGCCTCGGCGTGGTCGCGCTCGCGATGGCGCCGCGGTGGGACCTGGTGCGCTTCTCGTACGGCCTGTTCCGCGTCTCGATCGCGCGCGATCTGCTGGCGCGCAAGAAGGCCTGGCCGATCCCGGAGTTGCTCTACTACGAGGACGGCGTCGCCACGACGGTCTCGGTCGAGCGCTGGGGCAAGACCGTGGCCATCAAGAACAACGGCAAGGTGGACGCGTCGAACGACGCCGACATGCCCACGCAGATCACCGTGGGCCTGTTGCCGCTTCTCGTGCATGGCCCGGCGGAGCGGGTGGCGCTGGTCGGCTACGGCAGCGGCGTCACGGCGGGGGCGATCCTCGAGGGGCCGGTCGGCCACCTCGACGTCATCGAGCTCGAGCCGCGCGTGGTCGAGGCCGCCTCGAGGTTCTTCGACGGCGAGAATCACCGGCCGCTCGCCGACCCGCGGACCCGGCTGCATCTCGACGATGGGCGCGGCTTTCTGCAGCGCGGCGGGCCCGCGTACGACGTCATCGTCAGCCAGCCTTCTAACCCGTGGATCACGGGCGTCTCGAACCTGTTCACGCGCGAGTACTTCGAGATCGTGCGGCGGCGCCTCGCGCCCGGCGGCCTGTTCTGCCAGTGGGCGCAGCTCTACGAGCTGCACCCGATCCGCATCAAGGCCATCCTCGCGGCGGTGCGCGCGGTGTTCCCGCACGCGTACGTGCTGGCCGCGGAGTCGCTGTCGACGGACGTCCTGCTCGTGGCGTCGGACCGGCCCTTCGAGCTCGATCGCGCGCGCATCGCGGCCATGATGGCCGAGCCGCGGGCGCGGGCGGAGGCGCTGCGCGGCGGCCTCCGCAGCGCGGACGACGTGCTCGCGATGCTGCTGCTCGGCCCTGAGGATCTCGAGGCGTTCACCGCGGGCGCCCCCGAGAACACCGATGACAACGCGTTCGTCGAGCTCGGGGCGCCGCTCGATCTCTACGGCTGGGATCGCACGACCCGCGTGCTCGCGCGCATCTACGGCGATCGCTGGCCCTACGGGCGGCTCGAGCGCGCGGTGGGCGGGCTCGGGCAGGGGCCCGAAAGGCGCGAGGCCCTCGTGTCGATCGCCCGGGCGCTGCTCGACCACGGCCGGCTGCGCGAGGCGGAGCGCGCCCTCGAGCGGGCGCGCAAGGTGGCGGGCGCTGAGGCCCGGCTGGCGGCCGTGTCGGCGCTGGTCGACCTGCTCCGCGGCAGGGATGCGCCGGCCTTGCCGCTCGACGAGCTCGAGCCGGCGCGCGTGCCCGAGGGCCTCGGGGAAAAGCGCGCGGCGGAGATCGCGGCCGAGTACGCCACGGTCGAGCGACTGGCGCGCCGGGGGGCGTGGAAGGAGGCGGTGGAGCTGATGGATGGCTGGCCGGCCGACGTGGGGCGGGCCAGTGGGCCGGACCTCGCGCTGCTCTATGCGTGGGCGTCCTGGCAGATGGTCGAGCCCGAGGACGCCGTGGACGCGCTCGCGCCGTTCGATCCGCCGCGGCGCCCCGAGGTGCTCTACGTGCTCGGCCGCGCGCGCTTCGACGCGGGCCACTACCGAAAGTCCATCGAGTCGCTCGAGCGCTACCTGCGCGCCCGCGGACGCTGACGCGGCCGCCAGAGCCGATCGTCGTCGTCGGTGGGGCCGGCAGGCGCTATGATCGGAAGCGGGAGCCTTCCGATGAAGCGAATCCTGGTGGCGACCGACCTCAGCGCCGACGCGGACGAGGCGATCCGCCAGGGGGACTTCTTCGCTGGCGCGCTCGGCGCGGAGCTGGTCGTGGTTCATGTGCTGCCGAGCCAGCTGCTGCCGCCGGTGCAGCCGGTCTTGCCCTCGCTGTCACAGCCACACATCCCCGACGTCCCCGCCTTGCGCGCAGTCGCGACGGATGCCGTGCGGGCGCGGGTGGCGGCGCTCACGGGGCGCACGCCGGACGGCTACACCGTGATGGTCGAGGAGGGCGTCGCGCGGACGTCGATCGCCGAGAAGGCCGAGTCGCTCGCGGCCGACCTGGTCGTGATCGGCAGCCACGGCACGGGTCGGATCCTGGGTGTGCTGCTCGGGAGCGTGGCGAGCTCGGTCATCCGCCACGCGCACAGCGCGGTCCTGGTCGCCCGGCCGAGCCCGCGGTCGCTGCGCGTGCTCGCCGCGACGGACTTCTCCGACCCGGCGCTTCCGGCGATCACCACCGCCGCGGGCATCAGCCGGCGTCTCGGCGCCGAGCTGATCGTCCTGCACTGCATCGACGAGGGGACGCCGTGGATCGACCCGGTCGCGATCGGCGCGGTGGGCCAGGAGGCCTGGTCGGTCGAGCTGCGCGTCGAGCGGGAGCGAGAGGCCAAGGAGCGCGTCGTGGCGGCGATCGCGCGCGCGGGGGCCGTCGGGGAGGCCCGGGTCGGGATCGGCCCCGCCGCGGCGGAGATCGTGCGCGTGGCGCGCGAGGTCGAGGCGCAGATGGTGGTGGTGGGCACGGTGGGACGCTCGGGGCTCAAGGGGCTCTTGCTCGGCAACACCGCCGAGGCGGTGGTGCGCAATGCCCCGTGCGCGGTGCTGGTCGAGCGGCTGCACCGTCCGGGGCTCTGAGCCTGGTCCTACTGCCCGATCCCCGGCGAGCGGCCCCGATGCTCGGCGCGGTAGTCGGCGAGCAGGGCCAGCACGCGGTCGAGGAGCTCCCTCGGGACGAGGCGCTCTCCCAGCCGTTCGCGCGCGTCCTTGGAGGCGGCGAGGAACTCGGAGCGGAAGGCATCGCTCGGCTTGAGCGTCTTGAGCCCCTGCCGAGAGAACACTCCACCGAGGAGCAGCTCGTCCTGTCGGGCGCTGACCTCGTCGAAACGCGCGAGGAAGATCCTCGACAGGGCTCGCAGCTGCTGCTGGTCCTCTGCGGTGAGCGGATCGAAGGCGCGGCTGGAGACGAGGAGGCAGCCCTGAACGTATCCGGCTCCCAAGGTGGTCACGTACTGCGACTGGGCGGACCACTGGAAGGCGATGGCCGCCGACGGCACCGCCATGAACCCGTCGCTGCGGCCGCTCTCGTAGAGCTTGCCCGCCTCCTCGAGCGGCGCAGGAACGCTGGGAAGTCCCATGGCACGCGAGGTCATGATCCCGACCTCGTCCAGATCCCAGCGCCAGAGCTTGATCCGCTTGAGCTCGGAGAAGGTCTGTACGGGCACGCGGGAGAAGATGATCTCGGCGCCCACGCCTGCGGTGCCGAGGAGCTCGAAGCCGGCTCGAAGCGCCTCGGCGTGCAGCGTTGGGAACAGCGCCTCGAGCACGTGCCGCGTCTCCGCACGGGCCTGGAAGAGGCCCGCCAGGCGCGTCACCCGCAACGAGGGCGCCAGACGCTCGCACAGCATCCCACCCGATGCCACGCCGTCGAGCTGCTCCTTCCGGATGCGCTCCCCCACCGTCAGCTCGTCGCCGGCGACCCCGCCCCAGTACCACTTGATCCGGACGTGCCCTTTGGTGGCGACGTCGAGGTCTCGCCCGAAGGTCTTCAGCACCCGGGCCCACGCCGTCCCGTCCGGGGCCACGGTCGCCATCCGGAGCACGCGCGGCTCGGCCACGGCGGACGAGGGGACGCTCGAAAGGCCGAGCGCGAATGCCAGGCGGATAGCCGCTCTGGCGCTCACGGATGTGCTCCCCGGTAATCGGACAACGCCTCCATGACCCGATGGAGCAGCGCCGCTGGCACGAGCTTCTCGCCGAGCCTCTCGCGGGCCGCGCGGAGTGCCGCGAACACCTCCGCGCGCAGGGTCTCGGACACCGGCACCGCCTTGAGACCCTGGCGCGCGAACACCCCGCCGAGCAGCATCCGATCCTGCTGCAGCCCTAACTCCTCGAAGTGAACGAAACTGCGATTGACCGCGGACTGCAGCGCCTGACGCTGCGGTTGTGACAGCGGATCCACGGCGCGGTTGGCGATCAGCAGGCAGCCGTGCACGTAGCCGATACGCAGGTCGGTCACGTAGCGCGCGCGGGCGGACCACTGAAACGCCAACGCGGCGGTCGGGATCGTCAAGAAGCCGTCGGTGCGTCCACTGTCGTAGAGGCTGCCAGCCTCGTGCAGTGGGCTCGACACCACCGAGATGCCGATCTCCTGGCCCACCGCGACCTGGACCTCGAGCAGGTCCCAGATCCACAGCTTGGCGCCCTTGAGATCGGACAGCGTCCGGATGGGGGTCCGGGTCAGAAGGACGGTGGGCCCGAGACCCACCGTCGTGAACAGCGTGAACCCTCGCTGCAGCGCCTCGGCCTCGAGCGTTGGCCGCAGGAGGGTGACGACGTGGCGCGCCTCCTCGCGCGTCTGGAAGACGCCGGGAAGCTGCGAGATGCGCAACGATGGGCTGACGAGCATGCACAGCGGACCACCGGAGGCTGTCCCGTCGAGCTGCTCTCGCTTGATGCGCTCGTGGACGGTTAGCTCGTCGCCCGCAACCCCGCCCCAGTACCACTTGATCCGGAGCTCACCCTTGGTCTCCTTGTCGACCTCGCGGGCGAGCGCCTTGAGCAGCCGCGCCGGTGCGGTTCCGTCGGGGGCCGGCGTTGCCAGGCGCAAGACCCGCGGCGCCGCGCTCGACACCTGGTGTGCAAGCACGATCCCGACGCCGACCGCTAGCCTGGATTTCCACGCGAGAGGATTCCCCTAAGGACGCATCTGCGTAGGTGCATGAGTTGGGCCTATCGGCGCGGGGCCGCCGCGCTACGCCCCCGCAACTGCGTCGTGGTGGCC
>JAHFDS010000436.1 GCA_023248855.1 Myxococcales bacterium
TCTCGCTCCGCGCCCCCGACGAGGCCCAGGCGGTGATCGAGCGCTGCACGGCCATCGACGGCGAGTGCGCGCGCGAGCGAGCGCCGGTGCACACCCATACGCTTTCGTCGCCGGCCCGGCGGCGCTGAGCCGGTCGCTTCGCTCAGGGGAAGACGCTGTCCGGAACGTCCGCGCAGCTGGCCGCGTCGGCGACCGGGACGAGCGCGAAGGTATCGTGCTGCGCGGTGACCTCGGTCTCGGCCTTGGCGGAGTCGGCCGCCGCCTTGGCGTCGAAGAACGGGATGCTGTCGCCGTAGATCTCGTAGCTCGGCTCGAGGTGCGCATCTCCCGTGACGCCGAGGTCGGCGCCCACCGGGCCGGCCAGCTGGGAGAGCACCACGCGCAGCGCCCCGTACACCTTGAAACCCGAGACGCGGATGCTCATCCCGGGCTTGCGATCGCCATCCTCGTCCACCACGCGCGCGTCGGCGGGATCGGTCGGCAGCGCGTCGGTGAGCGGAGCGAGAAGGCGCGCGCCGAGCACCACGGCGGCCGGGTCGAGCGCCAGGCGCCAGGCCGTCTGGTCGGCGGCGAGCGTGCCCGACGACACCACCGGGGCGAGCGCCTGCAGGGTGGCGTCGTCCACCGTGGGCTGACGGTCGGCGATGACGGGCAGCGTCGCGCGACAGGCCTGCACGGACAGCCCCACGTGCGTGCCGTCCTGGGTCGCCTGCGCGACCCCCACCACGGCGACGCGGTAGGCGCCGGTCGTGCCGGTGCTCCGGTTGCGCGTCGCGACGTCCGATTGCACGCGGAAGCCATAGCGCGCGCGCAAGGTCGGTGGCGTCGCCAGCGGGTCATCGGCCTTGCCGCCCGGGCGCACGGCGGCGCTACCCTCGTCGTCGCCGCGCTCGTCGTCGCCGCCGCAGGCCGACGCGAGCGAGAGGCCCGCCACCAAGATCCAAAGGTGTCTCTGCATTGCTCCTCCCGTTTCCAGAGCCGTCCGTCTTGCTTCCCTGTCAGTGGGCGACCAGCTTGCCCGCCAGGTACACGTGCCCCGCGTCGAACGACATCAGCAGATCGTCGAGCCCCAGCGACACCCCGGGCGGTACCCCGGCCACGCCGAGGCGCGACAGGTCCACGGCCGGGAGCTCGAGCTCGTGCAGCGTCTTTGCCGCAAGATCCGCCAGGAAGGCCGGCAGGGCTTGCTCGAGCGCGCGATCGAGCATTTCGAGCGGCTGATTGACGCCCTCGGGGATCTTGGTGAGCTCGACGGCCGTCTCTCGCACTCGCCCGAGCTGGAGCTGCAATCGATTTCCGTGTGCCGACGCTCCGACCTCGGCACGCACGTGCACGAGGCCTTCGATCTCGAGCGGGCCCTGCGCACTGGCGATGCGGATCCGGATGCGAACGCCGCCGACCTCGAAGAGGAGCGGCAATGGTCCCTCGGCATTGGGCAGCAGAAGGGGCGGCAAGAGCGCATCAATGCGCAGCTGCTCGAGCACCAGGCCCTCGCCGCGCGGCACGAGCGAGGTCGCGTCCACGGACAGGCCCGACGCCCGCCAGGCCGCGTAGAGGAGCTCATTGACGAGGTCGAGGTGCAGCGCAATCGCGAGCGGACGCCCGTCGGGAGGGGCGAGCGCCGGCACCTCGGGCAGCGCGAACGAGCCCGGCCCCGGCGCCGCGACGCGCGCAGCCCCGAGAGCAGAGACGCCGAGGCCGATGCGTCCATCGGCGGCGGAGAACGCCACCGAGGAGAAGCGCGCCCCGAGCGAGAGCGCGCCGCCCTCGAGAGGCGCCGGCAGCGCGAGGTCGCGCTTGATCGAGAAGGTCGACAAGACGCGCGCGATCGTGCCGGGGACCAGCGCCTCGAGCCGCCCGCGCAGACCCGCCTCGAGCGCCGCCCGCAGCGCGGCCTGAGCCTGCGGCCCCGCCACGCCGAATGGCCCGAGGTCGAGCGTCGTCTTCAGGCCCTCGACGGAGATCGTCGCCGCGCGCAATGCCGCGGATGGAGCTCCGGACGAGAGCGCGAGGTCGAGATCTCCCTCCACGACCACCTGTGACGCCGTCGCATTGCCGTGGGCGGCCGCAATCGCATTGCAGGCATTGCGCCCCTGCAAGGCGAGGCCGATTTCGAAGCCCGTCACCCCGAGGACCACGTGCAGGCCGCCGGCGCGCGGCGTCAGCTCGACGATCGGGTCCTGGAACCGCGGATCGCTCCCGGACACCTTGAACCCGGTGCAGGTCTTCGTCCCCGCGCACACGCACTCGTCACCGTCGCCGCCCTTGGCCAGAGGCTCCGGCAGGAACTGCTGCAGATCGAGCTGCGCCAGCAAGGCCCCCAGCAGGTACCCGAGGTCCTCGAAGATCGAGGGTGCGAGGCGCGCCACGACGGCGTCGTCCACGCGCGCCCCGTCCTCGGCCGCCCCATCCCGATAGCGGCCGGCGTAATGGAACGCCCGCGCGTGCACCCGCACGTTGCCGCGGGCGTCGACCGCGCGCAGCCGCACCACGTTGAGCCCCGCGCGCGGCTGGATCGGCGTCGCGAACCGGCCGTCCGCCGCGACCGCGACCGCCTGCCCGTCCACGTCGAGCCGCATCACGCCGGCCGCCGGATCGGTCACCACCCCCTCGAGCGCGAGGCGCCCACCCGCGGCGATCATCTCTCCCTGCGCGGGCGAGACCACCACGAGATCCGGCGGCGAGCCGTCCACGCGCAACGTCGCGTGCGCCTCGAGGCCGCCTCCTTCGGCGCGCACGAGCCGCGCCGCCACGTCGAGCGGCCCGTTTCCCAGCACCACGAGGCTGTGCCCGGACAGCCGGCCGCGCGTCGCGTCCGAGAGCGCGAGCGCGACCGGTGCGTCGTCCACTTCATTGCCGAAGCCGTCGCGGACGTCGACCACCAGCGTCACCGTGTCGCCCGGCGCGAGCACGGCGTCTGCCGGCGAGGCCGCGAGCCCCAGCATCGCGGGCTCCGCGGGACGGATGCGCACCGGCGCCGTCTCGGCCGTCGCCGCGCCCACCGCGCAGCGTACCTTCACGAGGCCCACGCGCGTCACCGTCACACGACTCCCTGCGATCGTCGCCCCCGCGGCGGGCTCGACCGCCACCTGCGCCGCCTCCGTCACGGGGTTTTCGAAGGCGTCGAGCGCGGTGCAGGCGACGTCGAACGGCACGCCCGCACGTACCTCGTTGCCAGAGACCTCGGCGCGCGTGTGCGCCGCCTGGCCCGGCGCGACCTCGAGCGCAGCCCCCGCCGCCGGAATGCCCGCGGGCCCCGCGCAGCGCACCTCCGCCCGCCCCGCCTGGGTCGGGGAAAAGCTCGCGTCCACGCGCCGGCCGAACAGCGCGGGCACCAGCTGGAAGCTAGCCGGCAGCGCGCTCCGCCCGCCCACTGCGTCGATCGCCCAGCAACTCACCGCGATCACCTCACCCGCCCGCACGTGGTCGCGATCGAGCCGCGTCTCCACGCGCAAGACCGGGGCCTCGGTCACGAGCAGCTGCGCCGGTCTCGACCGCAGCTTCGGCCCGCCCGCTGGCGGCACGCACGTGACGTCGTACGGTCCGGCCGCCTGCGGCACGAAGGTCACCCCGTCACGCACCACACTATCCGGGGAGACGCGGTACTCGTCGGTGGCAAGGCGCAACGTCACGCCGCGATCCCCCTGGGCCGTGCAGGTCACGCGCGCGGTCTCCCCTCGGGCCACGACCGACGGATCGACCCGGGTCAAGAGCGTGCCTTTCGCCTGCGGCGCCGCGGGCGCCTCGGGCGGATCGCCGGAGGAGCACCCCATCGCGGCGACGAGCGCCAGCATGCACATGCGCTCAGGCGAATGCGATCCCATGCCGCCCGCCGGTGCAAGGAGCGATCCGCCGCCGGACCGTGCGCATTCGCGGCTCTGGCCGCGCTTTCGCCTGCTTGGCCAAGCCCGCAGCGGGGTACTCTCCCCACCCTCGTGTTATGGTGCGGTGGGCGCCGAGCGCGTGCGCCGCGCGTCAGGCAGAGGAGGACCGGTGGAGCTCAAGGCGAGCGGTCGAACGGACGTCGGCAAGCAGCGTCAGCACAACGAGGACAGCCTCCTCGTCGATGAGGCGCTGCAGCTCTACGTGGTCGCCGACGGCATGGGCGGCCACGCGGCCGGTGAGGTCGCGAGCGACATCGCGGTGCGCACCGTCCAGCACGTGGTCGAGGAACGTCAGGACCTGCTCGAGGACTTCATCGCCAAGAAGGTGCCGCCGGCCGAGGTGCTGGCGATGCTCGAGGGCGCCGTACACCAGGCCTGCCGCGCGGTCTTCGAGGAGGCGCAGCGGGACGACAAGAAGCGCGGCATGGGCACGACCACGTCGGTGCTGATCGTCGTGGGCGAGCGCGGCTTCATCGCGCACGTCGGCGACTCGCGCATCTACCTGCTCCGCCAGGGCCAGGTGGCCCAGCTGACCGAGGACCACTCGCTCATCAACGAGCTCATCAAGCGCGGCAAGGTCACGCGCGACACCTTCGACACGTCCCCGTACAAGGATTACAAGAACGCCGTCACGCGCGCGGTCGGCGTCTACGAGTCGGTCGAGGTCGACACCCTGCACTTCGACGTCCTACCCGGGGACGTGTTCCTGCTGTGCTCGGATGGCCTGCATCACTACCTCAAGAACGCCGAGCTGCCCGCGCAGCTGCAGGGCGCGACGGTGGACGAGCTGTCGACGGCGCTCATCGCGCACGCCAACGACGGCGGCGGTCACGACAACATCACGAGCGTGATCATCCGGGTCGCGCCCGAGCTCACCGCGCGGCCTTCCCTGCTCCAGCGCACCGACGAGTTCACGCGCAAGATCGAGGCGCTCAAGCGGATGCCGCTGTTTCGCTTCCTCGAGTACAACGAGCTCATCCGGGTCCTCAACGTCACCGAGGTGAACGGCTACCCGATCAACACGACCATCATCCGCGAGGGCGAGCCGGGCGACGCGATGTTCATCCTCTTGACCGGCAAGATCCGGCTCGAGCGGGCCGGCGCGGTGCTGACCGAGCTCGCCCCCGGGTCCCACTTCGGCGAGATGGCGCTCATCGACCGCGCGCCGCGCTCGGCCACGGCGATCGCGGCCGAGACCTCGCGCGTGCTGGTGCTCAAGCGGGCGCCCTTTTACGAGCTCGTCAAGACCGAGCATCAGGTGGCGGTCAAGCTCCTGTGGAGCTTCGTGCAGGTGCTGGCCGAGCGCCTGCGCAACATGAACGAGTTGTCGGGCTCGCGCTCGAGCGATACCCACCCGATCGTGCAGGTCGACGACGACGACAACCTGTTCGAGTCGGACAGCTGATTCGGACCGCCCTCTAGGTGGGAGGGCCACCCTCATGCCGCACCGAGGCCGCACGTGGTCGGCCCGGCAATGCCTTGAAATCGCGCGGACAGGCGCGGATTTTTCGTGGTGTTCGAACGGCATTGCGATTGCTCATGGCCGAGGACCATGCGCCGTCCGACCCTTGTCCTGCCGCTGTTCTTGCTGGTCGCCTGCGAGCCCGCCGTCCCCGGCGACCGGCCCGTCCGCGCACCCGAAGCGCCACCGACCGGCGAGGATTGCGGCGGCCAGCCCTGCTACACGCGCATCTCGGCACCCCGGCCGGTCGCGGCGGGCTTGCCGGGAGAGAACGTGCAGTTCCTGGCGTACGCCGCGTCGCGCCCCGGCTCGAACCCGCACTGGGGAGGCCTGCTGACGGACATCTGGGGCCACCTACCGCCGAGCTACGGCGACCAGTACTGGTTCGAAAGCGACCACATCACCGCCGCCCACGAGACCACCCACGGCATCAACTCGGACCTGCGCAACAACCACAATGCGACCGGCAAACGCGCCAATGGCTTCTACGTGCTCGGCAATCGCGGCGCGATCATCGAGGAGCCGAACATCCGCAAGTCGGCAGCGAATCGATTCGTCCCGCAAGCGCTGCGGGGCTCGCGGTTCGACCTGTACATGAACGGACAGACGGCGTGGGACGACACGCCCACGTACCTCTTCGACGAGTGGACCGCGTATATCAACGGTGCGATGGTCGGCGTCGAGCAGGTCGAGCGCGGCATCTACGCCGGACAATGGACCGACGCCGTCTACGGACCTCTCGAGTTCACCGTCTACGGGCTCGCGCTCGCGATGGCGGCCGAAGAGGGCGATGCGGCCTTCTTCGCGGCCAACACGCAGTTCAAGGAGCTCGTGGCGTTTTCCGTGCGGCGTTCGATGGAGGTCTACGGCAAGGGCGCACGAATGACCGAGTTCACGTGGGACGTACAGGACCGCTACTTCACCGAGCTCGCAACCGGCCCGGCCGGGGCGAGCTTCCGCAACTTCGTCAGGCGCGTGTATGGCGACCAGTTCCTCCGAGAGGTCCTGCTCGGACAGCCCACGACCGGCGGCGCGGGCGCGGGTGCTGCGGGCGCGGGCGGCGCGGGCGGCGCGGGC
>JAHFDS010000437.1 GCA_023248855.1 Myxococcales bacterium
ACCGCCAGTCAGTGGATCACGATCCCGCCGCCCGCAGGGGGGGCGACCTCACGCACCGCAACTCGAACTGGATCCCTGCACCCGCCAGGAATGGATCACGCGCATCCCGCCGCCATTGCCGAGGCCGCGCTAACCGCGCTCAAAGACCGACTGCCCCGCGAGATGCAGCCGGCGATCATCATCAACTCGGGGTACGGCATCTGGGCGCTCTGGCCCTTTCTCGCGCTCTTGCCAGCCGCATGTCACGCCGCGTACCTGGCCATTGGCAAGCGCCTGGCTGCACTGCTCGGCGGGGACAGCATCTACGACCTGCGCAGAATCGCACGCATGCCAGGGACTCTCAACTGGCGCGACCCGACGCGTCCGGTGGAGGCGCGCTTGCTCCACTGCGAGGCGGGCCGGTACTTCTCGCTCGACGACTTCGACAACGTGCTGCCACCGCTCCTGCACGAGCAGGCATCGGAGAAGCAGGCGCGCCCGAGGCCGGTGGTGGCCGTCGATCCGGCGCAGGAGGATCAGATCCTGAAGAGGGCTCGCGCCTACGTCTCCAAGATGGACGGCGCCGTTGCCGGCGAGCATGGGCACGATCGCACATTCGAGGCAGCCCAGGCCGCCGTGCGCGGCTTCGCGCTCTCCGAAGACGTGGCCTTCGTGGTGCTCGGCGACTTCAACGAGCGGTGCCGGCCGCCTTGGTCCGAAATGGATCTGCGCCGCAAGGTTCGAGAGGCCGCCGAGAAGAGCCGGCTCCCCGAGGGGTACCTGCTCCGCGACGAGCAGGCCAATGGGCTCGCATCGGGCGGCACCGGCCAGGCACACACGGCCAAGGGCGCGAAGGCACCGGGCGCGGTGGACGCCGACGCTCCGTGGGGCGAGTACGAGCCGCTCGACGAGGACGTAGCGCCGCCGACGTTCCCGGTGGAGGTGCTGCCGGAACCCTTCCGAGCGTTCGTGACCGGAGTTGCGGCAGCCTCGCAGGTAGACCCTTCGCTCGTCGCCCTGCCGACCCTGGCCTGCGTGGCGATCGGCTTGTCCGGGCGCGCCGTCCTGGTGATCGATGACCGCCCCGAGTACCCGTGCGAGTTTTTCATCCCGCTCTGCGAAACGGGCGAGAGGAAGGGCGAAGGCTTCAGCCTGGCCACTGCGCCCCTCAAGGCGTGGGAGGCGAAGGCGCTGGCCGACTCGTCGGCCGAGAACGAACGGCGCCGGGTGGCGCTCGACGTGGCCGAACGGCGCGCCAAGGCGCTCGTCGACCGGGCGGCCAAGGAGGACGAACCGCAGGAGCGCCGCGACCTGGAAGACCAGGCGATCCGCGAGCGGTTGACCCTGACGGGACTGCCGCGGCCATTCAACCCCGAGCTGTTCCGAACAGACTGCACCGTCGAGTACCTCGCCACGGCGCTCGGGGAGCGCGGACGCTTCGCCTGGCTCGCTCCTGACGGCGGGCTGGTCGATCTGCTCAAGGGCCGGCACACGACCGACGGCGCCTCGGCGCCCCTCGACGTTATCTTGAGCGGTTGGAGCGTGGAGCCCCTCCGCGAGGGCCGCATCACCCGCGAGGGGGCACGGGCGGACCATCCCATGCTCACCCTGGGCGTGTCCCTTCAGCCGGCGAAGTTCGGCGAGCTGCTCGGCGTCCCGAATGTTCGAGAACGGGGGCTGATCGGACGAATGCAGATCGCCCGCGTGGCGCCCCAGGCAGGGGAGCGGGACTACTCCAAGCGCCCGACACCCCGGGCCGCAATCGACGCCTACGAAAAGGCCATGCTCACGCTGCTCGGCCCATCCAGCGGCGCCAAGGAGCAGACCTACCACCTGAGCCCCGAGGCGGACCGCCTCTGGCGTGAGTTCGCCCAGGGAGTCGAGCGCTCAATGGCACCCCTGGGCGACCGAGAGGGGTGCAAGGACTGGGGGACCCGCCTCCCATCGCACGCCGCACGCCTTGCGCTGGAACTGCACTGCATGGCGTACCCGACGGTCGAGGAGCGCCCGAAGGACATCGGCGGCCTGACGATGCAGGGGGCCATCATGCTCGCGCGCTTCTTCGACGCGCACTGGCGGGCTGTGATGGGGGAGGCGGCCGAACCCGTGGCAGTCAGCCGGGCGCGCTGGCTGGCCAAGCGCATCGCTCTCATCGGCACGCCCACGTTCTCCCGGCGCGACCTGTACCAGCGCGTGAAGCAGAAGGCTGGCTTCCAGAAGGTCGAAGCGCTGGCCCGCCCGCTGGACTTGCTGGTCGAGCAAGGCATCATTCGCCCGGCCCCCCCGCCTGCGGAACCAGCGAAGTCAGGGCGCCCGCATAGCCCGACGTTCCAGGTTCATCCTGGGCATTTTCATCCCCACAATCCTCAGAACCACTCACCGACCCCCCGCGGGGGGAGTTCTGAGGATATTGAGGACCGATTTCCTCTGGAAGTGCCACGGGACCGGGTGCCCGAGGAGGACGAAGGCGACCTGGACCTGGGGCCCGCCGATGGGGGCGCGCCATGACCGCCTGCGAGCTCCTGGCCGCGCTGGAGGCCGCTGGCGCGCGTGCGTACCTGAAGGACGGCCGAGTGCGCCTGGCGCCCGGGGAGGCCGCCCTTGCCCTCCTGGCGACCGCCAGGGCGAACGTGCGCGCCCTGGGCGACGAGCTCCGTAGCCGCCGGCTCGCCGCGGTCCTGGCCAGCCGGCGGCGCTGCTGTGCCGCCTCGGGGCAGATGGAGGGCGATCGCGCCACGCTCGAGGCCGGCCGCGCGTGGTGCTTGGCAGCCGAGGGCTACGTGCGCGGGACCGGGGACCTCGCCGCGCTCGAGGCGGCTGAGGCGAGCGTGATCTCCGCGTGGCGGGCCAAGGCGCAACAAACAAGCCGCATCGTTGGCGAGGATGACGACGACCAGGGCCCGCGCCCGCCGGGCTTCGGGGGCGTCGCGGACCGCGTCACGATCGCCACGAGGCCCGAGGGTGCGGAGTACGAGCACGACAGTTGGTTCCGTGCGCTGTGGGCGTTCCCGGCTCCCCCCGTGGACTCGGCCGTCCCGACCGAGGAGACCCTTCGCCTGGTCGATGCGATCAGGGCGGATGGTGGAGAGCTGCGTCTGGGCGACGAGGGCGTGTGGTGCCGGGCCCACACGCGCGTCCTTGGCAAGCATCGCTCGGCTCTCGAAGCCGAGCTGCATCGACTTGCCGCGTGGCTGCGGCGGGGCGAGGTGGCACGGTGAGCCCGTCCTTCCTCACGATCGAGCAGGTCGCAGAGCGCTGGCAGAAGGTCGTCCGCGCGGCCATCGACCGGGGCGAGCTGCGGGCGCATCGCTTCTCGCGCAAGTGCGTTCGCCTCGCGGTTGCCGAGGTCGAGCGCTTCGAGCGATCCTTGGGGGGTGCAAGGTCGCGCGATCGCCATGCCGAAGGAGAAGGACATGGCGGTACGTCGTGACGGGGACGGACGGTGGCGCTACCGCGTCGTCGTCCTGCTTCCCGATGGGCAGAAGAAGCGGATCTCGGGGACGCCGTTCAACGCGAACACCAAGGCGGCCACCGAGATCGCCGAGCGCGAGGCCATCGCGCGGGAGCTGGCGGGCGTGAGCAAGCCAGCCAAGAAGGAGGTGCCGACGTTCGAGAAGTGGTTTGACGGGCGGTTCTGGGACGAGTGGGTGATCGGCAAGGGCAACGGGCACGGCGAGCAAGAGCAGAAGCGGAGCATCTACAGGAACCACCTGGCTGGCCACTTCGGGCGGCTCCGGCTCGATGAGATCGACACGGCGCGCGTGCTCGCGTTCCGGGCCGCGCTGCAAGCTCTCCGGAAGCCAGGTGGCAGGCCGCATTCGCGGAAGACGTTGAACAACATCCTCGGCGTGCTCTCCAAGGCGCTCCGCTACGCGGTCGATGCAGGGGTGATCGACCGTGCCCCGAGGGTCGGGATCTTCAAGGTCGAGGCGCCCGAGGTGCTGTGGTGCGAGCTCGGCGTCTACGCGGCCGTGCTCGAGGCCGCGAAGGCGGAAGGGGCGGAGTGGTACGTGGCGGCGTGTCTGGCAGGGGAGGCGGGGCTACGCGTCGGGGAGGTCCGCGCGCTCGACTGGCAGCGCGACGTGGACATGACGGGCGGGACGATCACCGTCAACAAGCAGATCAGGCACGGCGTGCTCGGGCCACCGAAGGGCCGCGCGCGTCGCACGGTGCCGATGACGAGCAGGCTGCGCGAGGCCCTGCGCAGCCTGGACACCCTCCGCCGTGGGTTCGTGGTGAGGAACCAGGACGGCACCGGCAAGACGGACGGACAGACCCAGCACGCGATCAAGGACATCGCCGAACGCGCCGGCGTGGAGCTGCGGGGTTGGCACGTGCTGCGGCACTCGTTTGGGACCCACGCGGCGATGTTCGGCGTAAACCCGTGGAAGCTACAGGCGTGGCTCGGTCACAAGTCGATCACGCAGACGCAGGCCTACGTGCACGTGGCGGAGGCGCACTCGCGGCCGATTCCGCCCGAGGTCGCCGAGGCCGGGAAAGGCGAGGCCGACGCGGAGCGGCGGGTGCTGGCGATGCTCGCGGCCCGTGGCAAAACCGTGGCAAATCGGACGGAATTGAGAGCTAACCAGCGGTAATTTCAGTACGCGCTACAGGAGTCGAACCTGTGACCTTTGGCTCCGGAGAGCATCCTGGAACGTTTGCACGACCCGGCAAGGCATCACAAGCTGTCGTATCTACTCGCGATTCCGGATCGACGCATTTGCCGGAAGAAGGCCCATCTGGCACTGTTTCGCCGATCATTTCCGGCAACCTTCCGGCAAGAATCCGGGGGGCCACCGGCGGGACGCTGCTCACCGTTCGACAGGTCGCCGAGAGGCTCTGTCTGAGCACCGCCACAGTCTACGACATGATCCACTCGGGCGAGTTGCCCGCTTCCCGGCTGCGGAACCGAGCCCTTCGGGTAAGCGCAACCGATCTGGCGAGGGTCTCTCTGGTTCCCGTCTGATCGACCGAGCCAAGCACTTCGACGGCGCGCCTCGCTGGGGACCCGGCGGCGCAGCATAGGCCGCGCGCGCAGTGACCCAGGAGCGCCGGAGACCAGTGCTCCCCGCTGTGCCCAAGGGCCAGCCGAGACCAGTTCCGCCGTAGCGCCAACTCCGAACATCGAAGCCCCACGCAGCAGCAGCATCCTCCGGCCGGCAAGTTGCACCCGATCAGATCGGCCCGGGCAGCGTTCGACCTGTCGCTGGGGCGGTGATAGGGTCGCGGAGTGTCCGCCATGAACCCCGCCGATCTTCGTCGCCTCCGTCAACTCGCGGTCCAGGTAGCTCGCCGCAAGGGCCCTTCGCCGGACGAAGGCGCGACCGCGCAGGCGATGGCAGAGGTGGTCGTCTCGCTCGTCGATCAGTTACGAGCGCTGCAGAAGCAGGTTGGCGAGCTCGCGGGCCCTCGCGCGCGCTGAGCGTGCTGCGGAGATGGCAGAGCGAGTCGGCCCACGACCTCCGCCGTCAGGCCCGTGGTGGTCCTACGCGGCCACGCGCCCTCGCCGCACCGCGGCGGCTCCGAGCATCCACGATCTCGGCCACTCGTTCGCGGATGCCGTCGGCGCCTCCGGACTCCCCCACCTCGCGGTCGATCGCGTCGGCGAGGGCCAGCGCGCGCCGGGCGTCGCCGGTTTCGGCCAGCGCGAGGCCGAGGTTGTGCCGGGCCCGAATCCAGGGGCGGGTGTCGAGGTCGAGCCAGTAGTCCCGCTTCGCCACGCGCTTGCCGAAGAGCGTCCGGCCGATCTCGCCCGCCCGCTCGAAGTGGCCTGCCGCGGCCGTCCAGTCCTGCCGCCCGAAGGCGACGAGTCCGAGGTAGTTGTGGCCGTCGGCGTACCGGGGAAAGGCCTCGACGAGGAGCGCCAGGACTCCGTCCAGGCGATCGTGCTCGCGCCCTTCGTAGAGGGCGGCGACCCGCTCGGCGATGTCCGCATCGGGCTGGCCGCCGTCCCTCGGCACCCGATCCCATGAGGGCGGTCGGGGCGCCTGCTCGGTCGTGTCGACGAGCTCGAGCCCCCAGGCCACGAGCTCGCCGAGGAACTCGAGCCCGACGCGGTTCTCCGCGAGGGCTTCGCGGGCGACGCGGTAGCCCTGCGGGTCGCAGCCGGCGACCTCGCGGAGCAATGCCGCCAGCGCGGAGCGGAACGCGGCTTTGTAGCGATCTTCGCGGGCCCCTTGGTCGTCAGGAAGGATGTGCATGTGCTGGCGGATGGCGCCGGCGATCTTGGCCCAGTCGAACCGGATGCCGGGGTGCTCGCGCTCGAGCTCTGTGCGGAGCGTTGGCTCGACGTTGGCTCGACGGCCGGCGGCCGCGACGGCCGCCTCGGCCTCGGTGCGCGAGTACCAGGTGTGGAGGATCTGCTGCTCGACCTTCTTGGTCTCGGGATGCCGGGCCCCGTGCACAAGAACGAGCTGGCTCCCGCGGATGCGGATGTAGGG
>JAHFDS010000438.1 GCA_023248855.1 Myxococcales bacterium
GCTCCACGAGATCGAGCAGGTCCAGGTAGCCCTCGAGCGTCTCCCAGGGCGTGAACGGCACGAACGACGGGCGGAGCGCGATGCCAGCGTCGCGCAGCACGGCGAGCGCGCGGAACACGTCGGCGCGGGTGTGGCCCTTCTCGAGGTGTGCGAGCACGAGGTCGGAGAACGACTCGACCGCCGACACCACGAACAGGCAGCCTGCGCCGCCCAGCTCGCGGAACACCTCCGCATGAGCGAGGAGGTGCTCGATCTTGGCCGTGAAGTCGTAGGTGAGATGCGGGAGCTCGGCACGCAGCTCGCGCACGATGCGGAGAGAGTGCCCCGGCCCGTTCAGGAAGTCGGGATCGCCGAACGAGAGGTGCGCCGCCCCGAGCGCCACCAGGCGGCGCGCGTCCGCGAGCACGAGCTCTCGCGGCACGACGAAGAAACGCCCTCCATACACCGGGGGGATCGGGCAATGCGTGCAGAGGTGTCTGCAGCCGCGGCTCGCCTCGAGCCGACCGACCGGGACGCGGGCGCCGTCGTGCTCGAGCTTTGCGTAGCGGCCGAGGGGGGGAAGCGCGGTGCGGTCCGGGAGCGCGAGCTCGAGCCGCTCGAGGTGCGGTGACGGGGGCTGGCCGCGCCGGATCACGCCCTCGATCGGCTCGCCGCTCCGCTGCTGATCGAGCGCCTGCACGAGGGCGAGGAGCGGACCCTCGTGCTCGCCGCCGATGACGGAATCCGCGCCGTGCGCGGTCAGCAGGTGCTCGGCGTTGAGCGTGGCGTAAAGGCCGAAGAAGCAGACGTGACAGCCGGGGTTCTCGGCGCGGATGCGGGCTGCCACGCGCACGCCGAGACGCAGGGCCGTGTGCATGGGGACGGAGATGCCGACGAGGCGCGCGGCCCGGATCTGCTCCACGTCGAGCGGTTCGACCGAGAGATCGCGCGCGGTCGCCGCGAAGCCGGCGCGCGCGAGGAACCCCAGCGGCGACGCCAGGCCGAGCGGTTGATGGCCGAGCTCGTAGGTGGAGACCAGGAGGATCGAGCCTGGGTGCGAGAGCGCCCTCACGACCGTAACCCTACCATCTCGCGCGCGGCCTGCTAGCGTGGGCGCGTGGCCTCGGTCGTCCTCGTCGTCAGCACCACCAGCTACCGCACCGACGACTTCCTGCAGGCGTGCCGCAACGCGGGCGTCGAGGTCCTGCTGGCGTCGGACCGCTGCCATGTGCTGGACGGTCACTTCACCTTTCCCCCCGAGTCGGTGGTGATCGACCTGCACGCCCCGGAAGCGGCGGCAGAGGCGCTCGTTCGTGCGGTCGGCGCCCGCACGTCCCCCGTGTGCGCCATCCTCCCCGCCGCGGGCGAGGCGGCTGCCGTGGTGGCGGCCCTGGCGTCGGAGGCGCTCGGTCTGCCCGCGAACGCTCCGGGCGCGGCGCTCGCGGCGCAGAACAAGCACACGATGCGGCTCCTGTGTCAGCGCGCGGGCGTGCCGACGCCGAGCTTTCTGTGCTTTCCGGTGGACGCCGATCCAGCCGCGGTCGCCGCCGAGGTCGGCGCGGAGATCGGCTGGCCCTTGGTGCTCAAGCCCCTGCTCCTGTCCGGAAGCCGCGGCGTCATGCGCGCCGACGACGCGCTCGGCCTGCGCGCGGCCCTCGCGCGGCTGTGCCGCCTGCTGTCCGCGCCCGAGCTCCGGGCGCTCGACCCCGTGGCCTCGCGGCGGGTGCTCTGCGAGCGCTTCGTGTCCGGACCGGAGGTGGCGCTCGAGGGCCTGCTGACCGATGGCGCGCTCTGCACGTTGGCCCTGTTCGACAAGCCCGATCCGATGGATGGACCGTTCTTCGAGGAGACGATCTACGTCACGCCGTCGCGCCTCCCCGGGCCCACGCAGGACGCCATCTCGGCGGCCACGGCCGCGGCCGCCCGGGCGATCGGGCTCCGCACGGGCCCCGTGCACGCGGAGCTCCGCCTCCCGCCCGAAGGTCCCCCCATCGTCATCGAGATCGCCGCGCGGACGATCGGAGGTCTGTGTGCGCGCACGCTGCGCTTCGGGACCGGGCTGTCGCTCGAGGAGCTGGTCGTACGTCACGCGCTCGGGCACGACGTCGGTGCGCTCGAGCGCCAGGAATCGGCGGCCGGCGTGATGATGATTCCGATCCCGGGCGCCGGGGTGCTCCAGGCCGTAGAGGGCGTCGACCGCGCCAGAGCCGTGCCCGACATCGAGGACGTCGTGATCTCCGCGCGCCCGGGCGAGACGCTGGTGCCGCTGCCCGAGGGCAAGAGCTACCTCGGCTTCATCTTCGCGCGTGGCGCGACACCGGCTGGCGTGGAGCACGCCCTGCGCGCGGCCCACGCCGAGCTCTCGTTCACCCTGACCAAGACGCTGCCCCGTTCGGGCGCCGGATCCACGTGAAGGACGGAAGGCTGCACTTCGTGAGCGCCGCCCGATGGCCGTGGAGCGTAGGCGATTACCTTGCCGGCCTGCTGTCCTTGACTTGGGATGTGCCCACGCGGCATACGTTGGCCTCTGCCGAGGTCGGTCTCTCATTCACAGTCGTGATGTTGCGCCCTCCATACTTGACTTGCGCCCGGACTCGTTTCGGCCTACGACTCTTGGAACAAAGAACAAATGTCTTGCGCGCTTAGCTCAGCTGGATAGAGCGTTGGCCTCCGGAGCCAAAGGTCACAGGTTCGACTCCTGTAGCGCGTACCAAGTCAACCCCATGAAAACGCTGGTCTGAACTCGGCGTTTCCCCCACGGTCCTCGTCAGATCGCCGGTGTTTGCCGGAAGGTTGCCGGAAGCCGCAGCGCCTGCCGGAGGGTTGCCGAAAGCCGCGGGTCCGTCGTGGTCAAAGCGGAACACCCGGTTGAGCGCCTCGAGCGCGTACGGATCGGTGACCTTCGAGTAGTGGCGCATGGTGGTGGTCGGCGACGAGTGGCCGAGCAGCTTCTGCGTCAGACCGAGGTCACGGCTCTCCTCCCGGACCAATGTGCCGAACGTGCTGCGCAGATCGTGGAAGCGGATGGCGCGCGGGATCGCCACTGGCCACAGGCGCATCTTGCATCGCGGGCAGCGGTCTTCGAGATCGTTCGCGCGTTGCTCGACGAAGGCACATCCCTTGCGCCGGCAGACGTGACGATAGCCGGTGACGACGCCGGCGCGGGCGAGCGCGCGTCGCGTGATCGCCTCGAGCTTCTCGTGTCGTGATCGCATGCCGCCGTTCGCCGCTGGGAACACGAGGTCGCCGTGGCAAGCGCGCTCGTGCGCCTGGAGGACGGCGAGTAGCTGGTCGCAGATCGGCTGGACGCGGATTCGGCTCGTCTTGGTGGTGGCGCGATCCCACGAGCGACACACCGTAATCGTTCGACGTGGCAGGTCGACATCCTCCCAGCGCAGAGCGGCGAGCTCCCCCTTGCGAAGCCCTCCCATGACCGCGGTGGCGAACAGGGCTCGATGCTGTCGCGGCACGGCCGCGAGCAGGAGTGGCACCTCCTCATGCGTGAGGGTCGTGATGGGGCGCTCGGGCACGTCGCGTGGCGGGACTCGTGAGGCCGGGTTCTCGCCAAGCATGAGCTGCCACCGTGCAGCGACGTTGAAGATTGCCCGGAGCTGACGGCGCAGGTGCTCGACCGTGAGCTCGCTCAGGGTGCTCGCCTTGGCGTCGAGGAAGGTCTCGATGCGCCCGGGCGTGATCTCGGAGAGCAAGAGGCCGCCGAAGGCCGGCAGAAGATGCGTCATGTACCGGCTCACGAGCCACGGGCGCTCCTTGGCGATCTCGCGCAGCCAGCGGGTGCCGAGATCCGCGAACGTCATGGCGGCCGGCGGGGGCGCTTCCAGGCCATGTCTGACGCGCTCGGCACGACGCTCGATCTCGTCGGCCAGACGCCTCGCCTCCGTCTTCGTGCGTGCCTTCGTGACGACCTCGCGCCGCTTGCCGGACGCCTCGCGATACTCCACGTACCAGCGCCCGCCTCGCTGTCTCACGTAGGACATGGGATCCTCGCTCGAAGAATCGCAGACGCGATCATACTGCGCTCGCTCTGGGCACTCTACCCATCTGGGCGTCCACCCAGGCGCGGAGCTCCGCTGGCACGAACCGCAAGAGCGCCCCGATCTTCCGATAGGGCAGCTCGCCCGCTTCGGTGCGATGGTAGAGCCACGAACGGGAGACTCCAAGGAACCGGGCGGCGCGCGCCACGTCCCAGAGGTCCTCATCGTCGAGCATCCGCGCGGAGCGGGACATCGGCGAGACCGCACTTGCCGCCTTCATGAGATGGCCACCTTTCGAGACTCGGCATCAGCCGGTGTGGGCGCCCACCGGTAGGTTCCACGCTCTGCCCGCTCGATCTCCCGAACCTGGCGGACGGCGAGCCCCACGGTGGCCTCGGGCGTCTTGCCCGAGAGCCGGACGCCCCGTTCGCCGGCCAGCGCTTTCACACCGATCGCGATCTCGCGCACGTGAAGGGGCCGGCCGGCGGCAGCTGGCCGAGCTCGATCGCGCGGTTGGGGAGCTCTCCGAGGCCAGCCGCGAGACCCGGACGATCACACCGCGCATCGACGTGAGCGATGCGTCACCGGTCACGGTCGTCGCCAAGCTGGACAACGAGCCGTACGTTGCCGGGACGCCGGTCGGGGCGGAGGGCGCACACAAGCTCACCGTGGTCGCGACCGACGCCTCTGGCAACGTGGCGCAGGCGACCGTATCCTTCACCGTGGACCACACGGCCCCCGCGGTGCAGCTTCTGGGCTTCGCGGACGGGGGCTTCTCTACCGGGGAGGTGACGGTGACGGCGCAGGTCGCGGACGCCAGCTCCTACATGTCGCGACTCGCCATCGATGGCGTCCTGCGCCCGAGCGGCACGCGCCTCTCTGGATCTGGCGCGCACACCGCGGAGATCACCGTGGTCGACTGCGCCGGCAACGTCGGCCACGCGTCCGGCTCCTTCACGATTGTCTCGCAGCCGCCTGTCCTCGCGCTCGAAGCGCCAACGGATGGCCAGACGCTCAGCACGTCGCCCGTGACCGTGGCGGGCACGGTCACCGATCCGTTGCTGAGCCGCCTGACCGTCGCCGGCGTGCAGATCGCACCGGACGGCGCGGGGCACTTCTCGACCAGCGTCGCGGTCGCGCCCGGCCTCTCGACCGTCCACGTGGTCGCGACGAACGCGGCCGGGCTCTCGACCTCCGCCTCGCGCAAGGTGCTGCTGCTCACGGGCTCGAGCGGCGACCCCGCCGTGGGCGGCATTGGCCTCGCGACCTTCCTCCGCATCAACATGGGGCACAATCAGACCGGCGTCATCGGCCAGCCGCTGCCGAACGCATTGATTGTGAAAGTCACTGACGCCGAGGGCGCGCCGGTGCCGGCCGTGCCCGTGACCTTCACGCCCATCGGCGGCAACCCGACCTTCATGGCCCAGCCGGGCGCGACCCTCGCGGACGGCACGGCGACCGTGAACACCGACGCCTCGGGCTTTGCGAGCATTGGCGTCATCCTGGGCGCGGGCGCGGAGGGCGACCACAAGCTCATGGCGACCTTTCCGGGCTTCCGCGGGCTGCCGCCGATCTTCACCGAGCATCAGGTGCCGGCGCCAGCGCCGGGCAGTCCGACCTCGCTCGTCGGCGTCATCTATGACGAGGAGTTCAAGCCGGTCCCGGGCGTGACGGTCGAGATCCGCGACGCGAGCCTGTCGGCCGCGACCGGGCCAGATGGGCGCTTCCGCTTCCTGAGCGGCGTGCCCTCGGGTCGCATCACCGTGCACCTGCGCGGCGACACCGCGAACGTGCCGGGCAAGGTCTATCCGCCGTCCTTGCCGATCTTCTTCCAGGTGGTCGCGGGCATCGAGAACCGCCAGGACGGACCGATCTTCTTGCCCGCGATCGACGGCACGTCCTTCCTCGACGTGAGCCCGACCCAGGGCGGCACGCTCACAAGCAACAAGCTGCCTGGCCTGGCGCTCGAGGTCGGCCCAGGCCAGTACACGTTCCCGGACGGGAGCAAGACCGGTCGCCTCTTCGTGAGCGTCATCGAGCCCTCGAACGTCCCGATGGCGCTGCCCAACGGCCTCTTCTCGATGAAGATGATCTCCTTCGCGCCCGGCGGCGGCACCTTCAACCCGCCGGCCCGGCTGACGATGCCGAACGTGAACAACCTGCCGCCCGGCGCGCAGAGCCTCATGTACTCCTATTCCCACCGCTTCCAGGACTGGGATTTGCTCGGCTCGGGGACCGTGAGCGCGGACGGCACGGTCATCGTGAGCGACCCAGGCGTCGGCATCAAGGAGAGCGCGTGGCACGGCGACGCATCCCCGTTCGGATAACGCGGCCAAGACCGCGTGAGAACTTGAGAAAGGGCCGTCGTTCCCCCTTTGTTGGGCTTGTCCAGAGTCCAGCAAGGAGAGCGCGATGGCCCGAGACCGA
>JAHFDS010000070.1 GCA_023248855.1 Myxococcales bacterium
GCTCACGTACTACCGGGACGTCAAGCCCATCGTCGACGCGAAGTGCACGAGCTGCCATGTCGAAAAGGGCATCGCACCGTTCTCGCTGACCACGCCGGAGAACGCGGTCGCCATGAAGTCCATCATCAAGATGCGCGTCAACGACCACACGATGCCACCGTGGCCGCCGTCCAAGGCGTGCAACACGTTCGTCGACAACCGCTCGCTCAGCGACGCCGAGGTCGCCACGATCTCGGGCTGGGTCGATGGCGGCGCGGCGCTCGGGGACCCGGGCCAGACGCCCGCTGCGGTGACCGCGCCTTCCGGGGGCCTCTCGCGCGTGGACCTGTCCTTGCCCATGCCGGTCGACTGGGTGCCGCAGGTCGGGCCCGACGAGTACCGCTGCTTCCTCATCGACTGGCCGCTCGCGACGACCAAGTACGTCAGCGGCTTTCGGGCGAACCCCGGCAACAAGGCGATCGTGCACCACGTGATCGCGTTCCTGGCGACGCCGGCGACGGTCGCAGACTTCCAGGCCAAGGACGACGCCGATCCGATGCCCGGTTACAACTGCTTCGGCGGCCCCGGCGCGGGCGGCCTGCCGATCTGGCTCGGCGGCTGGGCGCCGGGCTCCCCCGGATCCGACAACCCGCCGCGGACCGGCATCAAGGTGCAACCCGGCTCGAAGGTGGTGCTGCAGGTCCACTACAACCTCATCAACGTCAAGCAGGGCGAGAAACCGACGGATCGCTCTTCGGTCGATTTCAAGATCGACGATGCCGTCGACAAGGAGGCCGCGATCCTGCCGTGGACCGACCCGAAGTGGGTCCGCAGCCACCAGATGACCATCCCCGCAGGGGAGGCCGATGTGACGCAGCTTTTCCAGTTCGATCCGACGGTCGTGATGGACCGGATCACCGGCGGCGTCGTGCCGGCGAGCAACGACTTCACGATCTACGGCGCGGGCTTGCACATGCACACGCGCGGCACCCGGGGCACCCTGACCCTTCTGCGCCAGGGCGGGCAGCTGCCCGAATGCATGCTGCAGATCGACCGCTGGGACTTCCACTGGCAGGGCAGCTACGGCTTCGCCGAGCCGAAGATCTTCCACCCCGGCGACCAGCTCCAGATCGAGTGCCACTTCGACAACACGGCGCAGAACCAGCCGCTCGGCTCCGATGGCAACCCGATGCCGGTGCGCGAGGTGAACTGGGGCGAGGGCACGAGCGACGAGATGTGTCTCGGCCTGTTCTACGTCACCAAGTAGACCGGGCAGAGGTGTGGTGGACGTGGCGTGACGCGTCGCGGTAAAACGCAGCCCATGGCAAAGGTGCTGGTCACCGGGGCGGCCGGGTTCATCGGCTCGGCTGTGGTTCGCAAGCTCCTGGCGCAGGGGCGCGGCGTGCGGGCGCTGGTCAAGCCCGGCGAGAACACGAAGAACCTCGACGGCCTCGAGGTCGAGATCGTGTCCGGAGACATCACCGATCGCGACGCGATGCGTCGCGTGCTCGAGGGCTGCGACGTGCTCTATCACCTCGCCGCCATCTACGCGCTGTGGCTGCCCGACAACAAGGTCATGTACGACGTGAACGTCGAGGGCACGAAGACCGTGCTATGGGCGGCCTACAAGGCCAACCTTTCGCGCGTGGTCTACACGTCGTCGATCGCGGCCGTGGGCCTGCGCGACGACGGCCAGCCGTCGGACGAGACGGTGCAGTTCAACAAGTGGCACGTCGCGAACGCCTACGTGCGCAGCAAGTGGCTGTCCGAGCGGGACGCGCTGCGCTTCGCCGAGGAGGGGCTGCCGCTCGTGGCGGTCAATCCCGCGTTCCCGTTCGGCGAGCGCGACATCGGGCCGACGCCCACCGGCAACTTCATCCTGCAGATGCTGCAGCGCAAGGTGCCGGGCTATCCCGACGGGGGCTTCTGCGCGGTCGACGTCGAGGACGTGGCTGAGGCGCACGTGCAAGCCGAGCAGAAGGGCCGGGTCGGCGAGCGTTACATCGCCGGCAATCACAACATCACGTGGAAGGAGTTCACCGAGACGGTGTGCGAGGTGGCGGGCCTGAAGATGCCCAAGCGCAAGCTCCCCGGCGTGGCGGTGCGCGGCATGGCCTACGCGATCGAGAAGATCGCCGAGCGCCAGCACAAGAAACCCTTGATGACCTACAAGAGCGTGCTCTACGCGCAGAACAACCTGTTCTTCGACGGCTCGAAGGCGCGCCGCGAGCTCGGCATGCCCGTCACGCCGCTGCGCACGACGATCGACAAGGCCGTGCGCTGGTTCCGCGCCAACGGGTACGTCTAGGAGCACAGGCAACGCTGACGCTGACGCTGACGAAGACCCGAGGGGATCCCCATCGTCGTGCTGGACGCGGTGACCATCGCTGACCGTCAGCGTCCCCGTTGACTGACTTGCGCCCGAATCAGGGCTTGCCGCGGCCCGCCAGGTGGATCGTGCAGTTGACCAGACCGGAACCGTTCAGGCCCGGCGTCAGCCACAGCAGCACCGACGCGGTGCCCTTGCCTTCGCCCTCGAAGCGGACTCCGCGGACCACGCTCCGGCTCTCGATGTAGACCGTGCGGATGTCGGCGAGCAGGGTGGGGCAGGCGCGGACCAGCTCGTTTGTGCCCACGTTGCCCAGGAGCGCGGCCATGAGGTCCTGGCCCGGCGCGCCGACGAAGGCCGCGAAGGCGGGGTTGTGCGCGAGGATCGTGCCCTCGTGATCCAGCGTGGCCATCGGCAGCGCGTTGAGGTCGTAGTGCTGCTGGACGAGCGCCTCACGGAGCTCGATCAGGTTCTGTTTTTCCCGTGGGCGGCGCCTCCCGAAGCCCATCATGTCGGCCACCCCGCGCAATTCGCCGATGAAGTCCTCGACGTTCTTGTGACGCAGCTCGGGCTGCTTCTTGACCGCACGCTGGATGAGCTGCTCCACCCGATCGTCCACCGGCTCGCCGAGCACGGTGGCCAGCGCGGGGACGGACTGGTGCAGGTGGCCCGCCAGCACCTCCTGGATGGCCCCGACGAACGGGGGCTGGCCGACCAGCAGCTCGAAGAACAGGATACCGAGGGAGTAGATGTCGTTGGTGGGTTGCATGGGCGCGCCGCTGATGCGCTCCGGCGCCATGTAGAGCGGCGTTCCCGTGATCGGCATCGACGCCTGGGCCTGGGCCGATCGCGCCAGGCCGAAGTCGAGCAGCCGCACCTGGTGTCGCCGGCGACCGAGATCCGTGGTCTCGGTGAAGACGAGGAGGTTCTCGCTCTTGAGATCGCCGTGCACGATCCCTCGTTCGTGCATGTAACGCACGGCCTCGGAGACCTGCAGCATGATGTCGAGCGCGGGCTTGAGGGTGAGCCGGCCCTGCTGCCGCACGAACTGGAAGAGCTGCTCGCCCTCCACGAGCTCCATCACCATGAAGGCCCCGTAGCGAGCGTCCTCGCCGAAGTCGACCACCGACACGACGTTGGGGTGACTGAGCCCGCTCGCGAGCCGCGCCTCGCGGAAAAATCGCTCTTTCGTCTTGAGGTCGGAGGTCAGGCCCTCGCGGATCAGCTTGAGCGCGAACGTCTTGCCGAGCCGCAGGTGGCGGACGCGGTAGACGCATCCCATGCCGCCCTCGGCGATCCGCGCCTCGATCTCGTAGCGCTGCGCGATCGTCGCGGGCATCGCGCCCGGCAGGGTGACGCTGGTCTCGAACTCACTGGCGGCGTCGGGCTCGTAGCCGCTGGCCGCCGCCTGATCCAGGAACTGGACGAGGCGGGCTACCGTGGCGTCGTTGATGTCGAGCCCCCCAGACGCCAGCTCCCCGGCCAAGTCGTCGGTCCGCCACCGATCGCCCATCCCGGGAAGCAGCATACCACGACGGCGCATGGCCGTAGCCCGTGGCCCGTGGCCCGTTTATGCTCTGCAGATGTGGCTTTTCCTCGCGTTCTTGCTGGCCCGGCCTTGGATCGGGGTGGGGCTCGAGGCCGAGCAGGGGGGCGGCGTACGCATCAGCGACGTCCTCGACGGTCCGGCCCAGCGCGCCGGGGTGCTCGCCGCGGATCGGATCGTCTCGATCGATGGCAAGCAGGTGCCGACGCCCGACGCGTTCATCGCGGCCGTCGCAGCGCGTCCACCCGGCTCCACGCACGCGCTCGTGCTGCGGCGAGCGGGCAAGGAGATCAAGCTCGCCGTCACGAGCGAGGAGCGCCCCGACAGCAGCACCCTGCTGCGGCGTCGCCTGGTCGGCAAGGCCGCACCGGCGGTCGAGCTCGTCGATCACGCGGGCCCCCACGAGGCGAGCCTGACCAAGCTGCGCGGTCAGGTGGTCCTGCTCGACTTCTGGGCCACCTGGTGCGGCCCGTGCGTGGCCTCGCTGCCGCACCTGTCGGCGCTGCAGGCGCGCCTCGGCACGCGGGGGCTGCGCGTGCTCGGAGTCACCGGCGACGACTGGGACGCCGCCAGGCGCTTCGCGACCGATCAGCGGCTGACCTACACCGTGGCAGCGGACCGGAAGGACCAGGCAGCCAAGCGCTACGGCATCTATGCCTTGCCGACCTACGTGCTGGTCGGGCGTGACGGCGTGGTGCGCGAGGTCTGGACCGGCATGATCGACGACGCCGCGGTGGAGCGGCTGGTCGACGGCAAGTGATCGAGCCACTGCTCGATTTCTCGGGCCTCTTGCGCAGAAACGGCGTACGCGTCTCGACCTCGGAGGTGCTCGACGCGGCCCGCGCCCTCGAGGCCGTCGGGCTCGCCGATCCGGAGCTGGCGCGCGAGGCGCTCGCGACGACGCTGGCCAAGCGAGCCGACGACCGCGTGCCCTTCGACGAGCTGTTCGACCTCTACTTCTTCCGGCCGGCCGACGCGCGCACGATGGCGGCGGCGAGCGCGCTCGGAAGCGCCCTCGCGACGGCGGGCGTCGATGGCGAGACCCTGGGGCGCATGCTCGAGCGTGTCGCGCAGGCCGCGGCCCGGCTCGAGCCCCTGGCGCGGCTCGCCACCGGCATGGGGCGCGGCTCGCTCGAGCCCCTCTTGCGTCTCGCCGGAGCGCAGGTCGATCTCGGGCGCATGGTCAATCCCCTGCAGACCGGCTACTTCTGGCACCGCATGCTGGAGGCGATGGGCGCGTCCGAGGCAGAGGCCGCCCTCGAGGCGCTCGCGCGGCGCATCGGCGAGGAGGTCGGGACGGCGGCGGGGCAGACGCTCGCGCGCGTGCTCGGCGCGCAGCTCGCGGCCCTGCGCCACGCGGTGCGCGATCACGTGGCCGCCGAGTTCGAGCGGAGGCAACGCGACTTCGCGGCGCGCATGCGGCACGAGACCCTGCTCGACAAGCCGTTTTCGCGCATGAGCCCGGACGAGCTCTGGCACCTGCGGGCCGAGGTGGTGCGCCTGGCCAAGAAGCTGCGGGCCCAGGCCTCGCTGCGGCGCGCGGTGCGGCGGCGCGGCCGGCTCGACGCGGCGCGGACGTTGCGGCGATCGCTCGCGACCGGCGGCGTGCCGTTCGAGATCAAGCGAAGGCGGCGGCGCCCCGAGCGGCCGCGCCTCGTCGTCTTGTGCGACATCTCCGACAGCGTGCGGCACGTGTCGCGCTTCATGCTGCAGCTCACGCACACGCTCCAGGACCTGTTCCAGCGCGTGCGCAGCTTCGTCTTCGTGGCCGACCTCGGCGAGACGACCGACCTGTTCGCGCGCGCCGACCTCGACGTCGCCGTGGACAGCGCCTACGCGGGCGCGGTCATCTCGGTCTACGCGAACTCCGACTTCGGCCGGGCGTTCGGCCAGTTCCGCGACCGCTACCTCGACGCGGTCACGCCCCGGACCACCGTCCTCGTGATCGGCGACGGCCGCAACAACTACCGCCCCACCAACGCCGCCGCGCTGGCCGCGGTGCGCGCCCGCGCCAAGCGCCTCCTGTGGCTCAACCCCGAGCCGGCGTCCCTGTGGGGGTTCGGCGACAGTGCCATGATGGACTATGCCCCCCTGTGCGATCGCGTCGAGGTGGTGACCAACCTGGCGTCGCTGGTGGAGGTGATCGATGGCCTCGTGCTGTAGGGGTTCCCGAGGTGGGCAACTTGACCACTCGGCAACTGGCCCGTACCTTTGATCCGCGTGCGACAGAGCTCTCGATTCGCCGGCTTTTCCTCGCGGCGCAAGCGAAGTGGTGAGGGAGACTGGCGATGATCGAGATGAAGGTGTCGGCCCTGAGCATGGATCCCTTCACCAACATGCCGATCCTGCTGCTCAAGGACGACACCGGGCAGCACGCGCTGCCCATCTGGGTCGGCCTCATCGAGGCGAGCGCCATCGTCACCGAGCTCGAGCAGATCCACCTCGCGCGGCCGATGACGCACGACCTCATCCGCGACATCCTCGGCAAGGTCGGGGCGCACGTGGACCGCGTCGAGGTGACCGACGTCCACGAGGACACGTTCTTCGCGCAGATCCACCTGCGCACCGAGTGCGCGGGCAAGACCAAGCGGTTCTCGGTGGACGCGCGGCCGTCCGACGCGATCGCGCTCGCCCTCCGAACCGGGGCGCCGATCCTGGTGGCCAAGAAGGTCATCGAGCGAGCGCGCTGCATCGACCTCGCGAAGCTCGGGCCGTTCGCGTGGGTGGCCGAGCAAGAGGACGGGCCGTGCCCGACCGTCGCCGGCGCCGGCTGCCACCTGACGGCGGAGGGGCTGCACCCCCTGCAGCTCGAGGATCTCGCCGACGATGAGTTCCCGAAGTGGAAGATGTAGCGGCGGCGATCTCGGCGTCGTGAAGGCTCTCCGCTACGGGCCCGCGGCCCTGCTCTCCCTCACCATCTTCGTGCTCTCGTCGATCCCGGGCCACAAGCTCGGCTGGGTGTTCGGGTGGGACAAGGCGCTGCACGCGATCGAGTACGGCACGCTGGGCGCGGCCTATCTTCGCGCGCTCGATCCCGCCGCGACGCGCGCAAGGCTCGCGGGGATCGCCTGGGTGCTGGCGGCCCTGTTCGGCGTCAGCGACGAGATCCACCAGCTGTTCACGCCGGGGCGATCCGCGGACGTGCGCGACGTGATCGCCGACGCGATCGGCGCCGCGCTCGGGGTGCTGGCCTACCGCGCCGTGTGCGCGAGAAGGAGGGAGCTTCGATGATCCGTCGGTTTCGGGACCTCCGCCCCGAGGTGGGCGCGGGCTGCTTCGTCGCCGAGACGGCCGCGATCATCGGCGACGTCGTGATCGGGGTGCGCTCGAGCATCTGGTACGGCGCGGTGCTGCGCGGCGACGTGTTCTCGATCCGCGTGGGGGAAGAGACCAGCATCCAGGACAACACCGTGATCCACGTGACCGGCGGCAAGCACGCGACCCGCGTGGGAAGCCGCTCGACCGTCGGGCACTCGGTGATCCTGCACGGCTGCACGGTCGGAGACCTCTGCGTCGTCGGGATGGGCTCGACCGTGCTCGACCGGGCCGAGATCGGCGACGGCTCGATCGTCGGCGCGGGGGCCCTCGTGACGCCGGGGACCAAGATCCCACCCGGCGTGCTCGCCGTGGGTGCGCCGGCGCGCGTCAAGCGCCCGCTCACCGACGAGGAGCGGGCGTCGCTGGTCGAGTCCGCCGACCACTACGTCGCGCTCGCGCGAGCCTATCTCGCCGACCCCGGCCAGTGATACGATCGGAGGTCCGATGGGACCTTCGGCTTGGGCGTTCGCCCGCGGCTCGGTTCCATGACCGCTGCCCGTCGCGCCTGGGTCGCCGGGCTCACGCTCTTGATCCTGCTGTCGCCCGGTGCGGCCCTGGCCGACAAGGTGGACGAGCTCGTGACGGCGCTCCGTAGCGACGAGAGCTACAAGGTGCGCGTGCAGGCGGCGCTGGTCCTGGGCAAGCTCAAGGACAAGCGCGCCCTGCGACCGCTCGTGCAGGCGCTCAAGGACGAAAACCCCACCGTGCGCGCGGTGGCTGCGCAGTCGCTCGGGGTCCTCGGTGACGCGAGCGCGGTGGCGTCCTTGCGGGTCGCGGCGGAGGCGGACGAGAGCGAGTTCGTCAAGCGCGAGGCGGAGGCCGCGCTCAGAAAGCTCAAGGCGACCAGCGGCGCGACGCGTGCGGCGGCCGGCGGCGGGGCGGCGCGGTTCTTCCTGGCGGTGGGGCCGCTTGCGCGCGGCTCCAAGAAGGTCGACAAGGGTGCCGTCGAGATGTTCCGGGCGGCCCTCTTGCGCGAGCTCGGCAAGACGCCCGGGGTGACCCTCGAGGCCGGCGGAGACAAGGGGCGGACCGCCTACTGGGTGGACGGCAACATCGTGCGCCTCACCATCTCCGGCGGTGAGGTCTCGTGCGACGTCAAGGTGCTCCTCGCGTCGTGGCCATCCAAGGCGATCATCCTGTGGGCCGACGGCGGTGCCACGGTGCAGGGGAGCGGCAACGAGGAGGCGGGCAAGAAGGACTGCCTCGAGGCCGCGTCGCAGAGCGTGCGCGAGAACATCCAGACGTTCCTCAAGTCCCAGGGATGAGCGGGTCAAGGCGATATATGCGGATTGATGGATATTTTGACGCCCTTGGTTTTCGGCGAGACGATCTCGCCGGAAAGGTCCAGGTGAGAACATGAGCGGGGCCTCGGCGACCGACCGACACACGACGCCACCACCGCGCGTGCCGGTCAAGCGGCGGATCCGGAACTTCCTGCTCGATCCGATCCAGCTCCGGTACACGGCCATGATGGTCGTCATCTGCGCGGGGCTCGTGGCGAGCCTCGGCTACTTCATCTACGCGGGCGCGCGCGAGGCCTCTCGTGTCGTGAACCTGCGTGCGATGGATCCGACCGACACGCTGGCGCAGGACCTTGTCAAGCAGTTCGCCGGCAACGATCGGCTGCTGCTGGTCGAGCTGTCGGTGTTCGGCATCCTCATCATCGTGTTCATGACCGGCTACGGGATCATCATCACGCACAAGGTCGCGGGGCCGATCTACAAGCTGTCGCGCTACTGCGAGAAGGTGCGCGACGGCAACCTCGGGCCGATCTATCCGCTGCGTCAGGGCGATCAGCTGCAGGACTTCTATCACGTGTTCGAGCAGATGCACGACCACCTCCGCAAGCGGAGCGAGGAGGAGATCCGCTTGCTCGTCCAGGTCACCGATGCGCTGGCGCGCGGAGCGACCGGCGATGCGATCGCGCAGCTGGAAGGGCTGCGAGAGCGCCACGAGCTCATGCTGGCCGGGGGCGGCAGCCCAAGGTGAGCCGGCGCTCGACCCAATGCGGTCAGTCAACGGGGACGCTGACGCCGGCGCTCCGACGCTGACGGGCAGCGGTGGTCATCCCGTCCAGCCCCACGGCGATGGGATCCCAGAGGTGTCATGGAGTTGAGCAGGGCATCGCACCAGGGACCAGCATGGTCTTTGGTCAGCGTCAGCGTCAGCGTTTACGTTGCCCCAAGTGATTGGCATTGGCGCTCGGCCGCGCACGGCTGAGCGGACGCAATTCGTGCGGCCCGCCGCGAGCCCGCCGCCGCGGCGCGTCAACGGGATGGTCATTGATCGCTGCGGTCGGGCGCGTTATCCCGCTGCGCGATGCGCATCGTGTCCATCGGAGGCGGGCCCGCGGGCCTCTACTACGCCATCCTGGCCAAGCGCGCCGACCCGCGGCGCGACATCGTCGTGCACGAGCGCAACCGGCCCGGGGACACCTTCGGCTTCGGGGTCGTGTTCTCCGACCGCACGATGGACAACCTCGCGGCGGCGGACCCGGAGTCCCACGCGGAGATCGTCGCGAGCTTTTCGCACTGGGACGACATCGACATCCACTGGAAGGGCAGCGTCGTGCGCTCGCGGGGTCATGGCTTCGCAGGGCTCGAGCGGCGGCGCCTGCTCGAGATCCTCACGCGGCGCGCGCAGGCGCTCGGCGTGGAGGTGCGCTTCGAGAGCGAGATCACGGATCCGCGGGCCGAGTCCGCCAGGGCTGATCTGGTGCTCGGCGCCGACGGTGTGTGGAGCGGCGTTCGCAAGGCCTTCGAGGCCGAGCTCGTTCCCGAGATCGACCTGCGGCCGAACCGCTTCGTGTGGCTCGGCACGACGTTTCCGTTCGAGGCCTTCACGTTCTACTTCAGCGAGACGCCCCACGGCCTGTTCCGCGTGCACGCGTACCGCTACGCGCCCGGCCGCTCGACCTTCATCGTCGAGTGCACCGAGGACACCTGGCGCCGCTCGGGCATGGATACGGCCGACGAGGACCAGACCCTCGCGTACTGCGAGGAGGTGTTCCGAAAGGAGCTCGCGGGCCACCGCCTGCAGAAGAACCGCTCCGTGTGGCGGCAGTTCCCGAACGTCAGAAACGCGCGCTGGTCGAGCGGCAACGTGGTCCTGCTCGGCGACGCGGTGCACACCGCGCACTTCTCGATCGGCTCGGGCACCAAGCTGGCGCTCGAGGACGCGATCGCGCTGCACGAGGCGGTGGAGCGCGAAAGGGACGTGCCGAGCGCCCTCGCGACGTACGAGGCCGAGCGTAGACCAGGCGTCGAGCGGCTGCAGCGCGCCGCGCAGGTGAGCCTCGAGTGGTTCGAGGGCACCGAGCGCTACCGCGACCTCGACGCGATGACGTTCGCGATGAGCCTCTTGTCGCGGTCGCTACGCGTCAGCCACGCGAACCTGCGCCTGCGCGACCCCGACATCGTGGCGGCGGTCGATCGCACCTGCGCGATCGCGAGCGGCGCGCTCCTGGCGGACGCGCCCGCCGACGCCCCCGTGCCGCCGCCGATGCTGACGCCCTTTTCCGTGCGCGGCATGCACCTTCCGAACCGCGTCGTCGTCTCTCCGATGTGCCAGTACCGCGCGACCAATGGCCTGGTGAGCGACTGGCACCTCGTGCACCTCGGCAGCCGCGCCATCGGCGGCGCGGGGCTCGTCCTCGCGGAGATGACGGACGTCACGCCCGAGGGCCGCATCACGCCCGGCTGCGCGGGTCTGTGGGCGCCCGAGCACGCGGCCGCCTACCGTCGCATCACCGACTTCGTGCACGACAGCAGCGACGCGCGGATCGGCGTGCAGCTCGCGCACGCGGGGCGCAAGGCGGGCCGGCAGGTGCCGTGGAAGGGCGGCGCGCGCATCCCGGGCTGGGACGTGGTCGGCCCGTCGCCGATCC
Source organism: Myxococcales bacterium (assembly GCA_023248855.1). GTDB lineage: Bacteria > Myxococcota_A > Polyangia > JAHFDS01 > JAHFDS01 > JAHFDS01. The sequence continues at coordinate 11,059 of JAHFDS010000070.1, forward strand.
CGTGGGACGCGGGCAGCCCGACCCCGCGCGCGCTCGACTACGCGGGCCTCGTGAGGATTCGCGACGCGTTCGTGCGCGGGGCCCACCTCGCGGCGGAGGCAGCCTTCGACGTTCTCGAGCTGCACGCCGCGCACGGGTACCTGCTGTCGAGCTTCCTGTCGCCCCTTTCGAACCGGCGCGACGACGAGTACGGCGGATCGCTCGAGGGTCGGCTGCGCTTTCCGCTCGAGGTCGTGCGCGCCGTACGTGAGGCCTGGGGCGCGCGGCCGCTGTTCGTGCGGATCAGCGCGACGGAGTGGGAAAAGGGCGGCACGACGCCCGTGGAGGCGGTGCAGATCGCGCGCGCGCTGGTGGACGCCGGGGCCGATCTCATCGACGTCTCGGGCGGCGGCACCGTGCCGAACACGAGGCCGGACCGCTCGCGCTTGTTCCACGTGGCGCTGGCCGATCGCATCCGCCACGAGGCCAAGGTGCCGGTGATGGCCGTGGGCGGCATCATGAGCGCCGACGACGCCAACAGCGTCATCGCGTCCGCGCGGGCGGACCTGGTCGCGGTGGCGCGCGAGCACCTCGCCGATCCGTACTTCACGCGCCATGCGGCGATCGCGCAGGGAGCGCCGCTGCCCTGGCCGGATCCCTACCTGCTCGCCCGAACCAGACCCCAGAGCTAGCCTTTGCGAGCGGCCTGCAAGCAACTACGCGTTGCCGGGCGGCGGCCCGCCGGTGCATGGTAGGCGGCATGCACCCCGGGGAGAGCGCGCCGAGACTGCGGCTCGGCGGGCTGCCTCAGGCGGTTCGCTTCGGCCTGGTCGGCGTGGTCAACACGCTCCTCGATTGGGCGGTCTTCTGGGCGGGGACCCGCGCCCTGCCGGCGGTCCCGGCCTGGCGCATCAAGGCGCTGTCCTTCGCGTGTGGCGTCGCCTGCAGCTTCCTGCTGAACTCGCGCTTCACGTTTCGCGCGGAGGCCGAGCGCATGACGGCCCGCGGCGGTCGGGTGCACCACGCCGCCGCACGCTTCCTCGTCGTCTCGCTGGGCTGTCTCGCCGCCAACGCAGGCGTGTTCCAGCTCGTCACCGTGCCCGTCGGCGCGCCGCGCTGGGCCGGCATCCTGCTGGCCACCGGGACGACCTTCGTGCTCGGCCTCGTGCTGAACCGGATCTGGACCTTCCGCGCGCCCGCCCCGAAAGCGCCATGACGCCGCGCGAGCTGCGCACGACCTCGCTGCTCCTGTTCGTGCTCGGCGCATGGCCGCTCCTTCTGCCCGTGGTCCCGCCCCTGCAGGACCTGCCGAACCACCTCGCGACGGTGCACATCCTCTTGCACCCGGACCGCTTTCCCGAGCTGGTCGGGAGCGGCTTCTTCAAGACCAACACCGCGCTCTTCGCGTGGTCGTATCTGCTCGCGCCCCACGTCGGCCTCGTCGTGGCGGTCAAGGCCTTCCTGGGCCTGTCCGCGGGGGTGTGGGCGCTGGTCCTGCCGCGCTTCGTCGCGGCGTTCGCGGGGCCCGACCGCGCGCGCAGCGCCTCGCTGTTCGCCTGGCCGCTCGTGCACAGCTGGTTCGTCTCGATGGGCATGCTGAACTACGCCCTTTCGCTGCCGCTCGTGCTGCTGCTGCTCGTCGTCCTCGACCGGCAGCGCCGTCGGCCCACGCTGGCGAGGGGCGCGCTCGCGGCGGCGATCGCGCTCGGCACGTGGTTCGTGCACGTCTTTCCGATCATCGTCGCGGGCTGCCTGTGCCTTTGCGAGGCCCTGCGCGAGAAGGACACGAGAAAGCGCCTGCGCGCCGCGTTCCTGCTGTGCGCGCCGCTCGCGCCGACGGGCCTTCTCACCGTGGGCTCGGCGCTGGCCCACGTGGTCAAGATCGAGGGCTCACCGAGCGCGGGCGACGTGATCTCGTTTTCGCCGCTTCATCGGCTGGTGGCCAACGTCTGGGAGAACTGCCTGCCCGGCTTCACCTGGCTGTCCGCCGCACCCACGCTGCTGCCCGCGCTCTCGCTGCCGGTCCTGGCGTTTCGCAATCGCCGGGAGGCGCCCCCGTTCTTCTCGCCGGTCGCCACGGTGCTCGTGATGCTGGGCTATGTCCTCTTGCCGGGCGGCGCGAGCAACTGGTGGTACCTCAACACCCGGCTCATCCCGTTCATCTGGTTCGCGCTCCTTGTGCGCGCGCCGGCCCGCCTGCCGCGGGGGCTCGGGCGCAGCCTGGTGGTGGCCGCGGGCGTCTACACCGTCGCGCTGGGCGTCGACTACCTCCGGCTCGATCGCGATCGCGCGGCGTACACGGCGGGGATGGCGGCGGTCCCCGAGGGGGCGAGCCTCTTGCCCTTGTCGTTCGAGTCGCGGGTCACGAGCGAGTTCACCGCGAGCGCGCACCACCTGTGGGGCTTTTACACGATGGAGCGCTCGGCGCACGTGCCGCTCGTGTTCGCGGTCGAGCGCAGCTACCCGCTCCTGTGGAAGCAGTTCCCGCCCGCGCAGCTGGTGCCGCCCGCGCTCGACAACTTCGCGCGCTTGGCGCGCAGCCCCGAGGTCGTGTGCGCGCAGCTGCGCGCCGTCGGGGTCGCGCCGGCGGATTGCGAGGCGGCGTGGCGCGAGCGCTGGCGCGTGTTCCTCGATCAGGCCGCGCCGCGCTTCGACCACGTCCTGACCTGGGTGGCGCCGCCCGAGCTCGAGCGCGTCCTTGGGGCGCGCTACGAGCGGGTGTTCGCCAAGGGCCCGCTCGAGATCTGGCGGCGGCGGCGCTAGCTGGCTCCGTCAGGGCGCGCCACGCGATCGCTTCGCGCGCGCGAGCGCCTTCTGATCGATGAGCGCCGTGTCCGCGGCCCACTTCGCGGCCTTGGCGCCCTCGGGCTTCCACAGCGAGAAGTGGCAGGTCGGAGCCCCCGAGGGGATGGTCGTGTCGAAGCGCACCTCGAAGCCGAAGCCGCCGCCGACCTCGCGGGCCGCCTCGATCATCCCCTGCACGAAGTAGCGCTGCACGCGGCAATCGAAGGCACCGTAATGGTCCTGGTGCGGGCACCACACGATGTCGAAGCTGACGCGATCGTCGGCGTCGATCTTCGGTTCCTCCAATGAGGCGTATGCGATGCGATTGATGACCGTCGCGTAGAACGACACGAACTCCGCCTCGGTGAGGTCGTCCGGCCAGCTCGCGCCGTCGAGGATCTGGCGGCCGATGTCCTGGCCGACCTTGCGCAGCGACTCGTAGACCAGCCTCTGGCCGGCCTCGCCGAGCTCCGCCTCACAGCGGCCGAGCACCTCGATGAGCGCCATCGCCTGCATGGTTCCCCATTGCCAGAGGGTGGCCGGGTCGAAGTCCGTCTTGGCGAGGACGTCCTCGCGCAGACGCGCGAGCCCCTTGGCGTAGGGCTGGTTGAACTTGAACGACTTCCAGCGGGGCTCATTGCGGTGCTCCCAGTGCGCCATGATCCAATCGTAGCCGAGATCAAGCGAGCGCGACCGCTTTCGAGCCGGCGGCGGCCTCGAGCTCGTGATCCTCCGGGGAGTCGACGTCGAAGGCCACGCCGGGGCTGCAGTAGACGGCGCTGCGCAGGCCCGCGCGCTGGGCGGCCAGGAGGTGGCGGCGGAAGCTGTCCCCGTGGCCAAAGCAGGTGCGCAGCCCCGCGGGAGGACACAGGGCGAGCGCGCCGGTGCCCGCTCCGTGCCGGTCAGGGGCCACGGCGACGTCGCAGCGATCGACCAGGTCGAGGAGCTCGAGCACGTCGTGCGGCACGAGGCGCGGCAAGTCGCTCATGAGCACCAGGGCAGAGGAGGCGCCGCGGGCCGCCACGGCAGCCAGGCCGGCGTCGACCAGCGCGCCAAGGGGTTCGGGGCCGGGATCGCGCAGGGCCACCGCGCCGTGCCGGTTCGCCAGCGCGGCCACCTCGGCGCCGTCGGCCAGCACGAGGACGCCGTCGAGCGGGCAGCGGCCGAGCACGCCGAGCACGTGGCCGAGCAGCGCGCGCGAAAGGCTGGCCCGCGAGCCGGGCGGCAGGATCGACGCCAGGCGCGACTTGCCGCGCGAGAACGCCTTGGACGGGACCACCGCCCACGCGCGCCGGAGCCTCACGCGTGCCCCCTTCCGCGCCGCGCGAGGTCGGCCGCGAACGTGAGCACCTCGCGCGAAAGGCGCAGGCGGTCGTCGCGATCCCGCATCACCGTGCTCGTGGCCAGCACGGCAGGTCCGAGGACCGCCTCCTCGTCGCCGCGCTCGACCACCAGGCCCGCGAGCAGGCCCCGGTCCGGGCCGCACCCACTCAAGGCGGAATAATGCGCCGCTATGGCGCCGGCGGAAGCGGCGCGCCGGGCGAGCGCGGGGATCATCTCCGCCAGCGGGCCCTTGACGGCGCGGCCACCCACGATGGGGGACAGGGCCACCACGGTCTTTTCGGCGAGCACCTCGCGCACGCCGGGGATCGACAGGATCGGGTCCACCGACACGTACGGGTTCGACGGCCCGAGGAGCACGAAGTCCGCCTGGGCGATCGCCTCGAGGACCCCCGGCGCGGGCGGTGGCGAGCCCTCGAAGCGCACGCGCGTGACCGCCGGCGCGTGCTCGCGCACGAGCCAGTCCTGGAAGGCGAGCGTGCCGTGCTCGCGCGTGTCGATCAGGGTCCGGCAGGCGCCGTCGGTCATGGGCAGGATGCGCGCGCGAAGGCCGAGCGCGCCGCACAGCCGCGCGGTGATCGCGGACAGCGGCTCGCCGCGCCGGAGGGCCGCGGTACGCACGAGGTGCGTGCCGAGGTCGCGATCGCCGAGGTTGAACCAGGTCGGCCCGCCGAAGCGACGCACGGCCTCCATCGCCTGCCAGGTCTCGCCGAAAAGTCCCCAGCCGCGCTCGGCGTCACCCAGGTCGGCCAGCGTGTACATGACGGTGTCGAGATCGGGGCACACCTGGAGCCCGAGGTGCTCGAGGTCGTCGCCGGTGTTGACGACGACCGTCACCGCGTCCGCATCGAGGGCGCGGACGACCCCGTCCGCGAAGCGCGCCCCGCCGACGCCGCCCGAGAGCACGGTGACGCGCGTCATGCGTAGAGGTCTCCGGCGGCGGGCCGACACAGCTCGCTCGCTCGCGAGTCGACCGCGGCGAACGACAGGCCGCGCAAAAGCACGACCCCGCGCCCCTCGGCCGCCTGGCCGGCGACGAGGTCCGCGGCGGCCGCCACCTGATCGGCGAGCCCGGTGATGGTGCGCTCGAGCGGCCGCCCGTCGAGGTCGCGCGCACCGCGCAGATCGCACAGGGCGGGCAGCCCCGACACGCCGATCGCGGTGCCCACCGTACCCAGGCGAAACGGGCGTCCGAACGAGTCGGTGACGACGACGCCGAGGGCCACGCCGCTTTCCTCGCCGAGTCGCCGTCGCAGCGCGCGCGCGGCGCCGTCGGGATCGCGCGGCAGGAGGAGCACCCACGGCCCCGAGCCCGGCGGCGCTCTCGGCGGCGCCGCGTTCGACGCGTCGATGCCCGCGTTCGCCACGACGAAACCCAGCCGGTGCCGCACCACGAGCACGCCCGGCGCCTGCCGGGAGATCGCGCTCGACTCGCCAAGGATGAGCGTCGCCAGGCGGGGGTCGTGACCGGTCTCGGCCGCCAGGGCGCACGCCTCTTCGCTCGGAGCCACCGCCGAGAGATCGAAAAAACGCCCCTCGGCGCGCGAGATCAGCTTCGAGGTCACGACCACCACGTCGCCCGTAGACAGGCGGAGGTCCGCGCGGGCGAGGGCGGCGAGGATCAGCGCGGCGAGGTCGTCCCCCGGCGCGACGCGCGGGACGCCAGGCAACGCCAGGAGCTCGAGGCGCGGCGCCGCCTTCACGCCTCGCCCTTGACGGCGCCGAGGAACGCCGGGCGCTCGCCGCCGCCGGCGACGACCAGGTTGGCGCCGCTCACGTAGCGCGCCCGCGCCGAGGCGAGGAAGAGGCAGGCCTCGGCGACGTCGTCGGGATCGCCCAGGCGCCCGAGCGGCACCGTCGCCGCGACGCGCGCGACGCTGGCATCATCGCCGAAGTGCGGGCGCGACTCGTCGGTGAGGATCATGCCGGCGCTGATGGAGTTTACGCGAACGCGCGGCGCCCACTCGATCGCGAGCGACTGCGTCAGGTGGATGAGCCCCGCCTTGGCTGCGCCGTACGCGGCCGTCCCCGGCGAGGGCCGCAGGCCACTCACGCTCGCGATGTTGACGATCGCGCCGCCCTCGGGCTGCGCTTGCATGACCTGGTTGGCGCGCTGCGAAAAGTGCAGCGGCGCGAGCAGGTTCAGCGCCACGATCGACGTCGAGAAGCGGGGCGAGGCCGTGGCCGCGTCGGCCGGCGGGCTGCCCCCGGCGTTGTTGACGAGCACGTCCAGCCGTCCGAGCGCGCTCGCCTGCGCGATGACGCGGTCGATCTGCTCGATCTCGCGCACGTCCGCCGCCACGAAGCGCGCCACCCGCCCGGCCGCCGCGGGCAGCGCCTCGCAGGGCCTGCGCGCGCAGACCAGGACCTCGGCGCCCTCGGCCAGGAAGCGCTCGGCGATCACGCGGCCGATGCCGCGCGTGCCGCCCGTGACCACGACCACCCGGCCCTCGAAGCTGCCCATCATGCTGGACGGCGAAAATGAAACATGTTCTATTCTGCCCACGGGCGCGGCGGAGTTGAAGCATTTTTCTTCGCGGCGCCGCGCGCCGGGCCGCTTTCGAGGAGAGCCATGAGCATCAGCAGCCGAGTGGAGGAGCACGTCGCGGAGGTCGTGATCGACCGGCCGCCGGTCAATGCGCTCGACGTGGCGGGCTGGCACGCCCTCGCGGACCTCGTCCGCACGCTCGGCGACGACCCCGCCGTGCGTGCGCTCGTGCTGCGCGCCGAAGGCCGCGGCTTCTGCGCCGGCGTCGACATCAAGGAGATGCAGGCGGAGCATGACCGGAGCGGGGGCCACGAGGCGCTCGTGGGCGCGAACCGTGGCTGCTACGCGGCGTTCGCGGCGGTCTATGAGTGCGCGGTGCCGGTCATCGCCGCCGTGCACGGCTTCTGCCTCGGCGGTGGCATTGGCCTGGTGGGCAACGCCGACGTGATCGTGGCGTCGGACGACGCGAGCTTCGGCCTGCCCGAGGTGGACCGCGGCGCGCTCGGGGCCGCGACGCACCTCGCGCGCCTGGTGCCCCAGCACCGCATGCGTCACATGGTCTACACGGGCGAGCGCGCGAACGCCGCCGAGCTCGAGCGCCACGGCTCGGTCCTGCGCGTGGTGCCGCGCGCGGAGCTGCGCGAGGCGGCATTCGCGGTGGCACGGCGCATCTGCGAGAAGAGCCCCGCGGCCATCCGCGCGGCCAAGCAGTCGCTCAACGGCATCGACCCGGTGGACGTCAAGAAGAGCTATCGCTTCGAGCAGGGCTTCACGTTCGAGCTGAACCTGCTCGGGGTGGGCGACGAGGCGCGCGCGGCGTTCGTCGAGGGCCGCGAGGCGAAGTTCTCCCGATGACGCGCCTGTGTGAAGCGAGGGTCGCGATCGTGACGGGCGCGGGCCGTGGGCTCGGGCGGGCCCACGCGCTCGAGCTGGCCCGGCACGGCGCGCGCGTCGTGGTGAGCGATCTCGGGACCACGCGCGACGGTCGCAAGCCCGAGGGCGAGGACGACCCCGCGGCGAGCGTGGTGCGCGAGATCGAGGCCGCGGGCGGGCAGGCCGCCTGGTGCCGCGAGGACGTGGCGGACTGGGACGGCGCGGGGCGGATGATCGCGCTCGCGCTCGAGCGCTTCGGGCGGCTCGACGTGCTCGTCAACAACGCGGGCTTCGTCCGCGACCGCATGTTCGTCTCGTCGACCGTCGACGAGTGGGACGCCGTCCTGCGCGTGCACCTGCGCGGCCACTACTGCCCGGCGCGCCACGCCGCGGCGTACTGGCGCGACCGCAGCAAGGCCGGTGAGGCCGTGGACGCGCGCATCGTCAACACAACCTCGGGGGCGGGTCTTTCGGGCAGCGTCGGCCAGGCCGCGTACTCGGCGGCCAAGGCCGGCATCGCGGCCCTGACGCTGGTGCAGGCGGCCGAGCTCGGTCGCTACGGCGTCACGGCCAACGCCATCGCGCCCGCGGCGCGCACGCGCATGACCGAGGAGGTCTTCGCCGACATGATGAAGCGCCCCGAGGGCGGCTTCGACGCGATGGCGCCGGAGAACGTGGCGCCCCTCGTGGCGTGGCTCGCGAGCGCGGACGCGCGCGACGTCACGGGGCGCGTGTTCGAGGCGCAAGGCGGCGTGGTCCGCCTCGCCGACGGCTGGCACGGCGGCCCCGAGGTCGATCGCGGCGCCCGCTGGGAGGCCGCCGACCTCGGCCCGGTGGTGCGCCGGCTGCTCGCCGAGGCGCCCGCGCCCGCGAAGGTGTACGGGACGTGAGCGAGCCCGGGCCCATCGCCTGACGGATCGTCACTCGTCGTCACCGAGCGCGGCCGCGACCGCAGCCCAGGCCAGGCCCACCAGCATCACGAGGCCCCCGAGCCCCCCGATGCCGAGCCGCGCGAAGCCGCTCGCGAGCGAGCCTCCCCACGAGACCGCGAGCAGGCACAGCAGGCCCCCGAGGCCGAGGGCGACCACGGTGACGAGCCCCGGCAGCCCGCGGCGCCGGGGCCTCGGCAGCTGCGACAGGACCTCGACCGCGAAGCCGTCGTCGGCCGCGGGCTCGTCACCGCCGAGCGTGGCGCGCAGCGTATCGTCGAGATCTCTCATGGCGAGCCCTCCGCCGGGCGCGTGGGATCCCACGCCCCGAGCGCCCGTCGCAGGCGCTCCTTGCTCCGCAGGATGTGCGTCTTGACCGTGCCGAGCGGCAGCTCGAGGATCCCTGCGATCTCCTCGTGCGTGACGTCCGCGCCGTAGGCGAGCACCAGCACCATGCGCTCGACCGGCGCGAGCGCACCGAGCGCGCGCTCGAGATCGTGGCGGAGCAGCGCCCGCGAGCCGCTCGTCGTGTGATCGAGCTCGGGCAGCTCGCGCGCCCTGGGCGCCCGCGCGTGCGAGAGGAACGCGGTGTACGCGACGCGGTACAGCCAGGTCGAGAAGCGCGCGCTGCCGCGGTAGCCAGCCAGGCCCCGGTAGGCGCGCAGGAACGTCTCCTGCGCGAGATCGTCGGCCAGCGCCGCGTCGCCCGCGCACAGCCGGCGCAGAAGGCTCCGGAGCGGCCGCTCGTGTCGCCGCACGAGCTCCGCGAAGGCCCGCCGGTCGTCGCCGGCCAGGACCCGCGCGATCAGCTCAGCGTCGGACGCCACGGCTCGATCATCCCACGCCGGCTCCGGGCGCGGTGGGCTCGTGGAGTGGCTCGACCTGGCGCTCGCGCACGGTCACCATCGGCTCGGCAGCGTGCACCCGGCGGACGATCGTCCAGTTGGCCAGGTAGGCGAGCGCCACCAGCGCCGGCATGAGCGCGACCGTCCACACCCTGGGCGGCACGTCGGGCAGAAGGCCCAGGCACAATCCTAGACCCACCGCGCCGGCACCGACCAAGAGCCCCCGCCGCAGGTCGGCGTGCGGCGGTCGCGGGGGATCGAGCAGGCTCGGCGGCAACGCCGCGCCCTTTTCCACCAGGTGCCGGATGGTGGTGTAGCGCTCGCGCTCGCGGCGGCTGCGAAACAGGAGGATGCAGGCCACGACGAGCACCACCGCGACGAAGAAGCCGAGCGGCACGACGATCTCGACGGCCCGGCCCTGGGGCACCCGCGGGATCCGCGCGATCTCGCGGGCCTTGAGCAGCTCGAAGATCTGGTCGCGCGAGAGGTGCGACCAGGCGGACGAGTCGGCCTGGCGATCTTCGTCGTCGTCATCGTCGTCGTCACGGGCGAACAGGCCCGGGGCGGGGGGGGGCGCGGGCGGCGCCGGCGCGATGGGGGGGCCCGCCAGGACGGGGGACGCCAGAAGGACGTGCAGGGCGAGCGCAGCAAGGGTCATCATGATCTCCTTCGATGCTTGGACGCGACGGCGAGCCGTTCTGGATTCAGAAAAGCGACGGCGGTTGCGTTCCGCGCCCATCCCGCACAGAATCTCGCGGCCTTGCGCGATCTCCCTGACGCCATCTCGATCGTGGACGGGCGCTATGCCCGCGAGATCGACGTCGCCGCGACGCTGGCGCTCGAGGCCGGCAAGCTGGCCTTCTCTGCGTGGCAGAGCGGCACGCTGATCGAGGAGAACAAGGAGGGCGAGCCCGTGACCGCGATCGATCGCGAATGCTCCGCCCTCATCGTCGATGGCCTGAGCTCGCTGTTCGGCGGCGACGCGGTGCTGTCCGAAGAGGCGCCCGAGGCCGACGTCGGCCGGCGCCTCGCGAGCGAGCGCGTCTGGATGATCGATCCCATCGACGGCACGCGCGACTTCGTGGATGGCAGGAGCGGCTACGCCGTGATGATTGGCCTGCTCGAGGGCGAGCGGCCGCGCCTGGGCGTCCTCATGCACCCACCGGCGTCGCGCCTTTACGTGGGCGTGGTCGGCGCAGGCGCCTGGATGATCGACGGCGCCGGCCAGCCGAGAGCCCTGCAGGTCGCATCCGCCCCGGCGAATATATCAGAACTGCGCCTGGTGTCCTCGGCGTCGCGCCGCGGCAAGATCGTCGACGCCATCAAGGGCGCGCTCGGGATCACGGACGAGAGCCGCATGGGCTCGGTCGGCGTCAAGGCCGCCCTCATCGCCCAGGGCGTGCGCGACCTCTACATCAACCCGTCCAGGCAGGCGAAGGTCTGGGACAATTGCGCGCCGGAGGCGGTGCTCGTCGCTGCCGGCGGACGCGTCACCGACCTGTTCGGCGCTCCCCTCGGCTACCGCCGGCCCGATCCGAAGAACCCGCACGGCATGGTCGCGTCCTCGGGCGCGTTCCACGACGAGGTCGTGGCCGGCATCGCCCCCGTCCTGGCCGAAAAGCGCCGCTGACCGCCGGCCTCTGATGGCAGGTGCGATACTGCCGCCCATGCGGATCAGCGTCTCCGGCTGGGTGTCCATCGGCTCGAACCTGCTGGCGGTGGCGCTCACCACCGCGGCCTACTACGGGCACGGTGTCCCCCTGTTCCTGCCGTACGCCTGGCACAAGCTCCTGCACATCCTCGGCGTCATCGTGCTCGTCGGGAACATCACCGTCGGCCCGCTCTGGGTCATCCAGGCGTGGCGCTCACGGAGCCCCGAGCAGCTCGGCTTCGCCATGCGGACGCTCGCGCTCGCCGACATCTGGTTCACCGCGCCGGGCGTGCAGCTCGCGGTCATCAATGGGCTCGCGATGGCCAGTGTCTTCGGCGGGCTGCGCGCCCAACCGTGGCTCGCGCAGTCCTATGCCTTGATCCTGGTGCTGGCGCTGGCGGCTCCGACGGGGGTGCTCTACCACCAGGAGCGCGCCGTGCGCCTGGCCGTCGCCGGCGACAACGGCCCGGCGTTCACCCGCGCGTTTCTGCTGTGGTCCGTCTGGGGGAGCGCCGTCATGGTGCCCCTGGTGCTCGTCTTCTACATGATGGTGACCAGGCACCCGGTGTTCTGAGCCGAGCCGCCGACGCAGCTCAGCGCCGCGGCGGAGGCGAGAGGACCTGGCTCGTCGGGTCGAGGTCTGAAGCGGGATGCCCGGACGAGGCGGTCTCCCCCGTGGTCTCCCAGCGGCCGAACAGCGGGCCGAAGGCGCGCTCGAGCAGGCGCCGCTCGCCTCTGGCAAGCTCCACAAAGCGCAGACCAAGACCCGGCGACGGGGTCAGCCGCGTCCATCGCACCTCGCCCCCGAGCTCGAGGGTGGTGTGGTGATCGGGCAACGGCACGACCAGCGTCAGCCGACTGCCCTCGCGCAGCGAAAGCGGCGTCTCCAGGAACGCCCCGGTGGCGCTGAGGTTGCGCAGCACGGCCCCGCGGAGCGCCGCCCGCCGGCCGGCGAGGCTCACGTGGCAGCCGATGGGCAGGCGAAGGCGCACGCGCAAGGGGCGCAGGGTCGGCTCCGGCGGCTCCGGCGCGGCGCCCAGGACGGACAGGATGCGACCGATCATTCGATCGGGCAGGCGCAGCGACATCTTCGAGCACCATCGCAAGCCTGGGACCAGGCGCGCACCCGCTAGGTGCGCGAAATCGTCAGGGAGCCATCGGGCGCGCGACGGTGCGCGGCCCCAGGTGGGGACATGCGACCCCAGCCGTCAGAACCCCGGAGCCAGCATGTCGGCGAAGCGATCGGGGCGGCGGATCCCTTCGGCGCGCATCGCGGCCTCGGCGCCCGCGGCCAGGGCTTGCCCGCCGGGGCCCCCGCGGAGCCGGCCAAGGCGCAGGCGGGTCACCTCGGCGTAAAGGCCCATCCCGAGGGCTTCCAGCTCGGTTAGGGCCTGCTCCAGCTCGGAGATGGCGGCCGGGGTGTCGTCTGCCTGCGCCGCGAGCGCGCCGACGAGCAGCCGACCGAGCGGGCGCGCCCAGTGGGCCGGGATCCGCCCAAGCCGCCTCGCGTCCTTGCGCACGCGGGCGCGGAGGGCGGTGGCGTCCCCGGCGCCCGCGCGGAGCATTCCGAGCGCGGCACCCCCACGCAGGTGGAGCATGCGAATCGAGATGATCTGGAGCCGCAACAAGAGCGAGCGAGCCAGCGCCGGCCAGCCGGCGTCGATGCGTGCCAGGGCTGCGCCGGCGTCCCCTCCGTAGAGGTCCACGTACGCGTTCGACAGGAGCACGTAGAAGCTCTCGATGTAGAAGCCCTGCCGGGACCAGGAGGCGAGCGCCGCGTCGAGGTCCGCCCGCGCGCGCGCGGGCTCGTCGCGGGCAAGCCAGACGATCGGCGACAGCAGGCTGCGCACGTTGGCCGCAGAGTAGAGGTCGCCACGCTCGCTGGCTTCCTGGTACAGCGTTGGCGTGCGTCGGATGAGCTCCGAGACACGCCCGCGCATGAACAGGCAGAACGTCGACAGGTACGCGCTCGAGCTGATCTCCCAGGGCACGCCGTGGCAGTGCGTGCGGAAGACCCGCTGCGCCTCCTCGAAGTGATCCGAGGAGTCCTGCCAGTTGCCGCTGAAGAACTCCCTGAGCGCGTCGCTGATGTGGAGCGCACCGGTGACGTAGGGATCGCCGAGCCCCGCCTCGAGCTTGCGCGCGAGCGCGAGCAACGTCTGCACACGCGGCCGCGCGGCCGCGCCCACGGTGGCGGCCATGTTGGCCTCCATCGCCAGCATGCAGGCCGCGTGGTACGAGGCGCCGGCGTCGAGGGCGTCGCGCAGCGTGCGCGTCAAGAGCGGGGCGCCCATGAACGGGTCGGCGAACACGATCCCCTTGGTGACCGACCAGCCCACCGCGATGCGGCGGCGGCGGGCCTCGTCGATCTCGTCGGGGGCGCGCGGTGCGAAGCCGAGGCCGCGCAACCGCAGCCGCGCCTGCTGACCGAGAAAGCCAAGGAGCGCCCCGATCCGGGAGCCGGGCAGCGAGAGCCCGACCGTGGCCAGGACCCCGCGCGCCTGGGCGAGCCCCTCGTCGAGGTGGCCGCTCGACAGGAGCTGCTCGGCGGCTCGGCGCCGCAGGTCGATGACCTCCGCTCCCTCGGCCCCGTCGGCCGCGAGGAGCAGCTCTCTCGCCGCTTCCGCCCCGCGGCCAGCGGAGACGAGCACCTCGCCGAGCCGGGCCCGCCGGTCCCGCTCGGCCACGGTGTCGCCTGGCTGGAGCGCGAGCGCGCGCCGGTAGAGACGCGCCGCGCGATCGAACGCCAGCGCCAGGGCCGCCTGGGCCGCCGCGCGCTCGGCGTACGGCGCGGCGCAGAGCGGCTCCTGCGCGCCCTCCCAGTGCATCGCCAGGGCCTCGTCGTCCGGGTGGCTGCAGCGCTCCATGACCACCGCGAGCGTGCGGTGGTGGCGCGCCCTTTCGTCCTCGGAGAGCCGGGACGCGACCGCCTCGCGCACCCGATCGTGCGAGGGCTCGAGCATGGGCTGGCCCTCGGAGGCCGTCGTCCTGGCCAGCCGATTCGCAGCGAGCTCGGCCAGGCGCTCGGCGAAGTCCTCGGTGCCCTCACCGAGCGCGCGCCGGGCCACCTCGCGCGAAAGCGGCCCCGCCGAAAGCGACAAGAGCACGAGCAGCCGCTGTGCGCTCGGGGTCATCCGCCGCGTGCGCGCCCACAGGGCCTCGTCGAGGCGGAGCGGCTCTGGCTCGGCGTCGGAGAGGCGCGAGTGGCGCACCAGCTCATCGATAAAGAGCGGGTGCCCGCCCGACTCGCGCGCGATCTGCTCGGGGAGCACGGGCCGCGCGCCCGCGGGCACGGGCGTGGCCGCGCGGAGCAGACGCTCCGCCAGCTCCACGGCGCAGCGCCTCTCCAGGGGCTCGAGGGTCAGCGGCTCGTGCGGAAAGGACAGGACGCGCTCGGGCCCTTCCTGCGGCCGCTCGGCGGTGACGAGCAGGAGCGGCGGCGCACCCGGCTCGCGCATGATCGCGGCCAGCATCGCGAGGCTGTCGGCGTCCGCCCACTGCAGGTCGTCGATGGTCACGAGCAGGCGCCGGGAGCGGGCCAGGCTGGTCAAGAGCTGCCGGACCCCCTCGAACAGCCAGAGCCGATTCTCCTGGGGATCGCGGGAGGGCGCGCGATGACCGCGGGTCATGAGCGGCACGCGCTGCAGCACCGGGAAGGCCTGCGCGAGCACCGCGGCCTCCCGGGGCACGAGCGCGGCCGCCTCGGCCTCGGGCAGCCTCGCGAGGTGGCGTGTGAGCTCGTCGATGACCCCGTCGAGCGCCTTGTAGGGCACCGTCTCGCGCTCGTAACAGCGTCCCCGGAGCACGAGCCACGGCGCTGGCTCGGCACACAGCGACTTGACGAGGGTGCCGACGAGCGCGGTCTTGCCGATGCCGGACGGGCCGAAGAGCCGCAGCGACCGGGTCCCGACGCCCCTCACCGCCTCGGCCGCCGCGCGCAGGACCCGGAGCTCC
>JAHFDS010000439.1 GCA_023248855.1 Myxococcales bacterium
GTCGCGACTCGCCCGGATCGGTGGGCGTGGCCGCGGCCTCGAACGCGACGCTGCTGGGTTCCTCGGAGGCGGCGGGCGGCGCCAGGACCTCGCCCGGATCGTCGTCGGCAACGACGCTGGGCTCGGTGCGTGGCTCAGGGTAGACCCCGAAAACCTCGCGGGGCGCCTCCGCCGGGGACACGCCGGGCATGCGCTGGATCATCCAGTCGCGCTCGCGCGCGGCCCACTCGGGCAGCTCCGCGTATTCGCCGCGGAACACCACGAGGAGCCGGCCGACCCGCACCATGCGGTCGGCGTAGCGGCACGAGCGCACCCAGAGCGCCATCGCGACTATCCACCCAGGCCGGTGTCGAAGCCAGGCGGCAGGCCGCCGACCACTCCGCCGGGCAGCGGGCCATTGACGGTCGTGCCGCCGACCAGCATCTCGCGCGGGTAGTCGAGCTGCATGCCCTGGCGGCCGATGTTCACGATCCGCAGCGCCTTGCGGGGCGCGAACAGGATCGGCGCCAGGTAGATGAGGATCATCCAGCGGTACGCCGGCGCCACGATCGCGAGGTCCATGCGCAGCATGGGCGCCAGCTGGCGGATGACGTAGACGCTCGGGTTGAACTCCATGAGGTACGCCGTCTCGGTGAACGGCATGATGAAGTTGGTGTCGAAGAAGGTCGTGACCACGCCCGCGACCGCGCCCGGATCGGGCAGCGCCGGCGCCGCCCCCGGCTGACCCGCGATGCCCTGCACGGGGACCTGCGCGATCAGGCTGAACGCGCGCACGTCGGCGGGCGCCTGTGCCGTGGTGACGAGCGCGGGCGTCCGGTAGATCCGGTAGTACTCGGGCAGGTACACCCCGCCTGGGGAGGTGATCGCCAGCGACACCTGCTGCCTGGCGTCGCCGCCGTTGGGCGCGTCCGTGTTGACGTTGACGCCGACCGCGGCCGAGGGCGCGCTCTCGCCGAAGCGGTTGCACGCGGTGACCACATAGAAGTAGCGGGCCTGGCTCGTGCCCTGGCTCTTGCCGAAGTCGCCGCGGGTCTCGCCGGGCGGGACTGCGGTGGCAACCGGAACGCCGGCCGCCGCGGCGGCGGGGAAGGCCGGGCCGACCGTGAGCGGCGCCTTCTCGGAGGTCGGCGTGGTGCCGCGCGGGGTCGCGCCAGGCCGCAGGAACACGGTCGGGTTGAGCTCGATCTCGCCGGCCGAGGTCTGGACCGACTGCACGGACAGGCCGACCTTGCCGTTGACCGGATAGGGCGCGGAGAACCGCTCGCGACCGTAGAAGTTGCGGACGAAGTCGGAGTTCGCGCGCGTGCCGATGAAGAGATCGGTCGGCATGCCGAACTGCTCGATGACCGTGTTCGCGGCTTCCTCGAGCGCGGTCTCGTCGAGCGCATGGCCCTGCATGTCGTAGACCATCGCGGGGTCGATCTGCCGGTCGAGGCCGTCGAACTGCTCGCCGAGGCCGCTGTGGTGGAGCGAGGAGTCGCCGTGGTAGAGCGCGTTCTCGATCTGGTAGAGCAGCCAGAGGATGCCGTTCTGGTTCTCGAGCGCGATCACGTCGCCGTGGGCCGGGTTGACCAGCGTCGCCTGATGCGAGACCTCGCGGCACGTGCCGAGGTACTTGATCAGCATGTGCTGGCGCTTGTAGATGGAGTCGGTCGACTGCGGCAGCTCCGCCTCGCGGATCCAGCCGCCCTGGCCGAGGTTCCCGTAGGAGAGCAGCTGGTTGTACTCCTCGACCGTCGAGTAGGCCGCGCTCTTGACCGCCTTCTTCCAGAACTTGAGGTGCTTGTCGCTGAAGGTCAGCACCTTGAGCGACGACTCGAGCGACTCGACGCGCAGGTTCGCGCCGCCCGAGCCGCGGTTGTCGAGGCCCACTGCGTAGCCGGTCTCGAGCGCCTTGTGGAGCGCGGCGATGTCGGCGTCGCTCGCGGTCCCGAGGAACCCGTTGGCGCCGGTGTAATCGGACAGGGAAACGCCGGATCCGAACATGGCTTCTCCTACTTCGCGTAGCGCTCGTCGGAGACGAGCGCCTTGTAGAGGGCCGGCTGCACGATGCCCGTGGTCTCGAACTTCACGACCTCGGTCGCCGGGATCAGGTTTTTGGCGACGCCGTTGAGCAGCCGCTCGAGCACCACGGCCTTCGAGAGCTGCGGCGCGGTGGTGCCGTCGGGCAGGGAGATCTGGTCGTCGCCCGGGCCGTCGAACGACTTGTGCACGGGCCGGACGGCGCTGGTCTGGCTCTTGAGACCGCGGGCCGGCTGCGCCGACAGCGCCTTGATGAGGTCGCCCTGCGCGAGCGAGACTGCGCCGAGGTTCGAGAGCGCGTCGGCCAGGCTCTTGTTGAACTTGTGCTGGCGCGCGAACGCCCCTCTGAGCTGGCTGCGGAGCTCGCGGCGATGGCCGCGCTCGAGGTCCGAGAACGACTTCTCGAGGATGCCCACGAGGTCGCGCAGGAACGGCGAGACCTCGACGCCGCGGCGGATGCTCCTGGACGCACGGGCGCGAGCCGCGAAGGATTTCTCGGTCTCCTTGTCGCCCTCGTCCGCGTCGCCCTCGCCGGCGTCCGCCTGGTCCCCGTCGTCGTCCTCGCCGGCGTCGTCGTCCTCCTCGGGATCTTCGTCGCCGTCCTGGTCGTCGTCCTTGCCGCTTTCGGCGTCCATGCCCTTGCGCACCGGCGAGGGCTTGGGCTTGTAGTCGGTGTCCGACTTCTTGCCGCCACGCTCCTCCTCGCCGCTGTCGCTCGAGACGTCCGAGTCCTCGTCGGACACCTCGGTCGGCTCTTCGCCATAGGCCCAGCTGCCCTTCGGCCCCTGGTTGCCGGGCAGCTTGGCGGTGATCTGCGCCTTGGCGAGGTTCTCGAGGCGCGCGAGGCCCTTGAGCAGGTCCCGCTCTGCGACGGTGTCCGAAGTGGGTTCTCGGTTCTCGGCCATGGCTCTCTCCTCCGTTACGAACGAGCGCGCGCTCCCAGGCGCGCGGCATGGAACAGCAGGTCCGCGGTCATCTCGGCGGTCGCGCGCGAGTAGCCCTTCTCGAGCTGGATGAGGCGCACTGCTTCCCTGTGCGTGAGCGACTTGACCGGACGAATCTTCGGGTCGTTGAGAGCCGCGCTGCCGTAGACACCGGCGCGGTTCTTCGAGCGCGGCGAGACCGGGTAAGTGCCACCGGGCCCGCCGCCCCGGTGCTCGCCGGTGGGATCGGCGACCCAGCCGTCAGGGCCGCTGCGCGGGATCCCGTGCTGGTCGACCCACGGCTCGTCGTCCGCCAGGAACCTCCCGCTCGTCACGCGGTTTCTGACCCGCTGGCCGAAGTGGCTCACGGCCGTGCGTGCGGCCGCGATCGCGGGCCCGAGCAGTGCCTTCTCGAGCGCCCCCGCGAACGCGGCACCGAGCGCCTTCTCGAGCTCGACGCCCGGTGCGCTCTCCGCGACGCCCTTGTCGGCCTCGTGATCATGGTCGCAGTCCGGGTCGCCGCAGTGCGAGCACTTCGCAGGGCCCTCGAGTGACTCGGGGCGCAGGGCGTCACCCTTGCCGGAAGCCGGCCGCGCCGCGTCGCCCTTGGCGTAGCCGGACGAGAGCGCGCGGGCGAGCTCGGTGCCGGTCGTGCCGAGACCCTTGACCACGTCGAGGTAGGTGCGTGGGTTGACCGGCGCGGGCGTGATCGCGATGTCCTGGATCCACGCCTTCTCGATGTGGTTGCCCTGCTTGCGCAGGGTCTTGCCCTGGATCGAGAAGCCGAGCCTCCGGCTCGCGCCCGAGGTCTCCAGGCTCTGCGCCAGCTCCCACGCCGCATCCGCGAGGGGATTGCCGTGGTAGAGGAAGCCCCTGACGTAGAGGCCATCGGGCGTCACGCGCGCGACCGTGGGCTCGCCGATCTTGCCGATAGCCAGGCGCTCCGCGCCACCCGCGCTCTTGACCGCGACCACGTCCTGGTGGTCCCAGTTGAAGAAGCCGTGGCGCGCGAAGTAGTCGAGGTCGAGCCCCTTCTGCACGACCTTCTCGCCCTGGAGATCCTCGCCCTCGTCGGACGCGATGCCCTCGATCCAACGCTTGCCGTCGGCATCGAGTCCCGCCTTTCGAAGCGGCATCCAGAACCTGAAGGTCTCTTCGCGCATGGTCGTCATGTCCAAAATGCAAAAGGGAGGCATGGGTGCCGAAGCCCCATGCCTCCCTCTGTGGAGGCCCACTTGCTGCCTGATTCGAGCGTAACCAGGAGCTCCCGAGCGGACAACGAAGCGAAGTGAATCGAACGCGCGCGCGTCAGGGTCTTCCCGACGGCCGCACGTAGAGCCGGGGCATGGGCGCGGCCATCTCGACCTGGAGCGGCATCGGCACATCGGCGCCGCAGGTCCGGCACACCGCGCGCACGGCGCCGTCGGGATCGCGGCGCAGCACCTTCGTGCGCACCTTGAGCGCGCCGGCGGCGCACGTCAGCACCTCGGTGCCACAGCGATCGCAGCAGAGCCGCAGATCGTTCACGGCGCACGATCAGAACGGGCACAGGACACCCTGGGAGTCGTAGGGCGGGGGCAGGCAGGACGTTGCGTTGTCCCATTGCAGGTACGGCGCGAAGGTGCAGTGCCGCGCCTCGGAGCTGCATGCAGACAGGCAGCGCGTCTGTGCCGCTGCGCTCGCGGTCGCGGGAACGAAGCAGCACAGCTTGCCCTGCGCGGCGCAGAGCGGTGCGTCGCTGCAGCAGGACGGCGTGATGGCCGGCGCGCCGTCGCCCGCGTCAGGGGGCAGACAGGCGCTCGCGCTCGCCACGCAGGCGCAGCGCTTGCCCGCGAAGCAGGGATACGCCGTGCAGCACGCACCGCCGCACATCACGCCAGCGCACACCGGTGCCGCATCGGGCGCGGGTGGCGCCGGCGGCATGGGGCGGGTGGAGCAATCGAGCGTCGCGCACTGCTGGTAGCGTTCGTAGCCGCTGGCGCCCGGGACCATGCGCGCAGTGCAGCGGATCATGAAGTCCGACTCGCACTCCGCGCGCGTCTGGCAGGTGTCCACGCCGCAACTCGCCGGCGCGCTCTCGCACCTGGCCCAGCCCGCGGAGTCGGTCTTGACGCAGACATCGAGCTTGCAGAGCGCTCGAATGAGCTCGCACTGCTGCGCCGGCGCGCAGGTGCACTGGGTCTCGCTCGTCATGGCGTAGACGAGGCCGAGCGCCGCGACCGACGCGAACAAGAGGCTCCTGGTCTGGGTCTTCATCGGATCACTCCGTGCACGTAGGCGTTCCACTCCGCGGGGTTGGCCCAGGGCTCCATGGGCCGGCGCCGCAGCTCGCCGATGACCCGGTCCTCGATCAGGCGGTACGGGATCTCGTCGAGGATGGCGGGGCCCTCGTAGCCATCCAGACCCCGCACGTACGGGCAGGGGTCGGGGAAGAGGCGGTCGTCGATCGCGATCTCCAGGCTCTTGCACCAGGGCGCGCGCGCCGCGCGGTCGGCGTAGACGCTGCACTGGCTCTTGCCGTCCGCAGCCACGCGCAGGAACTTGCAGCGCAGCGCCTTGACCAGGATGAGCCGGCCGTTGATGGGCACGCTGGCGTGACAGCAAGCGGCGCAATGGACGCACGCCTTCTCGAGATCGCCGCCGTGCTGCTCGCGCACGACGGCCAGGTGCCTTCGCGTGTCGCTCATGTCCGCTCCTTGGGTGCGCGAGGGCCCCTGGGCTCGCGCGGCAGGCGCCGCTCGAGGTGCTTGTGCAGCCGCGAGACGCGCAGCTCCTCCGCGATCGCCTCGACCGTCCGCGACAGCGAGGGCTCGCCTTCGATTCGCTTGTCGAGGTCGCCACCTCGGGTGGAGCGCTCGAGCTCGCGCGCCTCGATCGCGGCCTTGAGTCGCCGGTCGTAGTAGCGCCCGTACGAGGGATGACGGCTGACACGGTCGCGCGCGGCCGCGTAGCCGAGCAGCTCGCTCATCGGGATCCCGGTCTCGGCCGCGGCTTGCTTGTAGTGCGCGCCGGCGTGGAAGTCGCCCGTCGGATAGAGCGCGCCGAGCGCCGTGCGCGCGCGCTCGTCTTTGGGCAGCGCCTCTTCGAGGACCTTGCCGAACTCGGTCTGCGAGCCGGCCACGCGCTCGCGCTTCTCCTCGGACGGCTTGCGCTGCTTCTTCGCTGTGCTGACCTCGGCGCGCTTGTCGCCCTCGCCGCCGGCAGAGGCATCCTCGTGCTCCTCTCCGGGGCTCTCGCCGCCGTCCTCGTCGCTCTCACCCTCGCCCTCGCCGGCCTCGGGCTCGTTGGCCTCGACCTCGTCGTCCTCGCCGCGGTCGGGACCGCGACGCGTGTTCTTCGCGGGCCGCGGCCCCGACGCCACCTGCTCCGCGCCGTGCACGGCCCCGCGCTCCTTGGCGGCGCGGAAGAGGTGTCCGCGCG
>JAHFDS010000440.1 GCA_023248855.1 Myxococcales bacterium
CGCGCGGGGAAGGGCAGCCGATCGAGGCCGATGAAGGCGTCGCGCTCGGGCACTCCCATGAGGCGCTCGAGCGTGATCGCGGCTCGCCGCAGTCCATCGACGCTGCCGTCGCGCACCCGGATGATGACGAGTCGGTAGCCCGCGCCCATACGCCTTCAGGTCGCGTGGGCGCCAGGCGCCCGCGCCTCTCCGATCCCCCCTGTCATGCCGGCACTCCACACGCGGCGAGCCGACGCCTCAGCGCCCCCTCGTCCAGATCTTCGCCGATCACGACGAGCGTGCCCAGCGCTACGTCGCGGTCGGGCACGAAGGCGCGCACGCAGATGCGTCCCCCGGCAAGCTCGACCAGCCAGATCCCGTCGCGGTCCCAGAGACGGACCAGGCCCTTGACGCGGTAGACGCGCGAGCCGAGCCCCTCGAGCACGCGCAAGAGCGGGTCTTCGACGAGCGGTCCCGGCACCTCGACCGCGACCGCCTGCAGTTGCCCGTCCGCGTGGGCGGGGTGCGAGCGCTCCACGGCGCCGCGCGCACGTCGCTCGAGGACCCAGCCTGCGAGCAGCGCGTCGTCCCGGCCGGGCGGATAGGCGGCGCGCTCGCCGGTCGCGCCGAGCGTGTCGAGCTGGTGGTGAGCCGAGGCGAGCGCCTCCGCATCGCAGGTGTCGAGCTTGGTCAGGAGCAGCCGATCGGCGGCCGCGATCTGCCGCGCGACCTCCGGGCGCGCGCCGAGCTGGAGCGCGAGCGCACCGACGTCCACGGTGCACACGACGCCGGAGAGGAGGACCTCGGGGACGCCGGAGAGCTGCTCGAGCACGTGCTCGGGCTCGGCGACGCCCGATGTCTCGAGCAGCACCTGGTCGGGCCTGGCGTAGTCGAGCAGATCGAGCGTGGCGGTTCGGAGATCGTCACCGACCTTGCAGCAGATGCACCCACCCGCGAGCTCGAGGATGTCGCCGCCACGGCC
This sequence comes from Myxococcales bacterium, assembly GCA_023248855.1. Taxonomy (GTDB): domain Bacteria; phylum Myxococcota_A; class Polyangia; order JAHFDS01; family JAHFDS01; genus JAHFDS01. Next base: position 962 of record JAHFDS010000440.1, read on the forward strand.
GCGCAGGAGCGCGCCGTCGATCCCCACCGCACCGAACTCGTTGACGAGCACCCCCAACCGGCGGCCCGAAGAGCCACCGAGCGTGCGGTTGAGCAAGGTCGTCTTGCCGCTGCCGAGAAAGCCGCTCACGAGGGTGACCGGCGTGGGAATCATGGCGTCAAGCCTAGCATGGCCCCTGCCCTCTGCCGGTCAGCGACGCCGGGTCCGTTTCTTGCGCTTGGTCGCCCGGGGCGGAGCCTCGTGCCCGGCGAGGGCGATGTGCACAGCCTGCTCGAGGTCCTGGCCGTGCTCGAGCGCGGTCAGCAAGCGCGCCCCGTAAGGGGCGGCCGCCAGGGCGAGCGTGAGCGGGCCGAGGGCCGCGCGCGACGACCCGAGATCGCCCTGTTCCAGCCCGACCACGACGCGCGCCTCGACCCCGGTCTCGGTGGCGTCGATGACGAAGGCGAGCTCGCGCGCGGGTCGCAAGAGGGCCACGACGTCGCGCGCCCGCGAGGCCGTCAGCAGGCCTCGCGCCGGCAGGCTCGCCAGCGCGCGCTCGGCGTCCTCGCGGGTGGCGGCTCGACCGAGTGGGTCGTCGACCAGGGCCCAGCCGATGAGGGGAGCCGGCCGCTTCACGAGGCCGGCGACGCGAGGACCTGTGCGCGCGGTCGGAGGCGACGCCGACGCCGACGCCGCGATCGTGGCGGCATCGGTGGAGACCAGGATGCCGCGCGGGACGGCGGCCAGGTAAGCCACCATCGTGGGAACCTTCTCGCCGGCGTGCTGACGCAGCTCGGCCCGCAGGACGGGCAGACCCGCCACCTCCTCGCGATGGGCGGACAGGCCCGGCAAGCCGGCGCTGCGGCGCAGACCGCGCACGGCGCCCTCGAGCAGGTCCTGGAGGCTCGCCACGAGGCGTGCGGTCTTGGTGCGGTCGTTGGTCTCGAGCAGCAGGGCCGCGGCGCCGGCCTGGGTGCTGCCCGCGGCCACCCGGCCCGTCCACAGCGGGAGCAGATCGCGCTCCGGATCGAGGCCGGTCGCGAGCTGGAGGGCGCCCTCGACGGTGCGACGGACGGCGGGCTTGTCCGGCCACAGCCGCGCCCAGAGCGCGCTCGGCTTGACCCGGCAGGCCACGATCGCGGCCGCGTCGGGCAGGAGCTCGAGGGCATCGCCCGGGCCGGCCTCGGCCCGCAGCGCGTGCAGCGGCGTGTCGAGCGTGCCCATGCGGGCGCGCAGATCGACGGCACCCTCGGGCAAGGCGGCGGCCAGCCACAGCGGGGCCTGGCCCCGGATCGTCAGCGACACGTCCACCGCCCGGGCGTCCCCGGGCGCGAGCGCCTCGACCTCGCTCTCGAGGGCACCCGAGGGCGGGCCGGCCGCGGGACGGCTGCAGCGCAGGAGCTCGCCCAGCCGGGTGCATTCCGCGGCGGGCCCGGCGACGGCCGGGGCCTTGGCGAAGGCCTGCTCGAACGCGCTGCGATCCCGCACGACGGCCGCCACGGTGACGCCGTCGGTGCGCCAGAAGATGGCCAGCGCGCCGCCCGGATCGATGCCTCGCGCGGTGAACGCGCCGCCCTCGAGCGGGTCGAATCCGAGGCGCTCGCGCAGCGCACTGCGTGCGTCACGGGCGAGCGGCGCCAGCGTCGGCCGCTTCGCGAGGGCTCCATCGAGCGCCCGCAGGCGCTCGACGAGGTCCTCGATGCGGGCCACCGTGAAGGCGCCCCGCGCGTCCGTGGGCGCAAGGGCGTAGAGCGTGCGCTGCGCGGCCAGGGCGTCCGGACCGGCGCGCCGGCCGCCCTCACCGCATCCGAGGCAGAGGCAGAGCAGAAGGGCGAGCGCGGGGTGGTCGCGCACGCGCGCCCCGACCGCTACTGGACCTTGGCGCGCCGCAGGCGGCTGGCGTCGATGAGCGCCTGATCGTGCGCGTCGTAGGTCTCGGGCCGGGCCGCCGGGGCCGGCGCCTGCGCAGGCACCTCTACGGCTCCACCGCCGCCGAGGGTCTTGATGAGCTTGGCCACGCGCCGCCTTGCGCGCAGCGTCTCCCAGCCATCGAGGTCCTCGAGCTGCGAGAGGAAGCCGTAGACGGCAAAGTCAGCGATGGTCGGCTGATCGCCCACGAGGAATCCGGTCGGCTTGAGCACCGCCTCGAGGTAGTCCATCACCTCGGCGAAGCGATTGAGCAGGTGCGCAGGCCGGCCGAAGCCGTGCTTGCGGATGATCTTGAGCTGCACCGCGCGCGCGACCGCGGCGATCGTGAGGTCGTCCGCGCGGCCCGGTGGATAGGACGCGCGCATGCGCTGGTGGGTGACGCGGTAGTTGTACGGGATGAGCCAACGCAGCGGCTGCACCACGGTCGCGAGGCCCTCATCGGCCCATTCCTCGAGCAGCTTGACCAGGCCCCGCTGCGCGGGATCGGCCGGCAAGAGGGCCGGCTCGGGGAATCGCTCCTCGATCGCCTGCGCGATGGCCGTCGAGTCGGACACCACGTGCCCGTCGAAGTCCATGATGGGCACGAGCAGTTGCCCCGACAGGCGCTTGATCTCGCCGCGCCGCAGCGGGTGGACGATCTCCTCGCGGAACGGGACCTGCTTGTGCCGCAGAATGGCGCGGACCTTCGCGGCGTAGGGCGAGATCGCGTAGGAGAAAAAGACGTTCGCCATGAGGGGCGGCAGTATAGCCGAGCTGGGCTGGCCGGCCAGCGCCGGAACGTTACCCGACGAAGTCGACCGCGGTCGGCGCGAGGCCCACGGTGACCGACTTGCGTGGTCCGAGTAGATCGCCGCCCACCTGGAACGCGCCCTCCTTCTCGAGGTAGATGGTCACGCGCTCACAATAGAAATCGTGGATGTGCTCGACGTCGCGCCAGGTCCCGGCGAACAGCCCGCCGAGGTTCGCGAGGATCGCCGTCGTGGGGGCGTCGCTCATGCGCAGCTGGAAGCGGTGCCGCTGCTGGCCCGCGAACGGGAACATCTTGAGGCCGAAGCCGTAGTACGGGATGGTCGCGCAGCTCGCCAGCGCGCAGCGACCACGCCAGAGCACGTCGCCTGCGGCGATGGGCTCGCCTGCCGGGCGTCCGTCCTCGCCGATGCGGAAGGCGGGAGCGCCGGCGTTGACCGCGATCACCTCGGGCAGCTGCCGGGCCATGTAGCGCGGGATGGAGCGCGTGGCGACCGCGATCGAGTAGCGACCAAGGCCGGCGGGGATGAAGCCGAGCCCGAGCCGCGACAGCCCATTCGAGGTGCGCGAGTAGTCGTCGAGGATCTGCGCGTCGAGGCCGCACCCCGCGAACGGGGCGAGCTTGCCCTCGACGGTCAGGAGCTCGACCGGACGCGTGACCCCGTGCTCGGCCGCGCGCGCGATGACGGCCATCGGATCGTGGGCGTCGAGCGCGAACGCCATGCTGTTGCCGGTGCCGCACGGCAGGACACCGAAGCGCGGCACCGCGATGCCGCTCTGCTTGGCGAGCCGGAGCAGCGTCGTCAGTCCCCAGGTGACCGTGCCGTCGCCGCCGCCGAGCAGCACCGTCCCGTAGCGCCGCTCGATGACCTGATGGGCCGCGGCCTCCGCCTCGTCGAGGGTTCGCGTGACGAACAGATCGCCGCGCGGCACCATGCGGCTCACGTCCGCCACCAGTCGGTCACCGACCTGGGCAGCATTGCGGTTTAGCACCACGGCCACGCGCTGGTCGAAGTCCGGGCGGACGTTCGCCGTGGCGGTCAGCCTCGCCGGGAGGGTCCTGCGGAAACGGGAGGTGGCGGCTGCAAGCATCGGCGCCCTACCAAGCACGTCGGGTGCCAGCAGTCCGACCGTGACGCCATCTTTCATTTCAATGACTTGAGCGACCTCTGTCCCACGCTCCCCGCCAACTGGAGGTGGCAGGTGCGTAGCCGAGGTGGCGGGCTTCTGCTATCGCGAGCGCTCGAGGCGGTGCAGGGAGCGCTCCACCGCGATGCAGCGGTCTTCGACGTAGTCGAGCCCCGCTTGCTCCGCGATCCTGCGCGCCTCGTCCGAGCGAATCCCCGACTGCAACCAGAGCGCTCGCGCGCCACACGCCACCGCCTGCCGCGCCACCTCCGGCGCGTCCTCGCTCGGCCGGAACACGAGCACGAGGTCGATCGTGCCCGGCACCGCGGCCAGCGAGGGGTAGGCGCGCCGGCCGAACAGCTCGGTCGCCAGCGGGTTCACGGGCACGACGTCCCAGCCGTGAGCGGCGAGGCCAAGGGGGATGGAGCCGGCGGACTTGTCGGGGTCGCGTGACGCGCCGACCACGGCGATCGTGGTGGTGCGCTGGAGCAGCTCCTTGGGGGTCATCCAGCCTACTCCCCGTCCCAGTAGTCGAGCGTGCTGCCCTCGCGGCCGTTGTAGCGGATCACGCGGGGCGAGCCGTCGGCGTGCGGGGCGAGCTCCGCGCGGACCCCGAACTTGCCGGAGTCCGGGTACTCGACCACCTCGGGCGAGAGCAGCGTGCTCACCGCCAGCATGCGCAGGTCCTCGGTGCGAGACGTGTTCATGATCTGGTGCGCCGACTCGGGGCCACCCGGCGGCGACGCGATGACGTCACCCTTTCCGATCGTGAAGTGCTCCTTGCCGATGCGAACCACTCCCTCTCCCTCGAGGATGAAGAACATCTCCTCGTTGACCTGGTGGTTGTGCAGCGGGAAAGCGCACTTGCCGGGAGGCAGGATCGTCAGGTTGTAGCCGAGCTTCTTCGCGCCGAGCTTGGCCGCGATCGGTCCGAGCCGGGCCTCGTACTTGTCGCCGTGCGACCACGGATGGAGCTCGACGTCCGAGAGGTTCAGGATGGGCTTTTTCACGCCCGCGAGACTACTACTCTCCGGGATCGAAGGCTGGGCGGAGCTCGGTGGTCGGCCGCACGTGCAGCGTGGAGCGCTGTCCGATGACGCGCTGGAGCTCCGCGCGGTACGCGAGGTCGTAGATACAGCCAGTGCCGCCGGTCGTCGCCTTCGCCGCACGGGCCGCCGGCTCTGGCCCGGCCATGCGGGTCTCTCGCTTTTTCTTCATCTCTGCGCCCTTGTCTTTCGTCGATCGAGCTTGCCAAGCCATCTTCGCCTTCGAATCTGAGCCGCTGACGCACCGCAGCGGCGCGTCACCCGATACGTCAAGCATCCCTTGTGCCAGAGCAAAACCACTGGAAAATTCTTCTCTCACGGGCTGATGGCTGTGCGCTTCTGTCACACTGGCTACTGCGCTTGTTGACGCGAGCGCACGTCCGCGTCGAGTCGTTCGGATAGCTCGGCAAGGCGGGGATGGCCAGGCGAAAGACGCCGAGCGACCTCGAGCGCACGGCGGGCCTCGTCGAGCCGGCCCTGCTGGCGCAGCGCCTCGGCCAGCCCGGCGTGGGCGCGCAGGCTGCCTGGGTGTTGCCCGAGGGCCTGGCGATAGTCG
>JAHFDS010000441.1 GCA_023248855.1 Myxococcales bacterium
TAGCAACGGCTCTCACCGAGGCGACCTGATCGAGCGCGGACGCGAAGCGTCGCAGGACCTCCTTGCGAGACACGTCTGCGCCGTGCAGGTCCATGACCAGATGTCCGAGCCCCGCACGGTCGAGTCGCCCCGCAACCACCTCGAGGGCTGCGCGCTTCTCGGCCACGAACAGAACTCTCTTGCCCCTTGCTGCGAGGGCCGCGATCAGGTTGGCGATCGTCTGGCTCTTGCCCGTCCCCGGCGGTCCCTGGATGACGCCATTCTGGCCACGCAGCACCTGCTGAATGACCGTCTGTTGAGATGAGTCCGCATCGAACGGAAGCATCGTCTCGCCAGGTGGCAGCGCGTCGAGAGATCTTGGCTCGACCGCGGATGCGCCGGCGGACAGGGCGCCGGCTGCAGTGAGGTCGCCCGACATCGCGGCGACGAGCGGATGCGCGGCGAGAGCCTCTCCCGCCTCCTGAAGGTCGCGAACCATCGCCATCTTGTGGAATGCGAAGTTGCTGATGACGTATCGGACCTCGATCCCGAACCCGGGAACGGAGGCACAGAGCCCACGGAGCAGCTCGACGGCTCGCGGGATGTCCACGGTGTCTGCCTCACCCTCGTCGCCGGCCGACTCGGCGCGCACCTCGTACTGGCTCCTGAGTGCAGCGAGCAAGACCGGATTGAGCTGCGGCTCCCCTGATCGACGCAGCTTGATGACACCGGCCACACCCGCCATTTGCGTCTCGAGTGGCACGAGGAAGACGGGTGCGCAGGCGTTGCGCCCACCGTCCTCGGCCCGCCAGGTGGCGAACCAGTGCGCGAGAAACATGGTGTCGAGGCCGCGCTCTTCGGTGTTTGACAACGCGCGGCGACGGATGCTGCGCATCTTGGACCGTGCCTTCGTGGCGTCCGTCCCGGGCGGCAGCAGCCGATCGAGCTGCACGAGGCGTTCCGACATGACCTCGCCGAGCGGCTCGCGCGCAGTGGCTTCGAGCTCGAGCGTTCCCTCCTTGAGATCGCGGAAGTACAGGAGGTTGTTTCTGCGGGACAGATCCGTCAGCCGGTCGATCCAGCTCGCACGGGCTCGGTCCACGATCTGGCGGCGATCGCCTCCGTTTGCAGAGGCGTTCGGGCGTGCAGCCGGCCTCTGATCGGAGATCGGAGCGTTCGCGACGCTGCTGCTCGCCCCGCAGGTGGGGCACACTTGGTTGGCCTCAAGCACTGTCTGGCAGAACGCACACACTCCCCGCATGGGCCCCCTACGATCGCGACATGTTAGCGCGTCCAGCCGCTCCGTTTGTCGCGCCAGTTTGCTATCGAGTGCGAGATGTCTGCGGCGAGGGGCACCAGGAGCTCGCCCGCGATCGATGGCTGCTCCATCACACGCTGCAGTTCGGGCACGAGCCCTGCCTCCTCCGGCGGGACGTAGAACACCAGCTCGTCGTGTACCGAGAGCACGATTCGCGAGCGTGCCTTCCGTGCGCGCAGGAACTCGGCGACGTTGACCATCGTCTCCTTGAACATGTCGGCGGCGCTGCCCTGGATGAGGGTGTTGACGGCCACGCGTTCGGCCTTCCAGTACTCCCTGGTGTGGCGCCGGCTCGCGTCGCGCAGGATGGGGAGCCAGCGGCGTCGGCCGTAGAGGTTTGCCACCTCGCCGGTCGCCCGGGCGCGCAGGACGACCTCCTTCTTCCAGCGATCGAGGCGGGCGAAGACGCGGTAGAAGCGCTCGAGGTGGCCCTTGCAGGCCTCGATGGGCTCGCCGGACATCTCGGAGATCCGGGCGGGGCCGGCGCCGTAGCAGATCGCGAAGTTCAGGTTCTTGGCGATCTTGCGGCGACGGGCGGCCTCCTCGGGATCGTCGGTGGGCCCGAAGACCTCGATGGCCGTGCGCGTGTGGATGTCGTCGCCGCGCGCGAAGGCGTCGAGCATCACCGGGTCGCGGCTGTAGTGGGCGACGAGGCGAAGCTCGATCTGCGAGTAGTCGATCATCACCATCGTCCAGCCCTCGGGCGGGATGAACGCGGCGCGCATCGCGGGCGGGATGTTCTGCAGGTTCGGGCCGTCGGCGGAGAGTCGGCCCGTCCGCGTTCCGTGCGACTTCAGGCTGCAATGCACGTGATCGGTGTGGTCGAGCTTCTCGAGGAGCGAGTCGACGTAGGTGCCCTTGAGCTTGGTCGCCTTGCGGTAGGCGCTCACGGCCGCGGCGAGCGGTGAGCTCTTCGCGAGCCGCACAAGCGCGGCCTTGTCGAGGCTTGCGCGGCCGGATGCGGTCTTGCCGGAGAGCACGAGCCCGGCCTCGCCGAAGAGGCGCACGAGCTGCGCGGTCGAATCGACGTCGAAGTCGCTGCGGCCGGCCGCGCGATAGACGTCCGCTCGGGCCTGGTCGATGGCCAGCTGGTACTCGCCTCCCGCGCGCTCGAGGAAGGCGCGGTCGACGCGGGCGCCGCGGTATTCCATGTCGGCCAGGATCGGGATGAGCGCGCGCTCGGTCGCGTAGAGCCGCTCGCCGGCCGCGTCGAGGAATCCGCTGACCAGAGGGAAGAGCTCGAGCGTGAAGCGCGTGTCGCCCGCGGCGTACGGCACCATGAGGTCCACCGGCAGGAGGTCGTACGTCACGTCCTGCAGATGAACGCCGCGCCGCCTCGCGTAGGTCTCACGGAAGCTCGTGATCGCGCGCTCGTGCCGATCGGCAGCCGGATCCAGGTGCCGGCACGCCAGCGACTTCAGACCCAGGGAGGGCCGTTCGCGCGTGTAGCGCTCCTCGAGCACGGCCGCCGGGTCGGGGCCGTCCACGCGCGGCAGCTCGTGGAGCGGGACCAGACTCGCCGCGAGCAGCGTGTCCTCGGGTACGGGTGCGACCTCGAAGCCGTCGGCGCGCAGCACGTTGAGGTCGAACTTCGCGTGATGGAACACCTTGCGGATGTGCGGGGCCAGAAGGAGCCGATCGAGCGGCGCGCGGACCTGCTCGATCGTGAGCTGCTTGGTGCTTGCGGCGTGCCGCAGCGGGAGGTAGTGGTGTTCGCCCGTCGGCGGGCTCGACGGCAGCCGGAACGAGATGCAGATGCCGATCGCCTCGTTGAGCCCGGCCGTGAGCGAGTGGTACTTGCGCGATTTGCCGTCGAGCGGCAGGTTGCGCGCGCGCGGTCGCGTCTCCGTGTCGATGGCGACCACGTCGGCCTCGAGGGCCCGGGCGATCATCCGCTCGAGCTGCGGCAGCGTGGCGACCTTCCGGTACGGCGCAGGGATCTCGTAGATGGGCATGTGATCGTCGAGCCCCATCTGTACCGGCACGACGGACATGGATCCGCTCCTGTGCATGCGCTCCTCCGCGACCACTCGCGGGAGCCGATGGCCTCGACGGCAAGGCGGCCATAGCCGCGCCCTCTGGAAGCCAGGAAATCGCGGACTTCGAGCTGCTCGTCTGTTCATGTCCGTCGCGCCGGTAGGGTCGTTCCACTTCGAACCTCAGGCCCCATCGACGCGGGAGGCAACGTGAAGCGAGCACTTCGGGCAGTGGACTCGGCGGAAGAGATCACCCAACCGGCAGCCCCCGCGGCGCCGGAACGTCGGCCCGGCGGAGTCGAGGTGCCGCACCACACGATCCTCGGCGTCGAGGTCTCGGGGGGCTTTCTCGGCGGCCTCTCGCTCGACCTGGTCGATGGGCTGAACTGCGTCATCGGCGGCCGCGGCACGGGGAAGACCACGCTGCTCGAGCTCATGCGCTACGCGCTCTCGGCCGATGGGCGCTCGACGCCGGCCCGGCTCAAGGTCGTGCAGTCGAACCTCGGCACGGGACGGGTGCGGATCAAGGTCCGCACGCAGCACGGCGCCGAGTACTACGCGGATCGGCCGTGGAACGACACGTGCCAGGTGCTCGACGCGGCCGGCCATCCCACCACGCTCTCGTTCGACCGCGATCTCTTCCGCGCCGACATCTACAGCCAGAACGAGATCGAGGAGATCGCCACGAGCCCCGCGGCCCAGCTCGCGCTCATCGACAAGTTCCGCGAAGAGGATCTGCGGCAGCTCGACGGGGAGATCCGGCGCCTGTCGGCCGACCTCGAGAAGAACGCCGCCGAGCTCCTCGGTCTCGATCGCGCGGTCGCCGAGCTCTCCGAGATCACGCAGGAGACCCGCACGATCGAGGAGAAGTTGCGCACGATCGAGCAGACCGGTGGCGCCGACGCCGAGCTCGTCAACCGCGCGCACCAGGACAAGGCCCTGCGTGAGCGCGAGCGGCGCGCCGTCGAGTGCCTGCGCACCGACGTCCGGAAAATGGGCGGCGAGCTCGCCGTCCAGGCCCGCGCAATGGGGCAGCGGGTCGCGTCGCGGCTCGATCCGGCATTCGCCGAGGGATCGAACCGGGAGGCCTTCGGCCGCATCGGCTCGCTCGTCCAGGCGCTCCTGACGGCACTCGAACGCGTGACCGCCGAGGCCGGGCAGCGCTCCGAGGCATTCGCGACCGAGCTCGACGAGGAGGAGCAGGCGCTCGCCGAGGCGCACGCCCGGCAGGAGCACGCCTACCGCGAGCTCGTGCTGCAGCAGAACGAGGAGCAAGGCCGAGCGCAGGCGCGCTCGCAGCTCCAGAAGCAGCTCGTCACGGTCACGCACGCCGCGACCGAGCTCGCCGCGCGCGTCAAGGAGCGCACGGGCAAGGAGACCGAGCGGCACCAGCTGCTGTCGCGTCTGTCCGCGCTTCGCGAATCGCGATTCGACCTGCGCCGGGAGATCGCCGACCACATCTCCGCGGTCCTCGGGCCCTCGGTCCGCGTCTCGATCACGCAGGCGGACGACCGCGACCCCTACCGCGTGCTCGTGTCCACCGCCCTCGGACGGTCGGGTCTGCGCGATCTCGGGCAGACCGTCGAGCGGCTCACGCAGGCCATCCCGCCGCAGGCCCTCGCGCGCATCGCCCAGCGCGGCGAGACGGAGGGCCTCGTCGAACGAGCGGGCCTCTCCGCCAAGAACGCGGGGCGCGTCGTCGAGCTCCTGCGCGAGTCGGGCGCGATGTACGCGCTCGAGGTGGTCGAGCTGTCGGACGTTCCGCGCATCGAGCTCCTCGATGGCGTGGACTACAAGCGCGCCCCCGACCTCTCGACCGGCCAGCGCTGCACCGCGATCCTCTCCATCCTGCTCCTCGACAGCGAACGGCCGCTGCTCGTCGATCAGCCCGAGGACAACCTCGACAACGCCTTCATCTACAGCACAGTGGTCCGCACGCTCGTCGGGACCAAGGGCCGCCGCCAGCTCATCTTCATCAGCCACAACCCGAACGTCCCGACCCTCGGCTGGGCCGAGCGCGTGTTCGTCATGGGCTCGGACGGCCGGCACGGCACGGTGCTCCAGCAGGGCACGGTCGACGAGTGCCGCGAGCACATCGAGACGCTCCTCGAGGGCGGCCGAGAGGCGTTCCTCCTGCGCAAGCAGAGATACGGACTGTGACCATGCGAATGCGACACGTCGAAGGCAGAACGCGAGCCAATGGCAAACGGCGCAGCGGCGTTCCGGCGAGGCGTGCCCGGGGTGGCCTCGCTGCTTTGCTGCAATCCAGCGGGGCGCCGACGGGCGAGGGTCCGGACACGGAGAGCGACGAGTCCCTGCTCCGGGAGCTGGCCACCGAGGAACGGAGGCCGCTCTGCGACGCCATCTGGCACGCGAGCGACGTCCTGCGGACGCGTCCGGTGTCCGACGCGCTGCGCGAGGCCGTGGCCGCGCGGCTCGGCGAGCTGTCGTCCCACGCGTTCTGGGAAGTGCGACAGGAGGTGGCGCACGCGCTCGTGCACCTGCGCCACGAGGCGGTGCAGCCCATGCTCGAGCGGCTACTCGGCGACGGCAGCTCCTGGGTGCTGGCCGCGGCCAGGCGAACCATCGAGCGGCGCAGCGAGCTCGCCCGGTGCGATCTGCTCAAGGATCACCACGAACGCCTCCTGCAGCGGGATCTCGCCGAGGTCGAGGCCCGGTACGACGGTCGCGCGCGCAAGACCGCGCTGCGGGTCGCCGAGAAGTACGCCGAGATGATGGTCCGCGAGCTCTGCCACGAGGTGAACCGGGGCATCTCGTCCATCGACGCCGCCCACGAGCGCCTCGACACGGCGCTCGGCCGGGCGCGCATCGATCCCGAGGCCTGCCGCGAGCAGCTCGCGGTGGCCCGGGCACGCGTCTCCCTGCTCGTGACGACGCTCGATGCCGTCCGCGAGCTCATGCGCGACGCGCCCGCCGAGTTCCGCGGCGAGTGCCTGCGCGACATCGTCTCGGAGGCCGCCGAGCTCGTCCGTGACCAA
>JAHFDS010000442.1 GCA_023248855.1 Myxococcales bacterium
TTCCCTCCGGCTCGGGGCCGAGCTCGAAGGCCGGCCTCGCCGGCACCTGCGCCCGCTCGGCCGCCCCGCGCAGGCGCCTCGGCACGACCTCGGGCAGCGCGCGTGAGACGCGCGTCGCCCCGCGCGCCTCGGCCACGACCCAACCCTCTGCGACCAGCTCCGCATACGCCGAGAGCACGGTGTTGCGATGCACGCCCAGCGAGCGAGCGAGCGAGCGGCTGCCCGGCAGCGCGTCGCCGGGCCGCAGGCGGCCGCGACGCACGTCGTCCACGATCGCGCGCGCGATGCGCAGGAAGATCGGCGCCTCGGTCCCCTCGGCCAGCGCCAGGACGAGCTCTCCGCGCACCCTGCCCTGGTCCATCTGATTTCTCCGATCTGGTGCTTTCGAGGGTACCAGATGCGCGTAGGTTCTGGCCATGCGCAAGGAGATCTACCGGATGCCCGACGCCGAGGCGCGGGCCCTGCTCGCCTCGGCCCCCTACGTCCACCTCTGTGGCACCGACGACGACGGCCGTCCCATCGCGCGCACGGTGCATGGCGTGGTCGTGGACGGCGCCCTGGCGTTCCACGCCGCGCCCGCCGGCGAGAAGCTGGGCCTGCTCGACCGACCCGTCGTCGCCTTCACCGAGGAGATGGTGGCCGAGATCCCGAGCTGGTTCGTCGATCCCGAGCGTGCGTGCCCGGCCACGACGTACTACCGCGCAGTGCAGGTGCACGGCGTGCTCGAGACCGTCTCGGAGCCCGCGCACAAGGCGCGCGTCCTCGCGGCGCTCATGGCGCGCTTCCAGCCCGAGGGCCGCCACGTGCCCATCACGCATGACCACCCCCTGTACGAAAAGGCCCTCCGCGGCCTCCTGGTCGCCCACGTGCCGCTCGCGCACCTCGATGGCAAGTCCAAGCTCGGCCAGAACCGCTCTGCCGAGGAGCGCGCCCGAATCCTCGAGCTGCTCTGGCAGCGCGGGCGGCCGGGCGACCCGCGCGCGATCGAGCTCATCCGCCGCGCCAGCCCCGACACGCCGCTGCCGCCCTTTCTCGCCGCCCCCGCGGGCCTGCGCCTGTCGGTGTGCCTTGGCCCCGGCGATCTGGACGGCGCCCTCGCGCTCCTGCGCGGCGCCTACTGGAACGTCGGCAACTCCGACGAAGCGCTGCGGCGCAGCCACCTCGGCGCCGACGCGTGGGTGGGCGCCCACGACGCCGAGGGGCGCCTCGTCGCCACTGCGCGCGCGACCTCCGACGGCGCCAAGCACGCCTGGGTGTACGACGTCGCAGTACATCCGGCGCAGCGCGGCCTGGGCGTCGGTCAGGCGGTCGTGCGCTTGCTGTGCGATCATCCAGCCGTGCGCGCCGCGCACCTCACGCACCTGTACACCCGTGATGCGCAGGCCTTCTACGGCCGGCTCGGGTTCGCCCCGCCCAGGCCCCCGCCCTTCGAACGCACCGAGCTGGTGCTTGAGCGAGCGGAGGGCGCGCCAGCGGCCGGACCAATTCCGCCATCCCCACCGTGACATCGACCCGTACGAATCGCTACAATCCGTGGGTTGTGAAGACTTGCGCCACCTGCGGCGAGGTCTACGGCGACTCGCTCGATCGCTGCCCGGTGGACGGGGCAGGGCTCGAGCCGTGGGCCCAGACCGCGGAGCGACTCGCGGCCGTCTCGGCCGGCTCGCCCACCCGCACGCGCGCGCCCACGAGCGGCGGGGAGGGTGGGCATCTGGCGGATCCGCCGGCGCAGCAGGTCGGCGAGGGGCGCCTGCTCGGCGAGCGCTACTTCCTCAAGCACCAGGTCGGGGTGGGCGGCTTCGGCGCCGTGTTCGAGGCCGAGGACCGGCGCCTGCAGAAGCGCGTCGCGGTCAAGGTGCTCTCACCGTACGTGGCCGCGCACCCGCAGACGCTGCAGCGCTTCGAGCGCGAGGCCATCGCCGCGAGCCAGGTCGGCCACGAGGGCATCGTCGACGTCACCGACTTCGGCCGCGACCCCGACGGCACGCGCTACATCGTCATGGAGTACCTGAACGGCGCCGACCTCGCCAGAGCGCTCGCGGAAGCCGGTACGTTCACGGCGGAGCGCGCGTTCGACGTGGCGATCCAGGTCGCCGACGCGCTCTTCGCCGCGCACGAAAAAGGCATCCTGCACCGCGATCTCAAGCCCGCCAACATCTACCTCATCGAGCGCGCCGGCCGCGCCGACTACGTCAAGATCCTCGACTTCGGCATCTCGAAGGTGCTCGCCCAGGGGGAGCCCGGGGTCCTGACCGCCACCGGCCAGACCATCGGCACGCCGTTTTACATGTCGCCCGAGCAGGCCACGGGCGACCGCGTCATCGACGCCCGCAGCGACGTCTACGCCCTCGGCGTGATCCTCTTCGAGGTGCTGGTCGGTCGGCCGCCGTTCGTCGGCACGACGCACGTGGGCGTCCTCACGCAGCACGTCACCAAGCCCCCACCCGTGCCGTCGGCCCTGCGCCCCGATCTCGGCATCCCGCCCGCCATCGACGCGCTCATCATGCAGGCGCTGGCCAAGGATCCTGGCGCGCGCTTCCAGTCGATGCGGGAGATGGCGGAGGCGATGCGAGGACTGCTCGCGGGCAGCTTCCAGAAGAGCCTCGGCCTCGAGCCGCGCGCCGAGGGCTCGCTGCCACGCAACCTGCCCCAGCGTCCCGCCTTCACGCCCGAGGCGTTTGCTGCGACGATGGCCACCCCGGCCACCGGGCCAGGACACACCGCCGAGCTCGAGCCTGCGCTGCCGTCGCTGGCGCGGCGATCGCAGTCGCGCACCCTTGCGGCCATCGCGGGCGTCCTGGTGGGCCTGGGCGCGATCGGCGTGTGGCTCCTGTCCGAGCGCCCATCCCCCCCGCCGGCGCCGCAAAAGCCGGTGGTGACGCAGCTGCCGCCCGTGCCGGCGCCGCCCGGGACCGGGGCCGCCGGCGCACCGGCGCCGCCGCCGACCTCCCGCCGGGTGCGCATCGAGCCGACGACCGAGGGCTCTGCCGCGTTCGGCGACAAGGGGCAGGCGCTCGGCGTCTTGCCGCTCGAGCTCGAGGTCCCCGCAGGGAGGCCCTTCGACCTGGAGCTGCGCGCCCCGGGCCGGGTGCCGCGCCCCTTTCGCATCGAGGCCGGCTCGCCCGCCGCGGTGCGTGCTCCCGAGCTCGCCCTCGTGCGGCGCAAAGAACGCAAGATCAGGAAGGCGAAGAAGCGCGGCGACAAGTCCCCCGACATCGAGACCAGCTGGTAGACTCCGGCCGACCACTCGACACGCTCCTCAGGCTCGAGCTTCGGTCGGCCCTCGCCTATGCCTCCCCTCGCCACGCGCTCTCTGCTCCGTATGGCCACGCTCGCCACGCTCCTCGTCTCCTCGTCCGCGCTCCACGCGGCGCCGGGCTCGGCCCAGGAGCAGGCCGCCAAGGACGCCTTCCGCCGCGGCAACGAGGCCTACGAGAAGAAGAAGTTCGCCGATGCGCTCGAGCACTACCGCAGGTCCTACGACAGCGTTCCGCGCCCGAACGTCCTCTTCAACATCGCGCGCACCAAGGAGCAGCTCGGCGACTACGAGGGCGCGTTCCTCGACTACACGCGCTTTCTCCAGGTCGCCGAGGCCAGCAACAAGCGCCTGCTCGATGCCCGCGCGAAGCTGGACGAGCTTCAGCAGAAGGCGCTCGTCACGGTGTCGGTGACCTCCGAGCCGCCGGGCGCGGCCATCACGGCCGACAACGAGGGCCGGCCGCTCGGCTACACCCCCGGGGAGATGAAGCTCAAACCGGGGCCACACATGCTGCGCGCCGCGCGGGAGCACTTCGAGTCGCGCGAGCAGCCGCTCACGGCGGGCCTCGGTGGCCATCCGAAGCTCCACTTCGTGCTCCCGGCGCTGGTCCCGGTGGAGGTCTTCACCGACCCGCCGACGGCCGAGATCTTGCTCCAGGGAGACGGCCAGGGGCCTGTCATCGGACGCTTTCAGCGCGAGCTCCGCGAGGGCCTGCACGTATTCTCGATCCGCGCGCCGGGCATCGCCGAGCAGCGCGTCGAGGTGCTGGCGCGGCCGGGCGAGCCGGTGCGAAGGCGCGTGCCTCTGGCGACCCCGCGGGTGGTGGATCGGCCGGTGCAGACCGGGACGCTCGTGGTGGCGTCGTCCACCCCGGGCGCCATCGTGTACGTGGACGCGATGCCCGCGGGCTCCACGCCGCGTGTGGAGCGCGCGTTGCCGCCCGGGGAGCACGCCGTCGTGGTGGAAAAGGCAGGCTACCGGAGCTGGCAGGGCAAGGTCGTGGTCGGCCTCGGCAAGACCTCCGCGGTGGACGTCAAGCTCGGCTCGAGCGGCGGCCTGCGCCCTGCCACGTGGGCGCTCGGCATCACGAGCGCGGCGACCCTCGCGGCCGGTGTCGTGTTCGGGGTGCGCGCGCTCGGTGACGCCAGCGAGCGCGACAAGGCCCGCGCCATGGGGGACGCGGCCCGCGAAAAGACGCTTGGCGACTCGAGCGACACCAACGCCATCATCACGGACGTGCTGTTCGGCGCGAGCGCCGCCGCGCTGCTCGGCGCGTATCTCGTGCAGCGCGGCAGCGGCGCCGGCGAATCGACCGCCACGGTCGACGTCGCCCGCTGACCCACTACGCGTCGAGGGCGTCCAGCAGGGCCGCGGCGTCGCCGAGGTCCTCGTGGAAGAGATCGGGCGCCGTGGCGAGGAGCGCCTGCCGCTCCTGGTGGGGCGCGCCGGTGCCCACGGCCACGGCGACGGCGCCGTGCGTGCGCGCCACGGCCACGTCGTGCACGGTGTCACCGATGACGAACACATCCGCCATCGCAGATACGTGGCGCCCGGTGGCCGCGCGATGCCGGTCGAGAGCGACGGGCAGAAGGCCCGGCCGCGTCTCGGCGTCGTCGCCGAACGCGCCGAACGCGAACGCGTCCCACAGGCCATGCGCCCGCAGCTTGACCTCCGCCCCGCGCGCGACGTTGCCGGTCAGCAGGCCCACCGCCACGTGCGCGCGGTCGGCCAGCGCCGCGAGCAGCGCGCCGACCCCGGGGAGGACTCGCCCCGGCGCCCGCGCCAGCTCGTCCTCGAGGCGCTCGAGGTAGCGCGTCATGATGATCGCCTCGAGCGCGGCGTCGCGCGCCCGGCCGAGCCTCGTCAGTAGCTCCGCGAGGATGTGCGGATCGGTGCGCCCGGCGTAGGCCACCTTCGGCATCGGCCCGGCATGCCCGATCACGTCGACCAGCGCCCCTTCGAGGGCGCGCATGCCGGCGCCACCGCTCGCGGTGAGGGTGTTGTCGACGTCGAACAGCACCACCCGGGCGCGAGGCATGCTCCATGCCATACTCGCCGATGTGGGGGCGGCAGCCAAGCCCGACCGGGCGGACCGTGACACGCTCGATCCGCTCATCGGGCTCGTGCTCCAGGGCACGTGGCGGATCCGGCGATCGATCGGCCGGGGAGGCCTCGGCGTGGTGTACGAGGCGACGCACGAGCGGCTGCCCAAGGGCGCGGCGGTCAAGGTGCTGCGCCGCGAGCTCGCCGACCACCCCGAGGCGTTCGAGCGCTTCCGCCGGGAGGCGGAGATCGCGTGCTCCATCGGCGCGGCCTCGATCGCCGAGGTCTACGACCTCAACTTCCTGCCCGACGGCGCCCCCTACATCGTGATGGAGCTGCTCGACGGTGAGGACCTCTCGGTGCGGCTCGCCGCGCGCGGGCGGCTGCCCTTGCCCGAGGCCATCGAGATCTGCGGGCAGATCGTGGACGCGCTCGAGGCCACCCACCGCCGTGGCATCATCCACCGCGACCTCAAGCCGCAGAACGTCTTCCTCTGCCGCGTGCCCGACGTCGCCTTCGGCGGGCTCGGCGACCGCATCAAGCTGCTCGACTTCGGCATCTCGAAGATCGTCGGCTCGCTCACGAACCTCACCGACTCCGGCGTGGTGATGGGTACGCCGCACCACATGAGCCCCGAGCAGGCGCGCGGCGACACACAGCTCATCGACCACCGCACCGACGTCTACGCGCTCGGCGTCCTGCTGTACCAGGTGCTCTCGGGCCAGCTGCCCTTCCACGCCGAGAGCCCGTACGCGGTCCTGCTCAAGATCGTCAACGAGCCGGCTCCCTTGCTGCGCAGCCACGTGGCCGAGCTCCCCGAGGCGCTCGAGGCCGTGATCGCGCGCGCGCTGGCCAAGGATCCCGCCGACCGCTATCCCTCGGCGGCCCTGCTCTGGGATGACCTCCTGGCTGCGGTGGGGCAGCCGTTTCGCCCGCCCGGAGAGCGACCTCCGCGCACCGGCGA
>JAHFDS010000443.1 GCA_023248855.1 Myxococcales bacterium
CTGGCGTTCTTCTACGGTGTCGTGCGCCTCCTGTGGATCCAGCTCCTGCTCGCGGTGGCGCTGCACATCGTGCACGACGCGGCGCGCACCTTGTCGGCTCCCTCCGTCGCGGACCACGAGCCCCTCTTGCGAAAGCCCATCGCCTCCGACGTCGCTGCCGCGATTCGGCTCCTGCGTCATCCGGCCGTGCGCTGCGTGGTGTTGGGCCACACGCACCTGCCCATGCAGCTCGATCTGGGCGCCGGCAAGCGCTACGTGAACTCCGGCACCTGGGTGCGCGTGCTCGACGTGCGCGACGTGCGCGGCGAGCCCTTCCCGGTGAACCCGTACGTGGCCATCACGGCCGAGAGCGCGCGCCTGATGTCCTGGCGCGGCACCGATCCCGCGCGCCCCGCGGCCTGATACCGTCTTGCGCATGGCCGAGTTCTCGCTCACCGGTTGCGGCGCCGCCGAGCTCGAGTCGCGTTTCGCCGGCCTCGTCGCGGCTCCTCCGCTCGAGGGCCTGTTCGAGGGGCGGATGCTGCGGTTTCTCGACACCCCGAGCGCGAGCAGTGTGTACACGCGCGTCCTCGACACGCTGCTCTTCGGGCCGCGCTTCGGCGTCGACTTCGAGCGTCGCCTGTGGTGGTTCCACCACCCGTGGATCGCCACCGGGCGGTTTCATCCGAGCGTCGGCCCCTCGCGCTGGCGGGACGCCGAGGTCGTGCGCCTCGAGTACGACGTGTCGCGGCTGCCTCGCCCGATTCGTGGCCTGCTCTACGACGAGGTCAAGCCGCTCGACGTCGATCACGCGCTCGGCCTGGGCGGCATCAACGCGCCGCGCGGCCAGGGCGAGCACTTCTGGTTCGAGCTGCGCCGGTTGCGGTAGCCTCGCGAGATCGATCTAGAACACGTGCCGCCAGGTCAGCCAGAGCCAGTACACGGCGGCCGAGCCGAACGCGCAGGCGCCGAGGACGGCGCGCTCCAAGGTGGGACGGCCCGCGCAGACGGACGCGAGGACCGCATACACCGGGAAGGCGGTGGCCACGTGGCGCGCCGGCGTCAGCATGCCGGCCGACACGGTCATGGCGATGCTGGTCGCGAGGTACACGAGGTACGAGGTGCGAACCCGTCGCCACGCCACCGCGAGGAGCGTCGCGCAGACGACGAGCGTGAGCAGCTGATCGCGCTCGGGCCGGCCCGTGATCATCCAGCGCAGCAGCTTGGTGCCGAGGACGAGGTTGTTATCCCAGGCCTTCTGGCTTCTGAAGAACGCATCGGGCACGCCGGTCAGGCGCCACAGGTAGATCAGGTAGCCGAGGGTCCCGAGCGGGATCGCCGCCACGCAGGCCAGGTCGCGCAGGCGACGAGGCCGCCGCGCGAGCCATTCGAGACCCACCGGCAGGGCCAGGAGGCACCCCGGGAGCCTGCAGAGGCCGGCCAGGGATCCGGCCGCCGCCGCGAAGCCGAAGCGCCCCTGTCGCGCCTGCAGCATCGCCAGCAAGGACAGGAGGAAGAACGGCGCTTCGGTGTAGATCGCCGAGAACGCGAAGGACCACGGCTGCAGCGCGAGCAGCCAGACCCCGAGCTCGGCCGTCGGCTGATCGAGATCGAGCGAGAGCAAGCGGTGCAGGGCCGCCAGGCAAGCGAAGAACGAAAGCCACGACAGGACCAGGCCGCAAAGCGCGAGATCGCCGCCGAAGAGCGGCCCCAGCGCCCGCATGGCCATCGGGTAGAGGGGGAAGAACGCGATGTTCGACGAGTGGATCTCGGGGCCGTCGAGCGTGGGTGGGTGGTAGCCGTCGCGCGCGATGCTGAGGTACCAGTACGCATCCCACTTCTGGAAGGCGTCCACCACCCACAGCGCGTGCGGCGCGCCGCCGCGGAAAAGGGGCGCGTCCGGCGGCAGCTCCTTGTAGGGCGCACAATCGAGCCACGCGACCGTGAGCAGGAGCAGGCGGCTCGAGAGGCCCGCCAGGAGCGCGAGCTGCCACGCGCGTGGCAACCGCGCCCAGAACGCCTGCAGACGCTCCCGCATGAGTCGGTCTCCGGGCGCGTCAGACCCTGGGGTACGACACGTCGAAGTTCTCGTGCGAGCCCGGGATCTGGTCGGAGAGGGGGGCAAACGCGAGGCCGCTCGTGTCCTCGAGCGCGTCCTTGACCGCACGCGTGACGAGGATCTGCCCCGCCCTCGCCGTGTCCTCGCCGAGCTTGCTGGCCGCGTTGACCTCGGCGCCGTACACGTCGGCGTCACCGATGCGCAGCACGCGCCCGTAGCCGATGCCCAGGCACAGCAGGACCTGCTCCTCGGGCACGCGGCGGAGGTTGTGGCGGGCGCAGGCGGCCTGCATCGCGATCGCGCATCGCATGGCCGTGTCGGGGCGGCGGAACAGCAAGAGGAAGCTGTCCGCCTCGGTCTTGACGAGGATCCCGTCGTGCCCGGAGACGATGGGCAAGAGCAGGCGCTTCTGCTCGTAGATCACCTGCAAGAAGTGCAGGATCCCGAAGGCCTCGACCTGCCGCGAGAAGCCCGAGAGGTCGGTGAACATCACCGCCCAGTTCTCGCCGAACAGGTCCCAGATGCGGCGATCGATCGTCGCCACGTCGGCGTCCGGCTGGGCGCGCTCCGCGATGAGGTGCCACAGGCGTGCCTCGCTGTCCTTGAGGCCGAAGTCGTCGCTCACCGGTTCCGCTCCACGATCCATCCTGCCAGAGGTCGGGCCGGGTGTCGTCCCCGTCGAAGCCTGCGCGCGGCTGGTGTATACGGTGCCCATGCGTCGAGGCACTCCCATCGCGCTCCTCCTCGTGATCGCAGCCGGTGGGATCGGCTGGTGGCGCTGGCACGCACCGAAGTCGCGGCCGCGGGAGCATCGGACCGGCGAGCGTCGGGGCGAGAACCCGACGGCCGCGCGGCTGCAGCGCGCGGCACAGCGGCGCGATGCCAGGGGCCACATCCCGGTCGATGGCCTCTTGCGGGGCCGCGAGCAGCGAAAGCGCATGCCCCGGCTTCCCCAGCCGACCGCGACCGACATCACACGCGGCGCCTGGACGTGGATCGGCCCGGGCAACATCGGCGGGCGCGTGCGCTCGATCGTCGTGCACCCGACCCGGCCGGCAACCCTGTGGGCGGGCGGTGTCGGGGGCGGCATCTGGAAGACGACCGATGGCGGAGCCATGTGGCGCCCGCTCGACGACTTCATGGCCAACCTCGCGGTGAGCGCGCTGGTGATCGACCCCCAGAATCCGGACGTCCTGTACGCCGGCACGGGCGAGGGCTTCTTCGCCGGCGTCGACTCGGCCGGAGACATGCAGCGTGGCGCCGGCATCTTCAAGACCACGGATGGAGGCGCCACCTGGGCGCAGCTTCCCTCCACGGCCACGCTCGATTTCTCGTACGTCACGCGCCTTGCCGTGCACCCGACGAGCCCCCAGAACCTGCTGGCGGCGACCAAGGCGGCCCTCTACCGCTCGGTCGACGCGGGCGCGAGCTGGACCCTGGCGTATCCGCAGGAGATGCGGGACGTGCGGTTTAGCCCGACCGGCGCCGAGGCCATGGCAGGTTCCCTCGGGGAGGCCTTCTACTCGGCCGACGCGGGCGCCACCTGGCGCCGCGCGACCGGCCTCGATCAGGGCGGCGGCTCCAGGGGAAGCGCGCGCGTCGAGCTCGCGTACGCCAAGAGCGCGCCGACCAACGTGTACGCCTCGGTCGATCGCGCCGACGGACAGCTCTATCGCAGCACCGATGGAGGGCGCACGTTCGCGCTGGTCAACACGGGCACCAGTTACTTCAACACGGGCGCTGGTGGCCAGGGCGATTACGACAATGCCATCTGGGTCGATCCCACGAATCCAGAGATCGTGATCGTCGGCGGCATCAACCTGTGGCGCAGCACCGACGGCGGCAAGACGCTGGCGCAGATCAGCGCGTGGCAGCTGGCGCCGCGCTCCGCGCACGCCGACCAGCACGTCATCGTCTCGCACCCGGCGTTCGACGGCACCACCGTCAAGACGGTGTTCTTCGGCAATGACGGCGGTATCTACAAGGCCGACGACGTGTACACCGTCGGCGCGGCCAGCGCGGACCTCGGCTGGGAGTCCCTCAATCACGGCTTCGGCGTAACCGAGTTCTATGGGGGGTGCGGCAATGCGGCGGGCGTCATCATCGGCGGGACGCAGGACAACGGTACGCTCCGCTACGGCGGCAGCACGGAGGGCTGGAGCGAGATGATCGGCGGCGACGGCGGGTTTTGCTCCGCCGATCCGACCGATCCCAATTACCTCTACGGCGAGGTCTACTTTCTCGCCATCGAGCGTTCGTCCAATGGGGGCCGCAGCACCGTCTCGGTCGCGGACAATCTGCCCGACGCGACCAACATGAGCTCGCTCTTCATCGCGCCGATCCTGCTCGACCCGAACACCCCGACGCGAATGCTCGCGGGCGGTGCGTCTCTCTGGCGCAGCGACGACATCAAGACCGCGCGTCAGCCCACCTGGACGGCCATCAAGGCGGCTGCAGGCGGGTTCATCAGCGCGATCGCCATCGCCAAGGGCGACTCCGACCGCGTCTGGGTCGGAACCCAGACAGGGTCGGTCTTCAAGGCGCAAGACGCCACCTCGGCCACGCCGACATGGACGCCGCAGGTGCCGGGCGGCGCGCGGACGCCGGGGCGCTACGTCACGAGCATCACCATCGACGCCAGCGCGCACGACACCGTGTACGTGACCTATGGTGGATTCGAAGCAGACAACGTCTGGCGCACGGCCGACGGCGGGCAGACCTGGGCGGCCATCGGCGGCGCGGGCGCGGGCGCATTGCCAGCGGTGCCCGTGCTCAGCCTGGCGATCGACCCCAACAACGCCGGCGTGCTCTACGTGGGCACGGAGGTGGGCGTCTTCGCGAGCACCGACACTGGCGGGCACTGGAAGGTGCCGCACGACGGCCCCGCCAACGTCGAGGTGGATCAGCTGTTCTTCGTCAAGGCCCAGCTCGTGGCCGCGACCCACGGTCGCGGCATGTTCGTCCAGAACACGTGCGTGACCGGTGCGGCGTGCGACGACGGCAACATGTGCAAGCCGGGCGCCAAGACGTGCGATGCGGACGGCGTCTGCACGGGCGGCCAGGCGATCGATTGCGACGACCACAATCCGTGCACGGATGACGCCTGCGATCCGCGGCGCGGCTGCACGCACACGCCCAATACCGCGACCTGCGGCAAGGATGCGTGCTCGAGCGACCATTGCGAGGCCGGCGCGTGTGTCGCGGGTGGGCCCGTCACGTGCGACGACGGCAATCCGTGCACCGACGACTCCTGTGACCCGATGGCTGGTTGCAAGCACGCGAATCGGACCGGGTCGTGCAACATGGACGCGTGCACAACAGGCGCGTCCTGTCAGAACGGCGCATGCACTGGAGGCATGCCGGTCAACTGTGACGACGGCAATCGCTGCACGGCCGATTCGTGCAATCCCATGACGGGCTGCGTCCACGGTGAGCCGCGCCGCGGCTGTGAGGAGGCCGGCGCAGCCGGTGGCGGCGGCGCCAACCCGGCCGACAAGCCCGGTGGGGACGGAGGTTGCAGCACGTCCGGCACTGGCCCCGCTGCGTCACTGCTGTGGCTCGCGCTCGCGTGCTGGGCAGGGCTCCGTCGCGTTCAGCGTCTCCGCGTCGGGGCCGGGGTATCGTCGTAGGATTCCTCTTCCTGGCCGCGCTCGGGTCGATCGTATTCGCTTACGCGCATGGGTGGCTGCGGCGCGCGGAACGTGGCGCGGGCGTCCGCGCGCGGATCGTCGATGGAGCCTTCGTCCGCCTCCTCCCGCAACGGACGTCTGCCGCGCGGCGGGACGGCGGGGCGCGCGGCGCGGCCGACGCGCGCCTTGGCCGCGGCAGCGCGCTCCTGGCCCTGCCTGGCCCGGTGCTCGTCGATCCACACCCGAGAGCGCACCGTCATCCCGAGCATCGCGAAGATCCAGCTGTTCAAGCTGATGTACGCGAAGCGGTCCCCGAACATGTTGCCCAGCGCGCACGCGATGACCATCAGAGACGTGCCTAACCCCACGCCCTTGATGAACGGAGTGTGCCCGTCCTCGTACACGCCCCACGCGAGGCGGAACGCCGCCCAAAGGATCGAAAAGACGAGGAAGAGGCCCACGGGGCCGAGCTCGCACAGCGTGCGGAAGAAGAAGTTGTGCGTGTCGAGCTTGATTCCCGTCTCCTCGCGGTGCCTGGGAATGTAGCACTGATAGCCGAGC
>JAHFDS010000444.1 GCA_023248855.1 Myxococcales bacterium
CTGCGGACGCGCCCGTGGGGGTGGCCGACGCGCCGCTCGCGGACGCGCCGCGCGCGCCGGACGCCCGACCGGCCGATGCCAAGCCCCCGATCCCGCCGGACGGCCCGCCGCCACCGGCCTGCATGGGTTGCCTCGAGCAGAAGCTGGTCGTCTCCCAGCTCATCGCGCCGACCACGCCGCAGGAATCCGCGATGATCGGCTGCCATTTCGAGGGGGGTGACCCGGGCATCGACAACGCCCTCGGCAACATCCTGGCGTTTCTGGGCACGCAGGGGAGCTTCCGGCCGAACCAGGCCCTCGCGAGCGCGATTCAGGGTGGCAACATCCTCGTGCTGTTCCGCGTCGCGGCGCCGAGCCTGGCGATGGCCGGGGCCAACATGGCGCGGCTCGACGTCAAGCTCGGGGCCAGGCCCACGCCGTGGAACGCGATGACGGCATTTTCCGGCATGGGCATGTTCGGCGTCGACCCGGCGTGGGCGGGCTCGACCCTGGGTGGCATGATCGCCACCGGCGGCGCCTCCACGTTTGGCCCTGGCCACGTGCGCCTGCCCATCACGCTCGGCGGGGGCGTGCCCCAGCTCAACCTCGACCTCGTCGAGGCGCACATCGCGGGGAACCTCTCGATGTCCGGCCTCATGGCGGGGCAAATCTGCGGCCTCGTGCCGCAGGCCTCGCTCGAAAACGAGATCGCGCCCAAGCTGGCCACGCTCATCAACAACGCCATCCGCGGGGGCGGCAACACGGCCGGGCAGATCTGCCAGCTGTTCGACATGGACGGCAGCTGCGGCACCGACTGCGTGAACAACCCGCCGCAGACGGACTGCATCAGCGGCGCGGAGCTGCTCGGCAACGCGCTCGTCGGCAATCTCTTCCGCCCCGACGTGACGCTCGCCGACGGCTCGAAAGGCCTGTCCATGGGCGTGCGCTTCACGGCGGTCGGCGCGACCTTCTGATCTCCGGGTCACCACCGCCGGTGACACCCGCCGGCCCGGCCGGTGTTCCAGGGGTGGAGGTCCCATGCAAGCGCTCCTCGTCGCGATGCTGCTCCTGCAGCCGAGCCCGGTCCAGCTGGCGGTCCCGCCGCCCACGGCACGCCCGCCGGTCTACGTCGATCAGTCGGTCGCGGCGTCCAATGGCCTGTATGCGCAGGGGGATGCGCGCACGCTGGTGGGCAAGATCGCCGTCGTGGCGGGCCTTTTCTTTGCAACCGCCGGCGTCGCGCTCCTGGCCGACCCGAGCAACTGCGAGTTCACCGACCGGGATCGCGAGCGGCTGCGAGGGCTGACCGACCGCGAGCGCTGCCGGGTCGTCGGGGGCGTGGCCACCGGCGTGGGCGCGATCGCGGGCGGTATTGGCACCTACCTGTGGGTCAGCGGCGAGTCGATGAAGGAGGAAGCTGGCAAGCTGCGGCGGGGCGTCCAGCCCACGGTGCAGATCGGTCCGAACGGCGCCTCCGCGGGCGTCCTGTGGAGGTTTTGATCATGCGCAATGCAGCGCAGGTCTGGCTCTTTGCCCTCTGCCAGCGCCTGTCGATCCTCATGCTCGTCCTGGCGTCGGGCTGCGCCACCCTCGTGTCGGGCAACACGCAGGCGGTGGACATCCGCACGAACCCGCCGGGTGCACGGGTGGTCATCCGGAGCTCGAATGGCCTGGTCCAGGAGGTCATCTCGCCCGCGCGGGTCGTCTTGCACACCGGCGCGGAGCACGTGGTCGAGGCCGATGCGCCCGGCTATCACCGCACGGCCGCGCTGGTCGGCAAGACCATCAACTGGTGGTCGCTCCTCGGCGGACCGGGCGCCTTCTACGACTTCGTCTCCGGCGCCATCTGGGATCTCGACCCGGGCATCTTCGAGCTGACCCTGCATCCCGCGCCCCCGCCCGCGCCTCCACCGCCTCCACCGCCTCCGCCTCCACCCCCGCCGGCAGACGCTCCCACCGCCCCGTAGCGCGCCTCGAACCCCCCGCCCTCGCGGCGCGCCCGCCCGGTCGCCACCAGGCGCTCGCACAGGTGCCACACGTCCTCGGGGCCTGCGGCGAGCGCACCCGCGAGGGCCTCGACGGGCAGCGCACAGCCCGCGTGGGCACCGAGGTGCACAAGGATGCGGCGCTCGAGCGCGAGCACCGCCGCCGCCGCCTGCTTGCCCGCCTCGACGCCCGGCTGGTGGTAGGCGTTGACGTCGATCAGCGACCCATACAGGCCCACCGCGCGTTCGTACAGCGCGATCAGCGCCCCGAGCCCGCGCGCGTCCACGTCGGCCAGGGCGAGCGTGATCGACCCCCGGCCGCTCGCCGACAGTGCCTCGCGCGTGCCCATCCAGAAGCCGTGCAGGAAGTCGCCGCTGGTCGCGCCCGGCTCGACCTCGATCGACGGTCCCTGGCGATCGTGACGGGTCACGAGGAAGGTCACGAAGAAGTCGTCGCGCCCGTCGCGCAGCTGCTGCACGTAGGCGTGCTGATCGGTGGAGCCCTTGTTGCCGTACACGGTCAGCCCCTGGTGCACGACGCGCCCCTGCCGATCGAGGCGCTTGCCGAGCGATTCCATCACGAGCTGCTGCAGATAGCGCGGGAACAGCTCGAGGCGATCGCGGTAAGGCAGGACGACCATCGCGCGCGCACCGGTGCCGCCGCCCGCGTGGTGCCAGCACGCGGCCAGCACGGCGGCCGGGTTGCTGCGCCATTCGCGCGTGCGCGTCGCCTGGTCCATCGCCGCCGCGCCCGCGAGAAAGCCCCGCACGTCCCAGCCCGAGAGCGCCATCGGCAGAAGGCCCACCGCGCTGGTCTGCGAGGTGCGGCCGCCGACCCAGTCCCACATCGGCAGCTGCGCGAGCCAGCCGCGGGAGGCCTCGAACAGCGCCCCCGAGGTGCCGGTGATCGCGATGGCGTGGCGCGCGAAATCCAGCCCGGCGCGCGAGAACGCCGCCTCGAGCTCGCGCATGCCATTGCGCGTCTCCGGCGTGCCGCCGGACTTCGAGATCACGACGACGAGCGTGCGCTCGAGCCGGTCAGCCAGGCGCGCGGCGAGGTCGTCGAAGCCGTCCGGATCGGTGTTGTCGCAAAACCACGTGCGCAGGCGATCGCCCGCGCGCCCGAGCGCCCGCGCCGTCATCAGGGGCCCGAGCGCCGAGCCGCCGATCCCGCACAGGACGAGCTCGCTGAAGCGGCCCTTCTCGTGCAAGCGCGCGGCGACGGCCTCGACCTGGTGAAGGGCGTCCTCGATCGCGGCTCGCAGCTCCGCCGAAGGGGCCCGCTCGGGCGCCCGCAGCCAGTAGTGGCCCACCATGCGCTTTTCGTCGGCGTTCGCGATCGCGCCGGCCTCGAGCGCCGTCATCTCCTCGAGCGCGTGCGCCATCGGCGCATCGAAGCGCGCCAGATCGGCCTCGGACAGCTCCATGCGGCTCGGGTCGAGCGAAAAGCCCAGGCTGTCGACGACGACGAGCTGATGGCGAAAGCGACTCCAGCGGTTCTCGGGCGTGGTCATGGGGCTCCGGAGCGCCGTGTGCGGCCGCGGCCCGAGGGCCGACGACGACGAGCTACGGCTCGAGCTGGTCGTCCTCGGGGGCCTGCGGCACCTCGACCACGCCGGCCACGTCCTCGGCTGCGAACAGCTTGAGGGTGGCGCCGTGGACGCGCCGCTCGGGGAAGATCCGCGCCATGATCGACACCACGTTCCTGCGCACATCGTCGACCGAATCGGTCGGTAGGCCCCCGTCGACGATCTTGCCGAGGTACTTGTCCTCCCCGAACAGGCACAGGGTGAGGTACGTGGGGTCCTCGACGAACTGCTTGAGGTTCTGCGGCAGGTGCGCGAGGTCGCTCCGCATGGCAGCGTCGAGCTTGAGGCCTACGAACAACCGGCGACGCGGGTCGATCTTCATTGGACGCGCCACAATACTACACTCCTCCCATGGCAAGCGTCCGAGTCGGCCCGGTCGAGATCGAGTACGAGCGCCTGGGCGCGGGGGAACCCCTCTTGCTCGTGATGGGCATCGGCGCCCAGATGATCTTCTGGCCCGACGGCTTCTGCGAGCGCCTGGTGGCGCGCGGCTTCGAGGTGATCCGCTTCGACAACCGGGACGTGGGTCTGTCGACCCACCTGCGCGGCCAGCGGGCGGAGCCGGTCCCGGTGCTGCTCGCCAAGGCTGCGCTGCGGCGGCCGGTGCGCGCGCCCTACACCCTGTCCGACATGGCGGATGACACGGCGGGCCTGCTTGGCGCCCTCGGTCACCGCACCGCGCACGTGGTCGGCGTGTCGATGGGCGGCATGATCGCGCAGATGCTGGCGATCACGCACCCGACCCGCGTGCGCTCGCTGACCTCCATCATGTCGAGCACCGGCGACTGGCGCTCGCTGTTCGTACGGCCGAAGGCCCTGGGCGCCCTGCTCGGGCCGGTGCCACCGGATGCCGAGGCCGCCGGACGCAAGCTCGAGCAGTTCGTCCGCGTGGTGGGCGGCCGGCACCCGCACGACTGGGCCCTCACCCGGGCGCTCGGCCGCCGCGCCTTCGAGCGCGCCCAGAACCCCGCCGGCTTCATCCGCCACCTCGCGGCCATCGCGGCCACCGGCGACCGCACCGGCGCCCTGCGCTTCGTCCGCACGCCCAGCCTGGTGCTGCACGGCACGCTCGATCCCCTCATCCTGCCCGCCAACGGGCGCGCCACCGCGCGCGCCATCCCGGGGGCGCGCCTGCACCTGGTCGAGGGCATGGGCCACGACCTGCCCGAGGCGGTGTGGCCCGAGCTGGTGGATCTCATCACGCAGCACGCCCACGCCGCGGGCGCCGCGGGCTAGCTGACGAGTGGCCAGCTCGGAAGCCGGCCACCAGGAAGGGCACGCTGCCCTTCCCCCGCCGCGGCAGAGCCGCGTCGGGCCCCCCAACCTGCGTCTTCGCTCGCTGCGTTCGCTACGCCCTCGCGGCTCGCTACCGCTCGCCTCGGCACTTCAGGGACAGTCCGACATGCCCCTAGTCCGAACCCACATCGCCTGGGTTCGGCCTACTCGAACGCGGCCAGCCCCGTGATGTCCTGGCCCACGATGAGCGTGTGGATGTCGTGCGTGCCCTCGTACGTGTAGACGGACTCGAGGTTGCAGGAGTGCCGGCCGCACTGGTACTCGTCGGTGATGCCGTTGGCGCCGAGCACGTCGCGCGCCATCCGCGCGATCTCGAGCGCATGAAAGACGTTGTTGCGCTTGGCCAGCGAGACCTGCTCGGCGCGCAGCTGCCCCGCCTCCTTGAGCCGGCCGAGCTGCAGCGCGAGCAGCTGGCCCTTCGTGATCTCCGACAGCATGTGCACGAGCTTCTGCTGCACGAGCTGATAGCCGGCGATGGGTCGGCTGAACTGCACGCGCTCCTTGGCGTACGACAGCGCCTCGTCGTAACAGGCCATCGCCGCGCCGAGGACGCCCCAGGCGATGCCGAAGCGTGCCTGGGTCAGGCACGACAGCGGCCCGCGCATGCTCTTGACGCCCGGCAGCGCCGCGCTCTCGGGCAGCTCGCACTCCTCGAACACCAGCTCGCTTGTCACCGACGCGCGCAGCGAGAACTTGCCGTGGATGTCCTTGGCCGAAAAGCCCGGCGTGCCGCGCTCCACCAGGAAGCCGCGCAGGCCCTCGTCGGTCTTGGCCCACACGAGCGCGACGTCGGCCACGCTGCCGCTCGTGATCCAGCGCTTCGAGCCCGAGAGCACCCAGCGATCGCCTTTCTTCACCGCGCGCGTCCGCATGCCCGAGGGGTTCGACCCGAAGTCCGGCTCGGTCAGGCCAAAGCAGCCGATCGCCTCCCCTTGGGCCATCTTCGGCAGCCAGCGCGCCTTCTGCTCCTCCGAGCCATACGTGTAGATGGGCCACATGACGAGCGCGCCCTGGACGCTCGCGAAGCTGCGCACGCCCGAGTCGCCGCGCTCGAGCTCCTGCATCGCCAGGCCGTAGCCGATGTTCGACAGGCCCGCGCAGCCGTAGCCCTTCAAGCTCGCGCCGAGGACCCCGAGCGCCCCGAGTCGCCGCGGCAGGTCCTTCGGCGGCACGCCGTCGCGAAAGCACTGCCCGATCACCGGCAGGATCTCCCGGTCCACGAACGTGCGCACCCGATCGCGAACCAGGATCTCCTCCTCGGAAAAGAGCCCCTCGATCGCGTAGTAATCGACGCCCCGGAACGACATGGCCGCGTAGTATAGGCGGGCCCGGTGCGCCTCGTCCTTCAGATCGTCCCCCT
>JAHFDS010000071.1 GCA_023248855.1 Myxococcales bacterium
CCACCGCCGGTCGAGCGCCGCAGCACGAGGTCGATGCACTGATGGTAGATGTCCTCCACGCCGACCCCTGGCGTGGGGTCATACGGGCCGTGGAAGAGGTCGTCCTCCATGACCTGGATGATCTGCAGCGTACAGCGCGTGCATTCGACGTTCGGCAGCGTCACCGACCACGTGTAGTGTGCGCCACTGGAACCTGCGAGGTGCGGATCGAGGTTGTCCATCCCTGGCAACACCGCCGGCGTGTTGTAGAAATCCGACATCCCGCAATGGTCGCCTGCTCCGGAGGGGCACCTGCGATTGCGATCGATCGGCAGGATCGACGCCGGCTCGCGAAATGCGTCGTCACCGTCGTCGTCGAAGGCAATGCGGAAATAGCTCGGATGCGTGATGGTCTCCACCAGGGTGATGGTGATGGTCTGGCCAGGCTCGTACGTGTAGACGTGCATGCCACGGGTGCCGCCCGCGTGTCCGCAGGGGCCCTCCTTGAGCTCGCCATCGCCATAGCGTGAAAGGTGCGTGCCGCCCTCTTCGAGGCTGATGTGCGCCTGCGCTGGCGCGCTGAGACCGAGGTGAGCCAGCATCCAGCCGATCGCGCACGAAACACGGAGCGAGGCTCTGCACATCCGCGGACCATACGGATCCGGAGTCGAGGTGGCAAGGTCGTCGTGCCGTCAAGGTCTGGCAAGGACAGCAACGCCGATCGCGGGTAGCATCCCCCCATGGTGCACAAGGGTCGAGTCCTCATCGTGGACGACGAGGCGAACGCGCGCACCGCGCTCGCCGAGCTCCTGCGTGAGGAGGGGTACCAGGTCGAGACCGCCGCGGACGGCTACAAGGCGCTGCCCAAGCTGGCCGAGTTCGCGCCGGATGCGCTCGTGACCGACCTCGCGATGCCCGGCATCGACGGCCTCGATCTCCTGCGACGCGCGCTGGCCGAGGATCCCGATCGCGCCGTCATCGTCACCACGGGGTTCGGGGCCATCGACACCGCGGTCGAGGCGATGCGTGCCGGTGCCGCCGACTACCTCACCAAGCCCATCCACATCGAGGGCCTGGTGCAGCAGCTCGATCGCGCGCTCGAACGGCGCCGCCTGCGCGCGGAGGTCGGCCACCTCAAGAAGCGCATCGCCGACCAGCACCGCCTCGAGTCCATCGTCGGCTCGAGCCCTCCGATGCAGGCCGTCTACGAGACGGTCCTGCAGGTCGCCCCTTCGCGCGCTTCGGTCCTCATCACGGGCGAGAGCGGCACCGGAAAGGAGCTCGCCGCCGCCGCCATCCACGAGCACAGCCCGCGCGCCAGAAAGCCGTTCATCAAGCTTCACTGCGCGGCGCTCGCGGAGACGTTGCTCGAGAGCGAGCTGTTCGGCCACGAGCGCGGGGCCTTCACCGGCGCCGTGGCGCGCCGCGACGGCCGCTTCTCGCAGGCCGACGGCGGCACCTTGTTCCTCGACGAGATCGGCGACATCTCGCCGTCCATCCAGGTCAAGCTCCTGCGCTTCTTGCAGGAGCACGAGTTCGAGCGCGTCGGCGGCAACCAGACCTTGCACGTGGACGTCCGCGTGGTGGCCGCGACCAACCGTGACCTGCCCGCGCGGGTCAAGGAGGGGGCGTTCCGCGAGGACCTCTACTACCGCCTCAACGTCGTCGCCATCGAGATGCCGCCCCTGCGCGTGCGCAGCTCCGACATTCCGCTCCTGGCCATGCACTTCTTGCAGAGGTACGCCGCGCAGAACGGCAAGACGGTGACCGGCTTCTCCGACGCCGCGCTCGAGGCGCTGTGCGCCTACGCCTGGCCCGGCAACGTGCGCGAGCTCGAGAACGCGGTCGAGCGCGCCGTCGTGATCACCCGGAACGAGGTCGTGCGCCCCGAGGACTTCGGCCCCACGATCGCGGGATCGAAGGCCGGCGGCGCGGCGGGCGCGCCCCAGATCCCCGGCTCCACGCTGGCCGACCTCGAGCGCTACGCGATCCTGAAGACGCTCGAGCACGCCGGCGGCTCGACCTCCCGCGCGGCGGAGCTGCTCGGCATCTCGACGCGCAAGATCCAGTACGTCCTGTCCGAGCTCCGCGGCGAGCGCACGCCGTCCGAGTAGCTGACATCGGGCCGCAGCTTTTCCGCATCTTCCTCGCCTGCGCTCGAGAGCGTACGCTCGCGCCCGACGATCGCATGATGCGCCTTTCGCTCGTGCTGCTCCTTTTCGGCCCGCTCGCCTGCGGCGACGGCAGCGCTGTCCCCAGGGGCGCCGGCGGGCGCGATGGCGCCGCCGGGGCCGACGCCACCGCGAGGCCTGACGGCCCCCAGCCCGATGCCGCGCCGACCGGCTGCAACGGGGCGATGCACCTGTGCGGGCGCCGGTTCGACCAGGTCGCCTACGCGACCACGCACAACGCGATGTCGAACGACGACGTGCGCTGGATCCTGCCCAACCAGCACCACGGCATCTCGCGCCAGCTCGCCGAGGGCATCCGTGGCTTGATGCTCGACACCCACTACGAGAGCGGCCAGGCGATGCTGTGTCATGCCGAGTGCGGTGCGGGGGCCAAGCCGCTCGCCGAGGGGCTCGCCGAGATCAGGCCTTTTTGCGGGCGAACCCGCGCGAGTTGGTCAGCATCATCTTCGAGTCGTACGTGACGGCGGCCGACACCGAGGCGGCCTTCCGCGACGCGGGCCTCTTGCCCTACGTGCACGCGCAGCCGAAGGGCGCGCCGTGGCCGACGCTCGGGGCGCTGATCGACGCCGGCCATCGCCTGGTCGTGCTGACCTCCGACGGCGGGGGCGCCTTTCCCTGGTACCTCGACGAGTTCGAGTACGTGTGGGAGACGCCGTACTCCTACAAGACGGCGGCCGACTTCACCTGCCGCCTCGACCGCGGTAGGGCGGCAAACGCGCTGTTCGTGCTGGACCACTTCCTGACCGACCCGGTGGCGTTGCCCGAGCTGGCCGAGCTGGTGAACCACGATCCGCTGCTGCTCGATCGCGCCCGGCAGTGCCAGCGCGAGAGCGGTCGCCTGCCGAACTTCGTGACCGTCGACTTCTACGACATCGGTGACGTGCTCGAAGCCGTCCGCGCGCTCAACGCCCCCATGGAACCGCGGAGCGGGCCATGACCGGGGAGGATCTCCCCGAGGCGGTGCGCCAGCTGCTGCGCGAGCGCGTGGAGACGCACGAGCAGCTCGGCGCGCTGCTCTATGCCCGCGCGCAGGGGGACCGCGCGTTCTCGGCCGACGAGGCCGCTGCCGCCGTCGGCCTCGCGTCCTCCGAGGCCGAGGCGGCCCTCTCGCATCTGGTCGCCCACGCCTTGCTCGGTGTCGACGGAGGGGCGCCGCCACGCTACCGGTACGCCGCGCGGTCGAGCCAGCAGGCGCTGGTGATCGACCAGCTCGCCATCGTGCACGATCGGCAGCAGCTCGCCCTGCTCCGACAGATGGGCGCAAATGCCATCGAGCGGATGCGCACATCGGCCGCCAGGGCGTTCTCGGAGGCGTTCGTGCTGCGAAAGGAGAAGAAGTGATGGCCGAGGCGGTCTACACCCTGTGCGCGCTCACCAGCGTGGCCTGCGCGGTGCTGCTGCTGCGCGCCTATCGCGCCTCGCGCACGCCGCTCTTGTTCTGGAGCAGTCTGTGCTTCATCGGGCTGGCGCTCAACAACGCCCTGCTCATCCTCGACTTCATGGTGCTGCCGAGCGTCGATCTGTCGATCCTGCGCAGCTCGGTCGCGCTGGCCGCCCTGACCGTGCTGGTCGGGGGCCTGGTCTGGGAGTCCAAGTGAACCCCTTCCTGCACGGTGCAATCGCCATGGCCTGCTCGGTGGCCGGGCTCTATTTTCTCCACTTTTGGCGCCTGGTCCGCGACCGCTTCTTCGTCTTCCTCGCCCTCGCGTTCTGGGTGCTCGCAGCCCACTGGAGCGCGCTCGGCATTGGCGGCATCCCGGAGGAGAGCAGGCACCACATCTACCTCTTGCGGCTGCTCGCGTTCACCCTCATCCTGGCCGGCATCCTCGACAAGAACCGCCGCTAGGCTTGGCCCACCGACGCCCCATTCGTCCGGGTCGGCTCGCGAGGGGCCGGCGCGCGACGGGGCCGCAGCCGCGCCCCGAAGTGCCGCAACGCCGGCGGCTGCTCGACGATCTCGAGCGGAAGCAGGGCCTCCCGCGCGGCATACACGTCGGTCACTGCCTCGGCCACGTAGTCGAGCTGGCAGCACGTGTAGACCCGCCGCGGGATCGCGAGGCGCACGAGATCGAGATCCACGGGCTCCTCGGTCGGGGAGGCGTTGCGCCCGCGCATCAGCTGCCCGATCTCCACGCTGCGGACGCCCGCGTGCAGGTACAGCGCGCACGCGAGGGACTGCCCCGGTAGATCGAGCGGCCCGAGGTGGGGCGCGAACGCGCGGCTGTCG
Organism: Myxococcales bacterium; assembly: GCA_023248855.1. Classification (GTDB taxonomy): domain Bacteria; phylum Myxococcota_A; class Polyangia; order JAHFDS01; family JAHFDS01; genus JAHFDS01. Next base: position 4,399 of record JAHFDS010000071.1, read on the forward strand.
AGGTAGATCGCGTGCCCGCCGGGTGGTCGAACCGTCGGTACACCGGCCGCGTGCAGCCGGTCGCCGAGGTCCGCCACCTGCGCGATGCGATCAGCCAGGTACGCCGGATCGAGCACTTCCTCGAGGCCGCACGCCATCGCCTCGAGATCGCGACCCGCGAGCCCACCGTACGTGGGGAAGCCCTCGCCGAGCACCATCATCCGCTTGAGCTCCTCGGCCAGCGCGCCGTCGCGCAGGGCCAGGAAGCCTCCGATGTTGACCAGACCATCCTTCTTCGCGCTCATCAGGCAGCCGTCCGCGAGGTCGAACATCGCCCGCGCGATCTCGCGAGGCGTGCGACCCGACCACGCCGCCTCGCGCTGACGGATCATCCAGGCGTTCTCGGCGAAGCGCGCGGCGTCAAGATAGAGCCCGACGCCGAAGCGATCGCACAGCCCGCGCACGGCCCTGAGGTTCTCGATCGACACCGGCTGCCCGCCGCAGCCGTTCGACGTCACGGTGACGACGACGAGCGGGACGCGCGCGCGCGGAGTGGCCTCGAGGAGCGCCTCCAGCCGCCCGAGGTCGAGGTCGCCCTTGAAGGGCAGATCGAGCGACGGCACCCTGGCCGCTGCGATCGGCAGATCGATCGCGGTCGCGCCCACGTGCTCGATGTTGGCCCGCGTGGTGTCGAAGTGCGTGTTGCCGGGCACGAGATCGCCGCAGTGCACGATGGTCTCGAACAGCAGCCGCTCGGCGGCCCGGCCCTGGTGCGTGGGGATGACGTGCGCGTAGCCCGTCAGCGTACGGACCGCCTCCTCGAACCTCAGGAAGCTGTGGGATCCCGCGTAGGCCTCGTCGCCGGACAGCAGGCCCGACCACTGACGCGCGCTCATCGCCGTGACCCCGCTGTCGGTCAGCAGATCGATCGTGACGAGGTCGGCCGGCAGCCGGAACAGATTCCATGAAGCCTGCTCGAGCGCGCGCTCGCGGACGGCACGCGTGGTCACCGGGATCGGCTCGACGACCTTGATCTTGTAGGGCTCGATGCGGGTCTTCATGGAGGTGGCCTTTCTGGTCGGTCGGATCAGCGCCCAGCCGGGAGCAGCGCCATCAGGGTCGCGGTGACCGTGGACACCCCGAGGAGCGCCCAGCCGATCTGCCGCAGCCGCCGGGGAGGCGGCGGACAGGCCGCGATCCCTGCGGCCGTGACCACGAGGGGCAACGCGGCCAGGCCCGGCGACGGCCGCAGGACGGCAAGAACCGCCGCGAGGAGCGCGAGGAGCGCGACCGGCCCGATCGACTTGCGGGTCGGCCTGGCCACGACGACGCGCACGGCGCAGGTCACCGCGGCGAAGCCGAGGCTCCAGGTCAGCCACGAAAGGAGCGCGCGGGCAAGCGGCACCGCACAGGCGATGGCCACCGGCAGCGCTGCCGCCGCCAGCGCCGAGGCCGCCACGCCCTCTCCGATCAGCGTCCGCTCGCGGCCGCAAAGGGCGAAAAGGAGCGCGAGGGTCGCGCAGCCGGCAGCGATCGCCAGCGCCGGCAGGGTGGCCGGCATCAGCGCCACGGCAGTCCCCGCGGTCAGGAGCGCGCCCGCGCCGAGCTGGCCGAGACGAAAGAGGGCGCGACGGCCGTGCTCTCGGTGTGCGCGCGGGCCTCGATGGCCGGTCACCACGAGCAATGGCTCATGCCCCACGAACGCCAGGGCTGCGGCCAGGGCCAGCAGGCCAGCCGCCGCTGTCGGCCGGCCCGTCGCGAGCGTGGCCACGAGCGGCAGCGCCAGCTGACCGTACCCACCATGCTCGCGCGGCAGGAGGGATCGCCTCGAGGGGCGATCCCTCACAGCCACGGGGCGGTTGGCCGTTTCGATGAACCCGATCAAGCGGCGCTCCCTGCTCCGTCTTGCAGGTTCGGGGCCTCATATTCCGCCCGGATCCAGCGGGAATTGTGCCGCCCTCCGCGCACGTTTGGCGCCTTGGCGCGTGTCCCATCCCATCCGACGCACAGGCTGCGCGCGGAAATTGGTGACAGCAGGAGCGAGCGCAGCGAGCCGCAGCGAGGGCCTTCCGAGGACGCCGATCGGAAGCTACAGTCGCGTCCCCCCCAGCAACCCGCCCAGGCTGAGCTCGATGCTCTGCGCCAGGTCGAGCAGGCTCTCCGCGGCGGGCGCGGCCGGGCCGAGGCGCGCCGCCAGCGCGGTGCGCGTGCGGGTCACGATGCCGGTGCGCGCCGCGCCGAGCCAGCGCGACACGGTCGAGAAGTGGACGCCATAGAGCTTGCCGAGCTCCTCCACGCCCAGCTGCTCCACGTAGTAGTAGCGCAGCAGGTTTCGCTCCTTGGGCTCGAGCCCCGCCAGCGCCTCCGCGAACGCCGCGCGCAGATCGGCCGCATAGCGCCCCTTGAGGAGGTCGCGCTCCGGAGCCGCCAGGTGCCCCTGCACCGCCTCGAGCACCTCGTCCTCCACCGGCTGCTCACGCTCCGCGCTCTTGCGCAGCGCCATCGCCGCGCGCAGGGCCACCACGCGCAGCCAGCCCGCGAGCGGCCCGCTGCCGGCGTAGCTCGCGATCTTGCCGCCGTCGCCGTCGCCGACCAGCACCTGCGCCCGCACCGACTGCACCACCTCGTCGACGAAGGCCGGCTCGCGATCCACCTGTGCCACCACCGCCGCGAGCGCCCCGAGGTAACCGCGCTCGAGCTCCGCGATCGCACGCACGTCCCCGCCAAGGCACGCAAGCGCGAGCGCCAGCTCGTCCGTCTCGAGCGCCGCCAGCGCCGCCACCGGGTCGTCCCCCGGCGCTGCCCGCGCCCCGAGGTGTCGCGCGAGCGCGGCGCCATCGATCGAGACGCCCGGCCAGCGGGCGCAGGCCCTGCCGAGGGCCTCCTCGAGCGCACGCCCGAGCGCCGCGGTGTCCGCGCCCGTCTGGGTTCCTCTGAAGCCCGCGAGGAACGCCCGCGCCAGCTCCTCGTCCACGGCAGGCATCCTACCGCGCGCCGAGCGCGCCCGCCGGTATCACTTGTTCCTTCTTCGATGCCCCCGTGCTAGCTTGCCGCGCGCGATGGCGATCACGCTGCGCTGTTACACATTCCTCGATTCCCTCCAGCCCCAGCTCGCCAGCTTCATCGGCAAGACGGCTCGTGGGTTCCTCCCGGTTCCGGGCGTGGCCTCGCTGTTCGTCGAGATCGCTCCAGGCATCGCGGTCAACCGCGTCACCGACGTCGCCCTCAAGGCGACCCGCGTGGCGCCGGCGATCCAGGTGGTCGAGCGCGCCTACGGCCTGCTCGAGGTCCATCACGAGGACCAGGGGGAGGTGCGCCAGGCCGGCGCCGCCATCCTCGCTCACCTCGGCGTCAAGGAAGAGGAGCGGCTCAAGCCCTCCATCGCCACCAACCAGATCATCCGCGCCATCGAGCCGTACCAGGCGCAGATCATCAACCGCAACTCGCAGGGCATGATGATCCTGCCCGGCCAGTCGCTGTTCATCCTCGAGACCGATCCGGCCGGCTACGTCGCCTTCGCGGCCAACGAGGCCGAGAAGGCCGCCAACGTGTACCTCGTGCAGGTGCAGCCGTACGGCGCCTTCGGCCGCCTCTACATGTGCGGCACCGAGGCCGAGGTGGACGCCGCCGCGAAGGCCGCGATCGCGACCATCGAGGGCCTCGCCGGCCGCGCCGGCGCCGGCTTCAAGGAGCACTAGGCTGGATCCTCGGTCCGGACCTTCGACCTTCGACGCTACCTGAGGGAGACACACGAAAATGGCTGACGCACTGGGAATGATCGAGACCAAGGGCTTCGTCGGAATGGTCGAGGCCGCCGACGCGATGGTGAAGGCCGCCAAGGTCGAGCTCGTGGGCTACGAGAAGATCGGCGGCGGCTACGTCACCGCCATCGTGCGCGGCGACGTCGCGGCCGTGAAGGCGGCGACCGAGGCCGGCCAGCGCGCCGCGGAGCGCGTCGGCGAGCTCGTGAGCGTCCACGTCATCCCGCGTCCTCACGTCAACGTCGACCTCGCGCTGCCGCTCGGCCGCACGAGCGAGGCCAAGGCCGGCAAGTAGCACGCGATGCTGCTCGGCCGAGTGGTCGGCACCGTCGTCGCGACGCGCAAGGATGGCGAGATCGAGGGGCTCAAGCTCCTCGTCGTCAAGGGCTGCGACTTCGACGGCAATCCGACCGGCAGCAGTGTGGTCGCAGTGGACGCGGTCGGCGCCGGCGTGGGCGAGGTGGTGCTCTACGCCTCCGGCTCGTCCGCGCGGCAGACCGTTGTGACCAAGGACCGTCCCGTCGACGCGACCATCATGGCCATCGTGGACGAGGTCACGGTGGAAGGCGCGCGCCGCTACCTGAAGGCGGGCGGCTAGGAGAGGACGCGGTGCATCTCGACGAGCGTCGCATCCAGGAGATCGTCGAGCGCGTCGTCGCGCGGCTGCAGGGCTCAGGGCCCGGCGGCAGCACGGCCGCGCCAGCGGTGCGCGCGGCGGCCGCGGAGCCGCCCGCGAAGAAGCAGGCGAACATCCCGAAGGGGCGCCTCGGCATCTACCCCGATCCCGACAGCGCGATCGCCGCGGCGCGCAAGGCGCACGAGATCAACGAGCGCGCCAAGCTGGCCGACCGGGGCCGGTGGATCGCCGCGATGCGCGATTGCGCGCGGCGCCACGTGCGCGAGATCTCCGAATACGCGGTGGCCGAGACCGGCTACGGCCGCGCCGAGGACAAGGTCGCCAAGAACCTGCTTTGCGCCGACAAGACGCCGGGCATCGAGATCCTGCAGCCCAAGGCGTTCACGGGCGACGATGGCCTGACGCTGATCGAGCGCGCGCCCTACGGGGTCATCGGCTCGATCACGCCGACCACGAACCCGACCGAGACCATCATCAACAACAGCATCGGGATGATCGCGGGCGGCAACGCCGTCGCGTTCAACGTGCACCCCTACGCGGCCGGCACGAGCGGCTGGTTCATCCACCTGCTCAACGAGGCCATCATCGGCGCGGGCGGTCCGCAGGACCTGCTCACGATGGTCGAAAAGCCCACCATCGAGAGCGCGCAGGCGCTCATGCGCGCCAAGGGCCTGCGCCTGCTCGTCGTCACCGGCGGGCCGGCGGTGGTCAAGGAGGCGATGAACTCGGGCAAGAAGGTCATCGCGGCCGGCCCGGGCAACCCGCCCATCGTCGTCGACGAGACCGCCAACCTCGAGATCGCCGCCCGGGGCGTCATCGCCGGCTGCTCGATCGACAACAACATCATCTGCACCGCGGAGAAGGAGACCATCGCGGTCGCGTCGATCTGCGATGGGCTCAAGGACGAGATGAAGCGCCGCGGTGGGTACCTGCTGTCGGCGGCGCAGGTGAGCGCGCTCGAGAAGGTGATCCTGACGGACGGCGGCAAGCACACCAACCGCGACTGGGTCGGCAAGAACGCGAGCGTGCTGCTCAAGCAGATCGGCGTGCACACGAGCGACGATCCGCGCGTGGTGTTCTGCGAAGTGGACGAGCAGCACCCGTTCGTGCAGCACGAGCTGCTCATGCCGGTCATGCCGATCGTCCGCGCGCCGGACGCGATCGAGGCCATCGCGATGGCCAAGCGCGTCGAGCACGGATTCGGCCACACCGCGATCATGTACTCGACCAACATCGAGTACATGCACGCCATGGCGCGCACCATCAACACGTCGATCTTCGTGAAGAACGCGCCGAATTTCGCGGGGCTTGGGCTCGGCGGCGAGGGCTACACGAGCTTCACGATCGCCTCGCCCACCGGCGAGGGCCTGACGACCGCGCTCAACTTCACGCGCGAGCGCCGCTGCACCTTGAAGGACGCCTTCAGGTTCGTTTGAGGGCACCTTGAGCTCGCCCGCGCTGGCGCTCGTCGAGCTGTCGTCCATCGCGCGCGGCGTGGTGGTGGCGGACGCCATCTGCAAGAAGGCGCCGGTGGACGTGGTGCGCGCGGCGCCGGTGTCGCCCGGCAAGTTCGTCATCCTGTTCGTCGGCGAGGTGGCCGACGTCGAGGAGTCTTACCGCGCCGCGCTCGACGTGGCCGCGCACACGCTGGTGGACCGGCTGTTCCTGCCGAACGCCCACGCGCAGCTGCCGGGCGTGATCTCGGGCGCCAAGGTCGCGGTGCCCATCGACTCGATCGGCGTCATCGAGACCTTCACCGTGGCAGGCGCGGTGCTGGGCGCTGATGTCGCGGCCAAGGCGGCCGATGTGACGTTGCTCGAGATGCGCCTCGGTCAGAGCATCGGCGGCAAGGGCTACTTCACGATGACCGGCACGCTGGACGCGGTGGAGGCCGCGACCGACGCCGCCCGTCGCGCCCTCGATGGGGCCCTTTTGTGCGCGACCGAGATCGTCGCCGCGCCGCACGAGGATGTGCGCAGCCGCGGCGTCATCTGGGGCGGCCGCGGGTGACCGCGGGCCTACCCACGCCGACCGTCAGCTGCCGCGCAAGAGCTTGAGCAGCGGGCGATCGCCGGCGGCGGCGCCCACCTGGTCCGCCACGCCGCGGGTGGCGTCGATGAACGTCTGTCGCTCGGCCGCGGTCGGCCGGATGATCGCCACGCCTCGTTTGGCCAGCTGGCCGATGAGCTCCTCCTCGAGCTCGTCGAGCTGCGGCTCCTTGCGCTCGGCGGCGGCCAGCGAGGCCTGCCGCGCGCGCTGGCGCATCGGCTCGGACAGCCCCGCCCACGCGCTCTTGGAGGCGACCAGGACCGCGAACTGCGGCACGTGCCGCGTCACCGTGAACGATCTGACCGCCTCGTGCGACGAGGTCGCGAACAGGAACGTGATGGGCACGTCGAGGGCCGTCAGCTTCTGCTCGCGCAGCTGCTCGACCAGGCCATTGAGCGGCGCCTCCACCGGCACCGCACCGAGCGCCTGCCACATCGCGCGATGCACGCGCCCCGCCTGCGCGCGCGCGCGCACGCCCTTCAGATCGGCCGCGGTGCGGATCGGCCGGTCGAGCGACGCCAGGTTGCGCCAGCCGGCCAGGCCCATGTGCAGCATCGAGATCCCGCGCTTGGCCGCCGCTTCGGGCAACCCGCCCTTGTGGCCGCGGTCGAGCCGCGCGAAGCCCGCCTGTAGCGCCGCACCGTCGGGGAAGGTGAACGGCAGCTCCAGGAGGCCGAAGCGTGGCTCGAGGTCGGCGATCGCACCGAGGCTCCCCGCCCACAGGTCGAGCCGGTCCTGGCGCACCATCTGCAGCGTGCCCGCCTCGTCCCCGAGGACGCCGCCGAAGCGCCGCTTGATCTTGAGGCCCGGGATCGCGCGCTCGAGCGCCCGTGCGATGTCTTCCGAGAGATCCCAGTACCAGGACCCTTCGGGCGAGACCGAGCCGAACGTCCACGTCCTGCCGGCTGGTGGGCCTGCCTCGAGCGCGCGCGTGCTCGCGCCGAGGGCCACGAGCGCACCCAGCACGGACACCACGCTCTTTGCCGACACGCCCAAGCCGTCATCATATCGCCGTCTGCCGTGCTCGGGAACCCGCGCCGATCACCCATCCGGCTGCCCGAATCCGTGGCCCTCGCGTATGATGCGGCGATGTTGCGGTCGACCCCTGTGCTTGCGCTCGCGCTCCTGGTCTCGTTCGCGTGCACCAAGGAGTTTCGCTCGGACATGCCCCGCGAAAACAAGTGGGGCCAGAGCGGCGACAACACGCCCGATCCCGCCGTGATGCCGATGGAGGACGAGACCTTCCCGGCCGCGCCGGCGGAGGCCGTCGAGGTGGGCCCGCGCGAGAACCCGCAGTTTCACCTGCGCGTCGCCAACATCTCGAACCAGCCGCTCGAGTTCGTGATGATGCGGCCGGTGTCGCTCGACGTCGCCGGGTGGTACGCGGAGAAGCAGGCGCAGCTCGTCGCCGAAGGTCCGGACTTCAAGACCTATCTCGTGCCCGGTGTCGCCTACAAGCTCTCGCCGCGGGCGTCGATCCTCATGCGCGTCTTCAACGGCCCGCTCACCGTGCAATGGGTGATCAAGCTCGACAAGGACAAGAAGAAGTGGCTGCGCGGCGTGATCTCCGCGACGGTGCCGGCCGACAAGGGCGTGGACATCCCGAACGGCATCAAGGATCAGCTCGACGCCATCCAGGGCCAGTGATCCCGCGCCTCGCGCGGTGACAGGGAAGGCATGAAGAGCGTCGCGGTCCCGAAGACCGTCGGGCCTTCGGGCACGGGCGGCAAGACCACCGCGCCCCAAAGCCTCGGTCCGGCCGGCGCGCACAGGAAGCGCGACTTCGCGCTCGTCGGCGCGGCGCTCCTGCCGCTCGAGGTGGGCCTGGTCGCGCTGCCCATCTACGAGCTGGTCGATCTCGGGCCGCGCGGGCCGCAGCTCTTGCCGGTCGCCGCCGCCCTCGCGGCGCTCATCGGTACGTGCGCCTGGACGCTGGCGATGGGCCTGCTGGTCGGGCCCATCGACCTCGCGCTCAAGCGCAAGCGCGCGGGTGAGCCGCTCAGCGCCGGCGAGGCCGACCGCGCGCTCGATGCCATCCTGCGCACTCCGCGCACCGCGATGTGGCTGCGCGCCGTGGCCTGGTCGGCCGCCGCGCTCGGCGTGGCGCTCTACCTGCAGGCGCAGCGCGGGCTGCCCTCGGGCGCCTGGCAGACCATCGTCGTCGTCGCCTCGATCAACTCCTATGTCGCGGCGCTGCCACGCGCTCTGCTCTACCGCCGGCTGTTGTTCCGGCTGCGCCCTGAGATCCTGCCCAACGTGGATCCGCTGCGCCTGTTCGGTGCGACCTATCGCGACGAGCTGGTGGGCGCGGCTCTCGCGACCGGCGCGCTGGGCGTGGGCCTGTCCGCCGTATTCGTCTACGCGTACGTCGGGCTGACGGCCAAGGAGGCGCTCGCGATCCAGACCCACCTGCCGCCCGTGATCGTCGCGCTCACGCTGGTCTGGTACTTCGGCGTGCGCCGGCTGCCCCTCGCGATCGACGGCTACCTCGCGGTGCGCGACGACGTCCGTGCCGCCCGGGCGCACCAGATCGCGCAGGCGCTGCCCTACTGGCTGGCTGGCACCAAGGTGCTTGCCTGGTTCACGGCTGCAGGGATGCTGGGCGCGCTGTCGCACTTCGTGCTCGGCATCTCCGCCCGCCGCGCGATCGTCATGGCGCTCGTCGGCGTCGTGGTGACGATCGGCGTGGCGCAGCTCGAGGGCTTGTGGCACCGGGCCACGTTACGCCCGCTGCTCTCGCACCTCGCGGCCCGCCATCGCCTGCCGCTCGACGCCATCCGCACGCCGCTGTCGCTGCGCAGAAAGCTCCTGGCCTCGTTCGGGGGGCTCGTCGTCTTCACCTGCGCGCTCTCGCTGCTCTACGGTTTCCTCGGCGTGCGCGGCCCGTGGTCCGCCGCGGCGTTCGTGCTCGGCGTCTTCGCGGTGGCGATCACGATCATCGTTGCCACGGTGCACGATCTCACGGGCCCCCTGCACAGCCTGGAGGAGCGGGCGATCGAGATGTCCAAGGGCGAGCTCGCGCGCCCGGTGGTGGCGCCCGGCGAGGCCGACGAGATCGGCCGGCTGGCCTTCGCGTTCGAGGAGATGCGCCGCGCGCTGCGCGAGAAGCTGCGGTCCACGGAGTCGGTCTCGGTCGCCCTCGAGCGCGAGGTCCTGCGGCGCACAGAGGATCTCGAGCGCACGAACCGCGAGCTCAAGGAGGCGATCGGCAACCTGCGCAAGGCGCAGGACGACCTCGTGCGCTCCGAGAAGATGGCGTCGATGGGCCGCCTGGTCGCGGGCATCGCCCACGAGATCAATAACCCCGTCAACGCGGTCGTGAACTCGCTGCGCCCCCTGCGCGAGGAGCTCGGCGAGCGCTTCGGCGGCAAGATCCCCGACGACGTCGAGGACATGCTGCGCGTGATCGCGCGCGGCGCCGAGCGCACCAAGGCCATCGTCCAGGCGCTGCACCACTACTCGCGCGGCGACCGCGATCAGATCACCGAGCTCGACCTGCACCGCGGGATCGACGAGACGCTCGAGCTCCTGCGCCACCAGCTGCGCGATCAGATCAAGGTCGAGAAGCGCTACGGCGACGTCGGCCGCGTGCGCGGTCTGGCGGGGCAGATCCAGCAGGTGTTCGTGAACCTCATCGTCAATGCCGCGCAGGCGCTGCTCGCGAAGAAGGGCGGCGGCCAGATCACGATCACGACCAGCCGCCAGGCCGGCATGGTCGTCATCGAGGTGGCCGACGACGGCCCCGGCATCCCTGCCGACGTGCTGCCGCGCATCTTCGATCCCTTCTTCACGACCAAGGACGTCGGCGAGGGCTCGGGGCTCGGCCTCGCCATCGTCCATGGCATCGTCGACCGCCACGGCGGGACCATCTCCGTGGACAGCCACCTCGGCCGCGGCACCACGTTCAAGGTGACGCTGCCCGCCGGCTAGGTTGCGATCGGCGGCCTCGGAAGGCCGCCGGGGGAGGGGCACGACTGCCCCTCCCCCGCTCGGACAAGTCCTCGCGGGCCCCCCTCCCTGCGGCTTGCTTCGCTCGCTCCTGTTGTCACCAGAGTCTGACCAGCCTGGGCGCCATTCAGGGACAGGCCCTAGCATTGGGGCTAGACTTCTCGGAGCATGAGCGCGAAGCCCCGTCCTGCGCGCCCGCGGGCGACGTACGCAGACGTGCAGGCGCTGCCCTCGCACGTGCTCGGCGAGATCATCGCCGGCGAGCTGGTGGTGAGCCCTCGGCCCTCGCCGCAACACACCGAGACCGCATCGGCGCTCGGCTACGTGATCGGCGGCCCCTTCCGGTTCGGCAAGGATGGGCCGGGCGGCTGGTGGATCGAGGACGAGCCGGAGCTCCGACTCGGTGTCGACCCCGATTTCGATCCCGCGGTCCCGGATCTCGCGGGTTGGCGCAAGCAACGGATGCCGCACCTGCCGACCACCAGCTGGTTCGAGCTCGTGCCCGACTGGATCTGCGAGGTCCTCTCGCCTTCGACCTCTGCGATCGATCGCGCGGACAAGATGCCCTTCTACGCCCGCGCCGGCGCTCGGCACGCGTGGCTCGTCGATCCCCTGCTGTTCACCGTCGAGGTGTATCGGCTGCTCGACGACGGAGGATGGAGGCTCGTCACGACCCATCGCGGCGAGGCCAGCGTGCGCGTCGAGCCGTTCGACGCCGTCGAGATCGACCTCGGCCTGCTCTGGGGGCGATGACGAGCTGTCAGAACACGAAGCCGAAGTTGAAGTGGAAGCGGCCGGTCGGATCGTCGCCCGGATCGGGGTCGAGCGGGAAGGCGTACTCGAAGGAGAGAAAGCCGATCGGCAGGCCCACCCGCACTGGCGCGAAGCCGGCGGCGTGGCGGAATCTGCTCAGCGAGAAGCCCGCGTAGCTGTCGACGATCAGGCCCGTGTCGAAGAACAGCGCGCTCTTGATCGGCACCTTCTTCGACGCCAGCCAGGGGAACTCGATCTCGAAGTTGTAGATGAGGCGGATGTTGCCGCCGGCGGGTCGCCGGACGCGCTGCAGGCATGGCTCGCCCGCGCCGGGGAGCTCCACGCACGTGTCCTCCGTGCGCAGCATGTCGGCCTCGAAGCCACGGACCGTGGTGTCTCCGCCGGCGAAGAAGCGCTCCGTCTTCGGCAATAGCACCGCGCCACCGAGGGGAAAACCGTGGTCGTAGCGCACGCCTTGCGCGAGCGAAATCTGCCCGCCGAGCGGCACGTAGCCCTGCGCGGTGGCGCTCACGCGGAAGAACTTCGCCGAGTCGCCGGAGACCCAGAGGTTCGGATCCGCGTACGCCGTGACGATGGTGGCGCGATAGCCACGCCGCGGCAGCAGGGGATTGTCGCGGCGGTCGAGGTCGAAGCCGGGGCCGATCGACGAGACGAAGGTCTGCGTGTTGAAGCGCTGCTGGTCGTCGCTCGGGCCGGCCGGGCGCACGAGGTCCTCCGGTCGCGTGACCTGCCGCAGCGTCCATTGCAGGAAGAGATTCGCCTTGGGCAGCACCTCGCGCTTGAGCGTGGTGATGACCTGCTGGGTCTGGATGAGCCCGAGCCGCTGGGTCTCTTCCGAGCGCGCCTCGCCCTTGAGCTCGAGGCGAAAGCGGGAGTTGAGGAAGCGCGCCCACACGAACGTGGTCGTGATCTCCCACAGGCGCTGGCCGTAGGTGCCGCGCGCCTCGAGCAGGTACGCGCCGCCGAAGATGTTCCGGTTGAGGTAGCCCGCGGTCACGTAGCCGAGAGCGTCGGTCGCGTAACCGCCGCCGAGCTCGACGGTGCCGTAGTCGTCGTAGCGCTCCTCCACGTCGATGACGATGTGCACCGTCTGCGGATCGCTCGACGCCGGGAGGAACGCGAGCCGCACCGTGGAGAAGAGGCCCGTCGCGCGCAGGTTCTGGGTCATGTGCTCGATGCGTGACTCCTCGTAGAGGTCGCCGCGCCGAAGGTCGATCTCGCGCCGCAGCACGCGCTCGCTCGTGTGGTAGTTGCCGCGGATGAGGACCTCGCCGATTCTGACCGGCTTGCCTTCGTCGATGGTCCAGAGCACCCGCAGCGCGAACGGATCCTGCTCCTGGTCGGCCTGGAGGAAGCCCTCGACGCGCGCCTCGCGGTACCCGATCTCCTTGTAGGCGCGCTCGATCGCGCTGCGATCCTTGTCGAACGCCGTCTTGGTGTACGTCTGCTCGGGGCGCATCGCCATGCGGCGGAGCAGCGTCTCGCCGTCGAAGTGGTGCTTGCCGCGGAACGCGAGCACGATGCTGCCGACGCTCTTTCGGTCCCCCTCCTCGACCGAGTAGCGCACGTAGAGCGAGTCCGGCCTCGGCACGGTCGCCTCGAGCGCGGCCAGCACGCCCGCGCGGTCGAGCGCCTCCTCGTCGGGCGCGAGGTCGCCGTCGGCCTCGGCGTCGGCGAAACCCTGCAGCTTGTAGTAGTTCTTGAGGTTCTCCGCGTCGCGCTCGATCTGCGCGCTCGTCGTGTAGCCCCCTTCGCCGAGGCCAATCGTCCCGAGCGGCGGGTACACCTTGGTCTCGACGACGCCCGCGAGCTCCTCCTTCTTGACCTTGTCGTTGCCGCGAAAGTCGACCTTCTTGACCCGGATCTCGGGACCCTCGACGATCGAGAACTCCACGCGCTGCAGGGTCTCCGTGGACTCGACGACCTTGCCGCGCACTTTGGCCAGGAAGTAGCCGCTGCCCTGGTAGAGGTTCTGCAGCGCGCGGGCGTTCTCGTCGATCGTGACGTCGTCGTAGCTGTTGAGCTCGTTGAAGACGAGCACCTTCTTGAGCTCGTCGTCGGTCAGCTTGCCATTGCCGCGAAAGCCCACCTCGAGCTTCTTGCCCTCGCGGATGCGCAGGTTCAGGTTCACGACGCCGAGCTTCTTGTCGATCGACTTGGCCTCGTCGAAGTCCACCGAGACGCGCACACCTGCGTAGCCGCGCCGCTGGTACTCCTTGCGCAGGTTGGCGACGCGCTGGTTCAGGCGCTCGATCGAGAACGCCTCGCGGTGCCAGCCGGGGATCGGCGGCGCCACCTTCTTGAGCGTATCGGTGGCGTTGTCGAGGTTCAACGTGGCGAGCTGCTGGAACTCCTGGAACGGTGGCGCCCAGTCGCGCTCGTGCCACTTGGGCAGCATGGTCTCGTCGATGGTCTCGTCGTCGAGCGCCTTGTTGCCTTCGATGTGGACCTTGCCGTAGCGGTAGGTGCGACCGAGCTGGACCGTGACGATGAGCTTGACCTGGCCCGGGTGATCGAGCGGCCTCACCTCCAGCCTGGCCGTGGCCTCGAAGAAACCCTCGCCCCTGAGGTAGGACGTGATGCGCGCCGTCTCCTGCGCGAACGCGTCGTCCCGTTGCCTGCCTGGAGGCGGCAGGCGCAGGCCGCCGCGCAGGCTGAGCCGCCGCTTGATCTCGTCCTCGAACAGGGGCCAGTTGCCGAAGACGCGGACGATGCGGACGAACTGCGTCGGCACGAGCGTCAGCGTGACCGCCACGCCGGCCGGGCCGTTCTGGGTGACGAGCTTGTGCTCGTAGCCGAGCAGCCCGAACAGCGCGTCGAGGCGCTCTGCCGACGAGGGCTGGCGCTTGCGCCGCTCGCGACACTCCGGGTCGTCCTTGCCCTTCGGACCCGCGCAGGCCGCCGGCGTGAAGAACCAGCGGTCGCCGAGCTCGTCCGCGACCGTGCGCTCGACGACCTCCGGCTTGTCCCACCACTGCTTCTTGTCGCCTTCCAGCTTGACGCTGACGATGTGCCGGCTCTCGAGGTTCGGGATGAAGATGCCGCCTGCTCCGAACACCCCGCCCCCGGGCATCTCCCACGCCTCGATCCCCGGGCGCAGCCCCTGCACCTTGCTGCCGCCCGGGGGAGGAACCAGCGGGAACACATTGTCGGGGTCTCCAGGCTCCCTCTTCGACTCCGGCTTCTTGTCTGGCTCCGCCTTCCTCGCAGGCCCCGGCCCCTTCGCGGGCTCCGGCTTCGCCGCAGGCTCCGCCTCGTCGTCCGACTCCGCCTCGACCGGCTTTCCGTGCCTGGCAGGCTCCCTGGCGGGCTCGTCCGCGCGCGCCAGCCCCGACCAGCAGAGCATCGCCACGGCCGCAGCCAGCACGATCAGCTGCGGTCGTGAGCGGGTCGCGTAGCCCGTAGCCCGCTCGGTCACTTGAGGAACCTGTGCTGGAACAGGAGCTGGGTCTTGAGGACGCTCTTGGCTTCGTCCTCCGTGCCGTCGCCGCGCACGCGCCGCTCGAACAGCACGAGGCCTCCGAGGTCGTCGTGCAGGCGCAGATCGCCGCGCGCTTCCTGCCGGCCGCGCCCGACCAGGCCGAGGACGATCCGGCCGCGCGCGGACAGGTAGCGGTTGAAGCGCTTCTTGATCACCATCTCCGCGGACTCCGGGCCGATGGCGAAGTTCACGTCGGCGGTGAACCCGAACAGGAGCGTCTTCATGAGCGACTGCGCTGCGGGGCCGAGCAGATCGTTGAGCGGCGCGGACATGAGGTCCTTGACCGCCTGGTCGGCGACGGCCGTGCCGCCGCCTCCCTGCGAGGTGCGGATCTCGTTTCGCAGGTCCGTGGGCGCGCGCTTGGTCGTCAGCAGGGTGAGCGTCTGGCCGCGGTTCAAGCCCGTGTTCGTCGTCAGGAGGTTGAGGAACGGCGACGGCTTGGGCTTGCCCGTGATCTCGAGGACCACCAGGTGCTGTACTTCGTTGGCGTCGATGAGGTCGTTCTCGGCGTGGATGTCGAAGGTGGGCGTGTCCTCGCCGAGCTTGCCGCCCTGGCTGAACGTGATGGTGCCGCTCGTGCGGTCGAAGCGGCCCTGCCAGAACGGGATCTTGAAGCCGCCCTGGACGAAGCGGATGTTGCCCTCGAGGGCGGGCTTCTCGGCCGTGCCGAGCACGTCGAGGTTCGCGTCGAGGCGCATGTCGGCCAGGTTGTTCCGGATCACGATGCCGCCCGGCGACGCCACGTGCACCTCGAGCTCGGTGGCCGCGAGCAGCGGGTTCGGGCCCTCCTTGCCCTTCTTCTTGCGCTTCGGGCCCGTGGCCTCGCCGGTCACCGCGAGCCCCTTGCGTGCGAGGATCTGCGAGAAATCGACCTGCTGCGTGACCTCGCACTCGACGATGTCGACCCGTCCCGACGCGAGCAGGCCCGTCAGATCGCCGCGGACCGACAGGGTCGGGCTCACCGACACGAACAGCGTGCCCGGGATGCGATACGGGACCTCACGCCCCACCACCCGGACGTCGATGTTGTCGACCTTGAAGTTGTCCTTGAAGTCGATCGACCCGTTGATGGCGAGGGAGCCGTCGTCGATCTTGGCCTGGATGTTGTCGAGGCCGATCTGCTTCGAGTTGAAGGAGATCTTGCCGCCGGCAAGGCGCAGCTGCGCGAACTTGCGCACGCGCAGGTCGATGCCCGACAGCGGGATCTGGATGCTGCCGTCGAGCTCGGGCTTCTTGGCGGTGCCGCCCACCGTGGCCGTGATGCCGAGCGCGCCGGAGGTGTCGGAGACCGCCGCGGGTGCGGCGATCTCGGCGATCTTTGCGGGGATCTCGCCGATGATGCCGGCGTCGAGCTGGCCCGGCTCCCACTGGTCGGAGAGCTTCGCGGTGCCGCCGATCTGCAGCTCGCCGCCCGCGATCTGGATGCGCAGCGCGCGGATCGCGGCGAGCGCCTTGCCGTCCTGCCGGTTCTGCACCTCGATGCGGCCGCCTGCGATCCGCACGGCCTCCGCGAACCCTTGCGGCAGCAGCTCCGCGCCCTTGAACTCCAGGACCGCGGCCACCTTCGGCGCGGCCATCGGCCCGCTCATCTGGGCCTCGAGCAGGAGCTTGCCGCGCGAGCTCGCGAGGCCCGCGCGGGCCAGGTACTCGACGATGCCGAGGTCGAGGGCCGCCGACACGCTGGCCTTGGAGTCGAGCGGGCCCACCTGCCCCTCGACCGCGATGGTCCCGGCGTCGCCGGTCAGGCGCAGGCTCGAGATGGTGACCACCTGCGTCGGCCCGTCGAGGGCGATCCGGATGGGCTGCTCGTTCCGCACCTCGAGGCGCTTGATCGAGCCGTCCTGCGTCTCGCCGTCGAAGCCGAGGCGCAGGTCGGGGATGGTCACCGACGCGAACTGCAGCGTGCCGTCGGCGAGGGCGACGTCCACCACCGCTGACAGCGCCGTCGACAGGTTCATGACGTTCTTGAGCTCGGGCTGGAAGTCCTCGGCGTGCACGTTGCGCAGCTGCAGGCGCACGTTGCCCGCGAGCTTGGGGAACGGCTGCACCGTGCCGTCGATCCAGACGCGATCGAACAGCGCCCCGTGGATCTGGATGCCGTCCGCGCCGGTGGCGAGCTGGATGTGGCCGTCGCCGAGCGCGAGCTCGCGGAACTTCGCGCCGAGGATGTCGAGGGTGCCCCTCGGCCGGAAGTCCTTTTCTGTCGCGTTGCCGGTGACGGAGAGGTCGGCCGACACCGTCGCCTGCGCGGGCACCTTGGCGAGCTGCGCCAGCGACTGGATCGGCAGCGGCGCGAGCTTCACCTTGACGTCGAGGTCTCCCGTCCTGGTGCCGTAGGTGCCGGCGATCGCGACGCCGCCGCCCGCATCGCGCGTGAGCGCCACCTGGTCGATCACCGCCACGCCATCCGGGCGCAGGCGCGCCTCCACCACGACGTTCGAGATCCGCTCCCCGGTCGCGACCAGCTTCGGGATGCGCAGCGAGACCCTGGCGTCGGGGGCGTTGGCGTGGCCGCGCGCGGTCACCGTGCCCGAGACCAGCCCTGAAAGCAGAGGCGGCTTCTTGGGATCCGGCGGCGCCAGCTCGACGCGCGCGAGGTCGATGTGGTCGAGCGCCAGGTCGGCCGAGATCCCGGGCGAGCCCTTGCCGAGGGCGGCCTGCGCCTTGCCGGTGATGTGCCCGCCGAAGCCGGCCAGGTCGAGGCCGTCGACGCCCGCCGTGTGACCGTCGTAGGTGGCGCGCGCCGTGAGCTTGTCGGCGCGGTACTGCCGAAAACCGGGCTCGAGCACCACGAGGTCGGCTTGCACCTTCGGTGAAAACAGCGTTCCGCCGGCCTTGACGTCGATGGTGGCGCTCTTGGCGAAGTGCTCGAGGCCGAGGTCGTCGAACATCGGCGCGAGGTCAGGCGCGAACAAGCGCAGGCCTGCGCCCAGCGTGCCGCCGCGCTTGGCGTCGAGGTCGGCCGTCGCCTTGCTCTGGATGTCGAGGCTTCCGGCCTTGACGCTGAGCGAGCGCAGCGTCGCCAGGCTCTGGAGGATCTGTGCCCGGAGCGCGATCTGGGCGGCGCGCGGCAGCTGCCTGATCTTGGGGCTCCTGCCGCGCACGAACTTGAGGTCCATCTCCTCGACCTCGAGCCGCTCCATCACGTCGAGCAGGCCGCGCACCTTGATGACGCCGAACACGCGGCCGAGGCCGCCTTGCACCGCCAGCGGCCCGGGATCGAGGTCCGGCCACACCTGCGCGGCCATCGCGCCGGTCTCGAGCCGCAGCTCCGCCTTGGCGGCGAGCTTGCCGCCCGGGACGTCGACCCGCTTCAGGTCGACGGTGACGTCGCCGTGGCCGCTCTTGTAGGTGGCGTCGGCCAGGAGGTGCGACGCCTTGATCGGGGGCTTGGGCGGCTTTTGCGGCACCGTGGCGCCGAGGCCCTCGAGGTGCGCGTCGGCGATGATCGGATCGTCCTTCGTCGAGTGCACGTGCACGCGCACGAGGGCCTCCGGCGTGCCGCCCAGGCCCACCGGCACCGCGAAGGCCCGGCGCACCTCGTCGAGCAGGCCCGCCACGTGCTGGAGCTCGAGGTGCAGGTCCATGCCGGTGCGCGGGCTCGCCTGCTGCTTCCTCACCTCCGCCGGGGTCGGGTCCATGATCCCGAGCAGCGCGCCGGAAAGGTCGAGATCGGCACCGCCGAGCTTGCCGGCCAGGCTCACGTAGAGGTCGTCCGGGCGCTTGGCCGCTGTCTTCGGCTGCCCTGCCTCGGGCCCCTCGAAAAAGCCGATTCCGAAGGGCGCGTGGAGGTCCTCGATGGTCAGGGCGCCGGTCGGCGTCGCAAAGGTTGCGTGCGGGATGCGCGGACGCAGGTCCACCAGGATCTGCTCGCCCTTGATGCTCACGCCCACGGTCGCTTCGAAGCCCTGGACGTCGATCCACATCTTGGGCGACAGGCCCACGTGGACCTCGATCGGGCCGAGGTGCGCGTTTCTCACCTCGACGTCGGTGGTGTCGATCTCGCCTGGTTTCTTGGGCTTCTTGGGCTTCTTGGGCTTGGGTGGTTTTCTCGGCTTGAAGGCGTCTGCCGCGAAGCCCGCGGCCGATTCGACGTTGGCGAGGGTGCGGCCGACCGACAGCTCGGTGACGCGCACGCGCCCGGTCAGGATCGCCCGCATGTCGAGCGCGACCTTGACGTCGTCCACGTGCGCGACCAGCTTGCCCTGGTCGTCGTGCACCTCGACCGCGCGCACCGCGAGCGCCCACGGATTGCCCGTGACGATGTTGCCAAAGGGCAGCGTCCACTCGATGGCGCCGATGTCGATGCGGCCCATGATCTCGTCGTTGGCGAAGTCCGACACGAGGCGGCCGAGGCGCGGGCCGTTCAGCGCGAAGCGCGCCACGACCAGCACGAGCAGCACGAGCGCCAGCGACCCCGCCAGCGTGATGCCGAAAATCTTCAAGAACTTCTTGAGGATGCGCACGGTCGAGCGGCCGCAGGTTAGCACGAAGGTGTTATGCTCGATCGTCCATGGCGGCGGTTCGCGTGCTCATCGTGGAGGACTCGCCGATCATCGCCGCGGCGCTGGCGGCCGTGCTCGAGCGAGATCCCGGTATCGAGCTCGTCGGCATGGCGCCCGACGGCAAGAAGGCGGTCGAGTCCATCGCGGCGCTGCAGCCGAGCGTGATCGTCATGGACGTCCACATGCCCGTCATGGACGGGCTCGAGGCCATCGAGCGCATCATGGCGCACACGCCGGTGCCCATCCTCGTGTGGACCGCCGATCCGATGTCGGACGCGCTGTCGTTCGAGGCCCTCCGGCGCGGCGCGCTCGAGCTCGTGCGCAAGCCCACCGCGCTCCACGCGTCGTCGCCCGAGACGCGCGAGCTCGTGGCCAAGGTCAAGCTGCTCGCCTCGATCCCGGTCCTGCGGCGCCCGGCGCCGTCCACCCGCGCGGTGACGGCGTCCTTCCAGATCGTGCCGCCCCGGCTCGAGCCACGGCGCGCCGTCGGCATCGTCGCGTCGACCGGCGGCCCGGGCGCCCTCCTGGAGCTCCTGTCGCGCCTGCCGGCCGGGTTCGGCGCTCCGATCGTGATCGTGCAGCACCTGGCGGCCGGTTTTGCGCCCGGGCTCGCGACGTGGCTCGGCAAGCAGGCCTCGATCGAGGTGCGCCTGGCGGACGCCGGGGCGCCGCTCGTGCCTGGCGTGGCGTTTCTGGCGCCGGACGGCATGCACCTGTCGGTGGGGAGCGCGGGCCGCGTGCTCCTGTCGGAGCCGGGACCGCGCCGGCCGAGCTCGCCGATGCACGTGCCGAGCGGCGACGTGATGTTGACGTCCCTGGCGCACGGCTACGGCAGGAGCGCGGTCGGCGTCGTGCTGTCGGGCATGGGCGACGACGGGGCGGCGGGGCTGGCGGACGTGCACGAGGCCGGGGGGCTGACGATGGTGCAGAGCGAGGCCTCGTCGGTGATCTTCGGCATGCCGCGCGCGGCGCTCGAGCGCGGCGCCGCCACGAGGGCCCTTTCGCCCGCCGAGATCGCGCGGGAGCTGGGACGATGCTGCGGCGCGGCGTAGCGGCGGGAATCGCCCCATGAACCATCGGCTGCCCATCGCGCCGGTTTTTCGGTAGCCTCGGGGGCAGAGGCTCGAATCGTGGCGGAAGACCTGTCGCAGACACGCGTGGATCCCCCGCGCGTGGTCGTGGAGGTAGGGGGGATCGGCGGCGTGCCGTTCTCTGCCAGCGAGGTCCGGCGCGGGGTGGTGATCGGGACCGGTGCCGAGGCGCAGCTGCGGCTCGACGCCAAGCAGTGGCCGCGCGTGTCGGCCCGCCATGCGCTGCTGCGCGAGCGCGAGGGCGCGGTCTTCGTCGAGGATCTCGATTCGGAAGCGGGCACGTTCGTGGGCGGCCTGCGCGCCTCGTACCCGGGTGTGCTGCTCAAGACCGGGACGCGGATCGCACTCGGATCGGACGGTCCGACGTTGCTCGTGACGCTGCCCGGCTCCCCGATGTCGACGCTGCCGGGCTTTCAGTCGGTGCCCAAGGGGGCCGCGAAGGAGACGGCGGAGATCGAGGGCCTGCCGGTCTCGACGATCCCGGGCGTCACGGCGCCGCCGCCTGCGGAGGAGCTGCCGGGCGCGGCGCTGGCCTCGACGAAGCCGGTCTCGACGATCCCGGGCGTGGTTGGGCCGGACGCGGCGACCGCGCGTACGCTGCCCGGCGGGCAGGCGCTCGCGGCCATCGAAGCGGTGGACGAGCCGGCGGACGAGGCGGCGCCGACGCTGCGGAGGGCGCCGGTGGTCGGGCAGACCCTGCTCGGCAGGCCGCCCGTGCTGGCGATCGAGCCCACCGGGCGCACGTCGACGGACCGGCCGCCCGCGGCTCCCGATCGGGAG
>JAHFDS010000445.1 GCA_023248855.1 Myxococcales bacterium
CAGCACGCCGCCGAGCTCCGCGACGAGCTCCGTGTGCAGGACGCCGTTCGACGCCACCACCTCGCCGTCATCGACGGAAAACGGCCCACCGGCGAGGCCCGTCACCAGGCCCCCCGCCTCGCGCACGAGCACCACCCCCGCGCCCAGATCCCAGGGATGCAGCGGCGCCTCCCAGTAGGCATCGACCCAGCCCGCGGCCACGAACGCGAGATCGAGCGCCGCCGCGCCGATCCGGCGCACGCCCTGCGACCGGCGGTACACCGCCTCGAACGCGGTGAAGTTGTGCGCGCGGGCGAGCGTGGTGGTCGGAAAGCCCGTCGCCAGGAGCGCCCCCGACAGGGCCTTCGTGCTGCTCACGAAAAGCCGCCGCGCGCCGCGATCGCTCTCGAGCCACGCTCCCATCCCGCGCGCCGCCCAGAAGGTCCATCCGAGCGCGGGCGCCGCGAGCACGCCTGCCACCAGCTCCCCGTGCACCTCGAGCGCGATCGACGCCGCGAACATCGGCAGGCCATGCGCGAAGTTGGTCGTCCCGTCGATCGGGTCCACCAGCCAGCGCCGGCCGCTCGTTCCCGGGCGAGCGCCGCCCTCCTCGCCGAGGATCGCGTCCTCGGGCGACGCCCCGCGCAGGGTTTCGACGATCGCCTCCTCGCTCTTCCGGTCGAACTCGGTGACGAGGTCGGCGGGGTTGCCGCCCTTGTGCTGCACCGTCCCGGCCGCGCCCCAGCCGGCCAGCAGGATCGTGGAGGCACGCTCGCCCGCAGCCCGCGCGACGAAGAGGTCCTGCGCGAGCGTCACGCGTCGAGGTCGCGCCGCATGGTCACCGCGCGCGCGCTTGTCGGCCGCGAGCATCCTCGAGCCCTTGGCGGCGATGTCGGCCTCGGCGCGCGGCACCGCGACGAATCCGAGGCGCTCGCCGAAGAAATCACTCGCGCTCTCGGTCACGAGGAACAGGCGGCGCACACCGCGCGCCGCCGCCAGGGCCAGCGCCGCGTCCGCAAGGCAGAAGCCGAGCCCGAGGCGCCGCCGGTCCGGCTGCACGGCCAAGGAGCGCAGGAGGCCCGCGTCGTCGTAGACCTCCACGCCCACGCAGCCGAGCACGCCGCCGTCGTCGTCCCGCACCACGAGGAAGCTCCCGAGGTGCTCGTCGAGCCCCACCGTCGGCATGCCATAGCACTCGAGCAGGGCCGCGATGGCGGCGCGATCGGTGGGCCTGGCCGGCATCACCGGCTCGCCGAGGCGATGCAGGAGCTTGTCGTGCAGGCCCCCGAAGGCGCCCGAGCTCATGATGACCACCGTGTCCCCGGGCGAGCAGCTCTCCGCGAGCGCGGAGGCGATCTGGTCCACGTTGGTCAGGTGCCTGGCGGCGACGCCGCGCCCTCGCACGTCGGCCACGAGGCGCTCCGGATCGAAGCGATCCTCGGGCGCGATCCGGCTCGCGTCGTACAGCGGGCCCACGATCAATTCATCTGCATTGGCGAATGCTTCGGCGAACTCGCGCTGGAAGGTCTTGCGGCGGCTGGTCGCGCTGCGCGGCTCGAAGACCGCCACGAGGCGGCCCCGACCATGTCGGCCCCTGAGCGCGCGCAGGGTCAGCGTCACGGCCGTGGGATGGTGTGCGAAGTCGTCCACCACCGACACGCCGGAAGCCACGCCGCGCAGCTCCTGGCGACGCTTGACGCCCCCGAAGCGCCGCATCGCGCGCCGCAGCGCCTCCACGGGCACGCCCCGATCGAGCAGCGCCGCGATCACCGCGACGGCGTTCTCGAGGTTGTAGGTTCCTGCGAGCCCGACGTTCCACGTGCCGAGCGGCTCGTCACCGTGCGACAGCGTGAACTCGGTGCGGGTGCCGCGCCGCGCGGTCACGTCGGCGCGAAAGTCCGCGGCCTCGCCGACGGCGTAGGTGGTGATGCGGCAGCGCGCGTGCTGGGTCGCGCGCCGTGCGCCGGCGGCCTGCGCCGCCGCGCCGCCCGGCACCACGAGCAGGCCCTCGGGCGGGATGAGCCCGACGAACCTCGCGAACGCCGCGTCGATCTCGTCGAGCGAGCTGAAGATGTCGACGTGGTCGAGCTCGACGCTGGTCAGGATCGCGGTCTTGGGCCGGTAGTGGAAGAACTTGGAGCCCTTGTCGAAGAACGCGGTGTCGTACTCGTCGCCTTCGACCACGAACTCCGCGCCCTTGCCGAGGTGGAAGCTGCCCGGCAGGTCGATCGGCACGCCGCCGAGCAGGTAGGACGGATCCTTGTCCGCATCGTGCAGGCAGAACGCGGCCAGCGTGGAGGTGGTGGTCTTGCCGTGCGTGCCCGCCACCACGACGCTCCAGCGCTGCTCGAGGAACAGCTCACCGAGCAGCTTCGGGAAGGACGTCAGCGCGATGCCCCGCTCCTGCGCCGCCACCACCTCGGGGTGGTCCTTGCGGTTGACGTTGCCGACCACGACCGTGTCCGGGCCCCAGTCGAGGTTCGGCGCGCCGAAGCCCTCCATGATCGAGACCCCGAGCGCCGCGAGCTGGGTCGACATGGGGGGGTAGACATGCTCGTCGGAGCCGCGCACCTCGTGTCCGGCCGCCTGCAAGAGCCCCGCGAACGAGCCCATGCCCGTGCCGCAGATACCGATGAGATGCACCTTCATGGAGGGTTCCTTGGGGCTTGGCAGGGCGAGGTCATGGAGCGCGCGGGCGAGGTCTACCAGTAGGGGCCAAACGAGTCAATCTGCTAGGATGGCTGCGTGCTAGGCAAGCGTCTGCGCGCGCTCGGGCTCGGCCGACGAGGCCCAAAGGGCGGCCGCGTGCGCACCCTGCGGCCCCGGCAGGCGCGCGGTGGTGGCGACGTCGAGTGCATCTACCGGCTCATTCTGGCGGGCCGCGAGGGGCCGCCCAACCGCTCCCGCACCACCAACATCGGCGTCGGCGGGGCCTTCGTGATCACCGAGCGGCCGCCCCCCATCGGCACGCAGATCACGCTCGCGCTCATCGTGCACGACAGCCCGAGAAAGCCACCCTGGACGCTCGAGCTGCGCGGTGAGGTGCGGTGGCAGAAGGCCGAATCGAACGTGGTCGGCGAGGAGTCCGGGATGGGGGTCGTCTTCTACGGCCTCGACGTCGAGCAGCTGCGCCTGCTCGGCGGCCTGTGCACGGAGTAGGCTCGGGCTCGCCCTACGTTGGCCTAGGCCAGCCGGACGCTGGTCTGGTGAAGGGTCTTGTTCACCTCGCGCCAGCCGGACTCGATGGTGTTGGCGAGCTCGCGCCAGCCCTCCCCGATCGAGCGCAGCTCACCGAGCCGGCGGCGCAACCACTCGTGCTGTGCCTGCAGGGTCGACGAGAGCTCGTCGTAGAGCGCGCGCGTGGCGGGGCCGGCCTTGGCGAGCTGAGCCTCGGCGCGGGCGGCGAGCTTTTCCAGCTCCGCCGTCAGCGCCCACATGCGGCGCTCGATCTTCTGCGCGTAGGCGTCCTTGTGGAGGGTGTCATCAGGTTCGAGGAGCTCCATGGGCGATCTCCTTTTCGTCACTAGCCTTTCCTCTCCAACCCAAGCAACCGGTGGGCCATTCCTCGGCGTCACGCGTTTCTCTCGCACGACCCGGAACGCGCCGCCATCTCGTCATCCGCTTGCCACTTTCTTGCGCCCGTGCGTCAGGGAACGTCACAGCACGGGTGGGGGCCGCCCCCTCAGTCGCGGATCGCGAGGTCGAAGGCGTCGTCGGAGGCGGTCATCGCGTGGAGCGAGCCGCCCAGCCGAGCCACCTGCCGAGCGCTCCACCGCCGCGAGGGTCCTGCTCCTCCGCGCGCAGGCGCTTGTCCGGGGGGGGGCACCGCGTCGAGCTGCCGCCGAGCGCCTCTCACATCGAGATCGAGCCCTTGCGGAAGTCGGTCTTGTCGAGCAGGACATTGACCAGCACGGGGTGCCCGGCGCGCGAGACGCGCACCGCCTCGGCGAGCGCGGCGTCGATCTGATCGTCGTGCTCGACCAGGATGCCCTTGGCGCCCCAGGCCTCGGCGACCCGGTGGTAGTCGGCGTAGGTCAGCATCACGCCCACGTCGTCATCGAGGATGACGGTCTGCTCGCGCGCGATCTGCGTCCAGCAGGCGTCGTTGCCCACCACCGCGATGACCGGCACCTTGTGGCGCACGAACGAGTCGATCTCGGAGATCGAGAAGCCCGCCGCGCCGTCGCCCCAGAGCAGCCACACGTCGTGATCGGGGCGCAGGAGCTTGGCGCCGAGGGCAAAGCCCGCGCCCACGCCGAGCGTCCCGAAGACGCCTGGATCGAGCCAGCCGAGCGGGCCGCGCGGGCGCAGCGTGTAGCTCGCGGTGGCCACGAAGTCACCCCCGTCGCCGACCAGGACGCTCCTCGGCTCGAGGTGCCGGTCGATGGCGCGACAGACGGCGACGGGGTTGCAGCGCTCGCCGCGCGCCTCGGCCATCTTGCCGATCTCTGCGTCACGTGCGTCGTCGCGCCCGCGGAGCTGGTGGACCCAGGCCTTTCGGTCGTGGCCGCTCGCCGCTGCCGCGAGCGCGCACAGCGTCGCGCAGGGATCGGCCAGGATCGCGACGTCGGGGCGCCGGTTCTTGTGCAGATCCTCGCCGGAGAGGTTCACCGCGATCACCTTGGCCCTGGCGACGTGCGCGCCGTACTCGAGGCGGAAGTCGCACGGCACGCCGGCCAGCAGGACCACATCGGCCTCGCGCAGCGCCTCACGCCGCTTGTGCCGCACCTGGAGCGCGTGGCCCTGGCCGAGCAACCCACGCGCCATGCCCGACAGATACACCGGCACGCCGAGCCGCTCGATCGCACCGACCAGCTCGGGGATGCGGGCGGGGCGCAGCGTGGCCTGGCTGCCGAGGACGAACACCGGGCGCTCCGCGCGGCCGAGCAGGGC
Organism: Myxococcales bacterium; assembly: GCA_023248855.1. Taxonomy (GTDB): domain Bacteria; phylum Myxococcota_A; class Polyangia; order JAHFDS01; family JAHFDS01; genus JAHFDS01. Next base: position 4,873 of record JAHFDS010000445.1, read on the forward strand.
CATCGCGGCGCGCACGTCGTCGCCGCCCGGCTCGAGCTCGGTCGCCTGAGCGTGCCTGCGCAGACCCGGCAGGTCCGGCAGCTCCGGCACCGACAGCTCCGGCGTCGCCAGGCCCTGCAGGCCGAACACGTACGCGAGGTGACCTTTGACGTACATGGCGAGCGCCTGCTCGGCGAGGTTCTTGTCGGGCTTGTCGGTCTTGGCCTTGTGCCACTCGCGCACGATCTTCTCGTCGTAGAGCAGATCCACCGCGAGCTCCACGAACACCGGCCCGGGCACGCCCGCCTTGGCGATCCTGAACGCGCGCTCCATCGAGGGCGCGACGTCGGCCAGGCGATTGGGCCGCGCCGCCCACTTGACGTGCGGGCGGATGAGCGACATCTGGTCGATGTCCTGCAGCGAGCCGCGGCCGCGCAGAAGGGTGGCCGTGGCCCCCCCGATGACCACGAGCGGAGACTGCGCGAGCTGCGCGTTCTTGACCGCGGTGATGGTGTTGGTCACGCCCGGCCCGGCGGTGACCACCGCGACCCCTGGCACGCCCGAGAGGCGCGCGGCAGAGTCGGCGGCGAAGGCAGCGTTGACCTCACTGCGCGTGTCGACGACGCGGATGCCGCTCCGCTTGCAGGAAACCAGGATCGGCGAGACGTGCCCGCCGCAGAGCGTGAACACGTGGGTCACGCCGTGACTCTTGAGGACCTGTGCGACGCGGGCTCCACCGTCCATGACCACCTCCGGCGCGCATCATGGCAGGGATCGCGCCCGACGTGCGCTGCGTCCCGGCGCGGGCGGGCGGCTCGCCACGTGCATGCTAGCTTTCCGGATGATGCTGCCTGCGATCCTCCTGCTTGCGGTCGGCGGCGGTGCGCTGCAAGGCGGCCTCGTGCCGTCCACGCCCGGTCGCATCTGGGCGCTCGGGCAGTCGAGCCCCGGCATCAAGGACCCGAGCCTGGCGCGCGAGCAGGCACAGACCCAGGCGCGCGTGAACCTGGCCCGCGTGGCGGCCGCGCTGGCGGGCCTCGCCCTGCCCACGCAGAAGCTCTCCGCGACGCTCAAGGGCTCGGAGATCTCGTCGGTCGATTGCAAGAAGGTCTGTGTCGCCAGGGCGGAGGCGCCGCTGTCGGGCGTGGAGGTCAAGCGCGGCGCCCAGACCGAGACGCTCGAGGACACGGTCTCTGGAGCCTTCGCGGCGGACCGCGAGCGCGCCATGCATGCGCTCGACATCGCCCTCGGCAAGTCACCCATGCCGGAGCGCAAGCAGGGCGGCAAGCGCCGGCGCTCCGGCCCAAAGTAGCGCCGCATGCGTGCGCTCCTCGAGCAGGTCTACC
>JAHFDS010000072.1 GCA_023248855.1 Myxococcales bacterium
GGGCCGTACGTAACGGCCGCCACCGTAGTAGCGCGGGTAATAGCTAGTCCAGTAGCGGTGGTAGTAGGGGTAATAGCCCCAGTACCAGGCGGGCAGTGGGCCGGCCCAGCCCCACCAGCCGTCAGACAGCATGAAATACGGGCCGAACGGTCCCCACAGGTGGAAATGCGTGCCGACGTGGAAGCAGAAACCTCCCCCGTAGTCGTAGGCGACGGGATGCGAGCCGTAGTAGGCGTAGGTCTCGCCCTGGTAGCCGAAGTCGCGCGGGTCACCGACGAAGTAGAAGCAGCCGTCGCGCTCGACGAAGAGGTACGGATCGAGCGGCGGGTAATCGCGCTCGTGTTCGCCCTGCGTCGCGTCCCAGCCGCCGCCCACTTCGTTCGGGATCGGGTGCGGCGTGCAATAGCGAAAGCGCCCCGGCGGTGTGCGCGGCGGCGCGACGGTCAGCCGCTCCGGCGCCGGCGAGTCGTCCTCGTAGACCGGCATGCCACGCTCGTCGATGTAGTCGGGAGCCGCCGGCTCCCCGAGGTCCTCGGGACCTTCCGGGGCCTGCGCGCGGGCCCCCGCGGGCGCCAGCAGGGCGGCGCCTAGACCCAGCGTGATGAGGATTCTGCGCATGGTGACCCTCCAGAGAGCATGCTCCCCGCCCGAGGGACGTGCAACCTCCGGGCCGGGCATGTGCTATAGGTCGCGTTCGGGGGTCCCATGACGATCGAAGCCCAGCTGAACGACCGCCTCAAGCAGGCCATGATGGCCAGGGACTCGCGGAGCGCGGACGTGGTGCGGATGCTCAAGACGCGCGTGATGGAGCGCCGCACCGCCAAGGGCTTCTCGGGGGCCGTGGACGACGCGCTGCACCTCGACGTCATCGCCGTCTACGTCAAGCAGCTCAGAAAGAGCATCGAAGAGTACAGCCAGCTCGGCGAGCGTGGCCGGGAGATGATCGCTCAGTTCGAGTTCGAGATCGGCTTTTGCGAGCAATACCTGCCGAAGAAGCTCGACGCGGCGGCCACCGAGACGCTGATTCGCGAGGCGGTCACGCGGCTCGGCGTCACCGATCCCAAGCAGGCCGGGCGCGTGGTCGGCGACGTCATGAAGGCGCACAAGGACGTCGACGCGGCCGTGGCCAAGCAGCTCGCCGAGCGCGTGCTCCAGGGCGGGTGAACGGAACGGGTGATCCCGTCGATCACGCTGGAGCCGCGGGCCCCAGGGCCGAGGCCGCAGCGCCTGGCACCCGCCGCCACGTCTCACTGGCACACCGATTGAAGAGCGCGTGGGTGTGCGTTCCACGATCCGCGCCCTCGTGCTCCTCGTCTCCTTGGGAAATCTGTCCGCCTGCTCGTCCCCGGCCGACGACGCGTCTGCCGCCGTGCCCGACGGCCGGCCCGCGGGGGCGCGGGACGCCGGCGCCGCGGACGCCTCTGGGCGTCGCCTGCGCTCGCTCGCGATCGAGCCGGGCATGCTCACGCTCACGACCGACGGCGTGACGGCGGCCATCGCCCAGGTGAGCGTGCGGGCGAGCTACGAGGATGGCTCGACCGAGGACGTCACCACGCGGGCGCGCCTGGGCGTCGTCGATGGCCTGATGGCGAGCGTGGATCAGGGCACGGTGACGAGCGCGATCGACCGCGGCGGCAAGACCACGGTGTTTGCCGACCTGTCCGGGATGCGCGCGCAGATGCCGCTCGTCGTCGTGTACGCCCGGGTTTCCGACGACGCGCGAGCGGGGGCATTGCCCGCGGTGCGGTTTGACGGGCCGGCCGACCCGGCGCGCGCGCCCGAGGTGGTGTATCCCGACGACGGCGTGCTCCTGCCGCCCAACCTGCGCGGCGTCGAGGTGCACTTCCGCGCCGCGGGGCAGACGGTCTTCGAGCTCGCGCTCGATCACGAGCTCGTGAGCGTGCGCATTCACACGCGCTGCGCGCGCCCGACCGATGGCGGGTGCATCTACACGCCGGACGCGGCGCTCTGGCGGGCGCTGGCGACGACGACGCGCGGCGCGGGCCCGGTGCGCCTCGTGGTGCGCGGGACCGACGAAGCGGGGGGAAGGACCGGCGTCTCGGCGCCGGTGGAGCTCGCGTTCTCGCGGGACGATCTGGAGGGCGCCGTCTATTACTGGACCACCTCGGGTGGCACGTCCATCATGCGCTACGACTTCGGCGCGCACGAGCCACGGCTCGAGCGCTTCGTCGGCCCCGAGCAGACGGCAGGGACCTGCGTCGGGTGCCACGCGCTCTCGCGCGACGGCAGCCGCATCGTCGCGGAGGCGGGCGGACAGAACGACGGCCGGCTGCTCCTGCTCGACGTGGCGCGCGCGCTGCCGCTCGTGCCGTTCGGCCAGACCGGCAAGAGCGTGTTCGAGTCGTGGGCGCCGGACGCGTCGCGCTTCGTGGGCGTGTACGGCGACCAGGGCGCGACCGACTGGTCGCTGCAGATCTTCGACGGCGCCACCGGGCAGGCCCAGAGCGCGATCGCGGGCACGGGCACGCGCGAGCATCCGGCGGACCACCCCGACTGGTCGCCGGAGGGCGATCGCATCGCCTACGTGCGTGTGGGCATCCCGGGGACGCTGCAGCGCATGGGCAAGGGCGCGATCGAGATGGTGACCGAGCGCGGCGGCGTGTGGGCGCCGCCCGAGACGCTGGTCGCCGAGCAGGCCGGCAAGAACCGCTACTACCCGGCGTTCTCACCCGACGGAAAATGGGTGATCTACGACGAGTCCACGTGCCCGAGCGGCGAGCAGCACACCGACTGCAACGCGGATTCGGACCCGAGCGCGCGCCTTTGGGTGGTGGGCCTCGGCGGGGCGAGGACGCCCATCGAGCTGTCCGGGGCGAACCGGCCGGGACGCGGCGAGCCCGCGGGCTCGACCGAGCTCACGGACTCGTTCCCCAAGTGGGCGCCGTTCGTGTCGGAGTCGGGCGAGCTCGGCACGCTCCTCTGGCTGTCGTTCTCGTCGTCGCGCTACTACGGCCTGCGACGCCCGCCCGCGGGGGGCGACGAGAACCGGCGTGGCACGCTCCTTTGGATGAGCGGGTTCGACCCGCAACGCGCCGAGCGGGGCCTCGATCCGAGCCGGCCGCCCTTCGTGCTGCCGTTCCAGGATGTCACCACGTCGAACCACATCGCGCAGTGGACGACCCGCATCGTGCCGCCCCCGGGGTAGTCCGATACGCGTCCTTCGGCGCGTCCGCGAGAATTCACCGGCGCGTCACAGGAATGTCGCGCCGAGGACTTTCGGGCGCTGCATGATGCGGCCCATCCGGATGGCGAAGATCCTGGTCATCGAGGACGAGTCGGACCTGCAGGAGGTGCTGCGCTACAACCTTCAGGCGGCCGGCCATGCCGTGACGACGACGGGCCTCGGCGAAAAGGGCCTTGCGCTGGCGCGATCGATCGTACCCGACCTGATCCTGCTCGACCTCATGCTGCCCGACGTGGCGGGCACCGAGGTGTGCCGCCAGCTGCGGCAGGACGCCCGCACGCGCGAGCTGCCCATCGTAATGTTGACCGCGAAGATCGAGGAGATCGATCGGGTCGTCGGCTTCGAGGTGGGCGCCGACGACTACGTCACCAAGCCCTTCTCGGTGCGCGAGCTCGTGCTGCGCGTGCAGGCCATCTTGAAGCGCGCCGCCGGCGGATCGCGCAGCGAGCTCGTGCGGCTCGAGCTCGGCAAGCTGCGCGTCGACGCCGAGGCGCACCGCGTCTGGGTGGAGGAGGCGGAGGTGGAGCTCACGGCGCTCGAGTTCAAGCTACTCGTCGTGCTGGCGGGGCGGGCCGAGCGCGTGCAGTCACGCGAGTCGCTGCTGACCGAGGTCTGGGGCGTCAGCCGGGACTCGGTGACGCGCACGATCGACACGCACGTCAAGCGCCTGCGCGAGAAGCTCGGTGGCGCCGCCGACTACATCGAGACCGTGCGCGGCGTGGGCTACCGCTTCTCGCTGTCCGGGCAGGGCGACCGGGCCTGAGAGGTCCGTTCGGCAGGGATGAAGCTCGGCCTTCGTGGAAAGCTCCTGCTCGGGGCGCTGGCGCTGGTCGGGGTGGGGCAGCTCGCGGCGCAGACCTACCTGTCGCGCGCGCTCGAGCGGCGGCTCTTTGCGCAGGCGCACGCGGATCTGGCGGTGCGGGTGCACCTCGCGGCGGTGGTGGCCGAGCGCTCGCCCTACCCGGTCGACGATCGCGCGGGCTGGGACGCGCTGGCCGACGACCTGGGCCGGCGCGGGCAGCTGCGCGTCACCATCGTGCGCGCCGATGGCGCGGTGCTCGGTGACTCGGAGGTGGCCCTGGCCGCGCTCGACAAGCTCGAGAACCACCGCGAGCGGCCGGAGGTCAGGGCCGCGCTCGACCAGGGCGAGGGCGAGGCGACGCGGCTCTCGGTCACCGTGCAGCGCCGGATGCTCTACCTCGCGACGCCGCTCCGTGTTGGCGGGCGCCTGCTCGGCGTCGTGCGCGGCGCGCGCGCGCTCGACAGCGTCGAGGCCGCGATGGCGGAGCTGCGCGCGAGCCTCCTTTGGGCCGGGCTGCTCGCCATCGGCGTGGCGGCGGTGGTGGCCAGCGCGTTCGGCCGGCGGGTCGCGATGAAGCTCGACACGCTGACGCGGGCGGCCCGGCGCCTGACCGCGGGAGAGCTCGACGTGCGCACCCGCGTCTCCGGAGGCGACGAGCTCGGCCAGCTCGGCTCGGCGTTCGACCAGCTCGCGACCAACCTCACGTCCGCGATCCGCGCGCTCGAGGGCGAGCGTGACCTTATGGGGGGCGTGCTCGGCGCCATGCAGGAGGGGGTGCTCGTGCTCGAAAGCGACGGCCGCATCCGGATCCTGAACCCCGCGGCACGCGATCTGCTCGAGATCTCGGGGACGGTGTCGGGACGCCTGCCGCTCGAAGCCTTCCGGCAGGCCGAGCTCGCCGACCTCATCGATCGCGCGCGGAAGGTCGGCCAGCCGACCTCGGTCGAGATCGAGCTCGGCGGAGCCAGGGTGCGGCGCGTGCTCGTGCACGCGGTGCCCTTCCCCGGCAGCCCGCCGGGCCTGCTCGCCGTGTTCGTCGACCTCACCGAGCTCCGCCGGCTGGAGTCGGTGCGGCGCGACTTCGTCACCAACGTCTCGCACGAGCTGCGCACGCCGGTGGCGGCGATCTTGTCTGCCGCCGAGACCTTGCGCGGGCCGGCGGCGAGCGATCCCGCCGCACAGGATCGCTTCACGCTCATCCTCCAGCGCAATGCGGAGCGCCTGGGCCGGCTGATCGAGGACCTGCTCGACCTCTCGCGCATCGAATCGCGCCAGTACCGCCTCGAGCTCTCCCCCCTCGAGGTTGCGCCGGTGATCGAGCAGACCGTCGCGCTGCTGCGCCCGCGCGCCGAGGACCGCAAGATCGAGGTCCGCCTGCGGCCCTCGAATCCTCTGCCGAGGGTCCGTGCGGACCAGCGCGCCCTCGAGCAGATCCTCACGAACCTCATCGACAACGCCATCAAGTACTGCCCAGAGGGCAGCACGATCGAGGTCGGCGCCGCCGAGCGCGCCGGGGTGGTGGTGGTGTCGGTGGCCGACGACGGCCCGGGCATCGAGCCACGCCACCTGCCGCGCCTGTTCGAGCGCTTCTACCGCGTGGACCCGGGCCGCTCGCGCGCCATGGGGGGCACCGGGCTCGGTCTGGCCATCGTCAAGCACCTCGCGGAGGCGATGGACGGACGCGTGGAGGTCCAGAGCACCGTGGGGCAGGGGACGCGTTTCCTGCTGTCGCTGCCGCGCGCCGGCTGAGGAAATTCCAGGACCGCGCTGCGCCGCGGCGCGTTGCCGAAAAGTCACGGAGTGTTCCTCCTGGTGTCACGCCGACCTTGATAAACGGGACGGCATGAGATTCCTGATGGGCCTCGCCTTCGGAGCCGTCCTCCTCTCGACCGGGGCCGCGCGCGCGGGCGAGCCGCTCGGCCCGGAGGATCCGCTCGCAGGCTTCTCGGGCGACACCGCCTACCTTCGCTCCGCGGACAATCGTTTCGTGCTCCTGCCGAGCGGACGCTTGCAAGTCGACGGCTACTTCTTCAAGCGCCCGACCGACGGCCTGCCGCAGGACGCGATCCTCCTGCGGCGCGCGCGGCTCGAGCTCGGCGGCTGGGTCGGCACGATATTCGGCTTCCAGATCGGGGGCGACTTCGCCGCGGGGACCCCGGCGGGCGCGGACCCGATCGCGCAATCGAGCCTCAATGCCACCGACGACTACGTCCTCGTCGCCCCCTGGGCGGACCTCGCGATCCTCCAGATCGGCCAGTTCGACGCGCCCTTTTCGCTCGAGAACCGGACCAGCGACAAGTACTTCGACTTCATGGAGCGCTCGGTGACCGTGCGGGCCTTCGCCGTGCCGACCAACAAGGAGGTGGGCGGCATGGTGCACGGCCTCTTGCCCGACAAGATGGCCTACTACTCGCTGGGCCTGTTCGACGGCGAGGGCCAGAACTTCAGGAACGCAGACTCGGACTTCGACTTCGTGGGCCGCGCGTGGGTCGCGCCGGGCGCAATGGCCGGCCAGAAGGACTTCGAGGAGATCACGCTCGGCGGCTCGTGGTGGCTCGGCAGCCGCGGCGGCCGGGGCCTCGCCCTTGCGAACCAGACCACGCAAGGCGGTTTCAAGTTCTTCGACAATGCAGGCTTCGCGGGCCCGGTGGTCGCCCCTGCGACTGCGGGGCCGAAGGGGGCGCTGCACCAGCGGGGCGATCTGCACATGTTCGCGTTCGAGCTCGATGCGCCGATCCTGCACAAGGCCGGCGTGCGCTTCGAGTACGTGCACAAGAACCAGCAGCTCGTCGAGGCCGACATCACGAACACGGCCTCGGGTGCGATTCTCCCGGCGCTCGGCAATGCCGAGCTGGACGGCTATTCGATGTACGGCGAGGCCTGGTACTGGATCCTCGGTGACGACACGATCATCGGCCGCCCGGGCCTGCAGCTGCCGGGACGCCTCAAGAAGCGCCCGACCCTCGAGCCGCAACCCGGCCTCATGGTGGCCGCGCGCCTCGAATACCTGAACGAAGAGATCACCGCCGGGAACGCGACGACCCCGAACCCCAACGCCAATCCGAGCGTCGGCAAGACGAAGCTCACGAGCTTCGAGCTCGGCGTCAACTACTGGTACTCACGCCGCTACCGCGCGACGTTCAATTACGTCCTCAATCACTTTGGTGGGGACTCCGCCTATCAGCTCGACGCCGCAAAGGGTCCCGCGGCCATCAACCAGGGCAAGGACGAGCACGAATTCCTGCTCCGCGCCGCGATTGCCCTCTGAAGGGGGCTCGGTCGGCGTCACCGAATCGTCACCACGCGCGAATGGAAACGACACGCCCGCGCGCTACCTAGATGAAGGAGGCTTCCATGCGCATCCATTTTCCAGCGGCGGCGGCGTTCGTCGCAGCTGCCCTCTCCATCGGTTGCAACCCCAAGACGAGCGAGCCCGCGCCCGCCAGTGACAAGGCTGCCGCGCCCGGGCCCGCCAAGGCCGACGTGGTCGAGCTGCACGGCGCCGGCGCGACCTTTCCGTACCCGCTCTACTCGAAGTGGTTCTTCGAGTACGGCAAGGCGCACCCGGACGTGCGCATCAACTACCAGTCGATCGGCTCCGGTGGCGGCATCCGCCAGATCCTCGAGCGCACCGTGGATTTCGGCGCCTCCGACGCGCCGATGACGGCCGAGGAGCTGGCCAAGGCGCCCGGCAAGCTCCTGCACGTGCCGATGACGCTTGGCGCGGTCGTGGTCACGTACAACGTCCCCGGCGTCGAGCAGCTGCAGCTTTCGCCCGCGCTCGTCTCGTCGCTGTTCCTGGGCGAGATCAAGCGGTGGAACGATCCGCGCCTCGGAAGGGCCAACCCCGGTCAGAAGCTGCCGGACCTCGCCGTGACGCCGGCCTACCGCTCCGACGGCAGCGGCACCACGGCCGTGTTCACCGATTACCTGGCCAAGGTCAGCGCCGCGTGGAAGGACAAGGTCGGCGCCGGCAAGAGCGTGAAGTTCCCGGCGGGCATGGGGGCCAAGGGCAACGAGGGCGTCACGGGCGTCGCCAAGACGACGCCGGGCACGATCGCCTACGTCGAGCTCGCGTACGCCCAGCAGAACCACCTGCCGCTCGTGACCCTCCAGAACGCCGCGGGCAAGTGGGTCGCGCCGGCGCTCGAGAGCATCTCCGCCGCGGCCGCGGGCGTGCAGATGCCCGACGACTTTCGCGTGTCGATCACCGACGCCAAGGGCGAGGCAGCCTATCCGATCTCGGCGTTCACGTATCTGCTCGTCTACCAGGACCAGCCCGACGCGCAAAAGGGCAAAGCCCTCTTCGATTTCCTGCGCTGGGCCGTACACGAGGGCCAGGCGCTGGGCGGACCGCTGCATTACGCGGCCTTGCCAGCCGAGGTGGTGACGCGTGTGGACGCGCAGCTCAAGACGCTCATGGTGGCTGGAAAGCCGGCCCTGTAGCCGTGTCCGGCACACAGAGCCCGTAGGCGCACATGTTGCGTCCCACCACGCGCGACACCGAGATCGCGATCGCCCGCCGGGGGGCGTGGGCGTGGCCGCTCGGCCGCGAGGTCAACCTCGGCGACGCATTGTTCCGCCTGCTGACGGCCGCGCTGGCCGTGGGCGCCGTGGCCACCCTCGCCGCGATGGCGATCCAGATGACACGCGCCTCTGCGGCCGCGTTCGGCAAGTTCGGCTTCGGCTTTGCGCTCGGGCGCGACTGGGATCCGGTGCACGACTCCTTCGGGGCCCTGCCGTACATCTTCGGCACCGTCTATTCGTCCTTGCTCGCCCTCTGCATCGCGGTGCCCATCGCGCTCGGCGTGGCGATCTTCCTGGCCGAGCTGGCGCCGGGCTGGCTGCGCCGTCCGGCCGGCTTCCTGGTCGAGCTGCTCGCCGCGATCCCGAGCGTCGTCTATGGCCTGTGGGGCATCTTCGTCCTCACCCCCTGGCTGCGCACGACGGTCGAGCCGGCGCTGGGCAAGGCCTTCGGCTGGTCGCCGCTCTTTTCCGGCGCGCCCCGCGGCTTCGGTATGCTCGCCGGCGCGCTGGTGTTGGCGATCATGATCCTGCCAACCGTGGCCGCCGTCAGCCGGGAGATCATGCACGCCGTTCCCGCCGTGCAGCGCGAGGGCGCGCTCGCGCTCGGCGCCACCCGCTGGGAAGCGGTGCGCATCGCGGTCATCCCCCACGCCCGCTCGGGCATCCTCGGCGCGGTGCTGCTCGGCCTCGGCCGCGCGCTCGGCGAGACCATGGCGGTCACGATGGTGATCGGTAACCGCGCCGACCTGTCCCTCTCGCTGTTCGAGCCCGGCTACACGATGGCGAGCGTCATCGCGAACGAGTTTGCAGAGGCCTCGGGCGACTTGCACCTGTCGGCGCTGGCCGCGGTGGGCCTGCTGCTCTTCGGCGTCACGGTCCTGCTCAACCTCGGCGCGCGGCTCCTGGTCTGGCGCGTCGCCGGTGGCGCCCCGGGGGCGCGCACATGATCCGCGCCTACCGCCGCAGAAAGCTCGTCGATCAGCTGGCGCGAGGCGCTTGCCTGGTGGCGACGCTGGGCGCGCTCGTGCCCCTGTTCTCGGTCCTCGTCTACGTGAGCGCGAAGGGCCTCGGGGGCCTCGATTGGGCGCTGTTCACCGAGCTGCCGAGGCCCGTCGGCGAGGTCGGCGGCGGCATGGCCAATGCGTTTTTCGGCACGCTCGTCCTGGTCGCGCTCGCGTGCGCGGTCGGGATCCCGACCGGGGTCCTGGCCGGCATCTACCTGGCCGAATTCGGCGGCACCGGGCCGCTCGCGCGCGCGGTGCGCTTCTCGTGCGATGTCCTTTCGGGGATCCCGAGCATCACGGTCGGCATCTTCGTCTACACGCTCGTGGTGGTGACGATGCGGCGCTTCTCGGCGCTTGCCGGCGGCCTCGCGCTCGGCTTGCTCATGCTCCCGATGGTCACGCGCACCACCGAGGAGCTGCTGCGGCTCGTCCCCGACGCGCTACGCGAGGGGGCGCTCGCGCTCGGCGTACCGAAGTGGCGCATGATCGTGAGCGTCGTTCTGCGCACCGCCGCGCCTGGCGTCCTGACGGGCGTCCTGCTCTCGGTCGCGCGCATCGCGGGCGAGACGGCGCCGCTGCTCTTCACCGCGCTCAACAACCAGTTCTGGTCGACGCGGCTCGATCGGCCCATTGGCTCTCTGACCGTGCAGATCTACACCTACGCCGTCTCGCCCTACGAGGACTGGCACCGAAAGGCCTGGGCCGGCGCGCTCGTGCTGGTCGCGTCCGTCCTGGTCCTCAATCTCTGCGCCCGCATCTTCATCCACACGCGAGGTGCCCGATGACCCTGCAATCCCTGTCCGCCTCCGTCAGGACCGCCGCGCCGCCAAAGCCCACCGTCAGGCGTGACAGCACCGCGCCGCCCGACGCCGACGGCGCCGTCAAGATGTGCGCGTACGATCTCAAGGTCTGGTTCGGCAAGTCACAGGCCCTCAAGGGCATCTCGATGCCGATCCCCGCGGGCAAGGTGACGGCCATCATCGGCCCGTCGGGGTGCGGCAAGTCCACGTTCGTGCGCTGCCTGAACCGCATGCACGAGGTGGTACCGGGGACGCGGGTCGAGGGCCGCGTCACGCTCGACGGGGCCGACATCTACGGCCGGGACATCGATCCCGTGCGCGTGCGCGCGCGCGTCGGCATGGTGTTCCAGAAGCCGAACCCGTTTCCGTCCATGTCGATCCGCGACAACGTGCTCGCGGGGTTGCGCCTCGGCGGCGCAAGGCCCGAAGACCCCGACGCGCTCGCAGAGAGCGTCTTGCGCCGGGTGGCGCTCTGGGACGAGGTCCGAGATGGCTTGCACCGCTCGGGCGCGAGCTTGTCGGGGGGCCAGCAGCAGCGCCTCTGCATCGCGCGCGCGCTGGCGCTCGAGCCGGAGGTGCTGCTCATGGACGAGCCCTGCTCGGCGCTCGATCCGATCGCGACCGCCCGCATCGAGGAGCTCATCCACGCGCTCGCGGGGGCGTTCACCATCGTCATCGTGACGCACAACATGCAGCAGGCCGCGCGTGTCTCGCACCGCACGGCGTTCTTCCTGCTCGGCGAGCTGGTCGAGCACGCGGCGACCGACACGCTGTTCACGCGACCGCGCGACCAGCGCACCGAGGACTACATCACGGGGCGCTTCGGATGACCCGGGGCCACACCGATCACGTCTACGAGGGCGAGCTCCGCACGCTGCGCGAGCAGGTGCTGCTCATGGGGGCCAAGGTCGAGGAGATGATCCGGTCGAGCATGCGCGCGCTGGCCGAGCGCGACAGCGACCTCGCTCGGCGGATGATCGAGTGCGATCGCCAGGTCAACCGGCTGGAGGTCGAGATCGACGATCTGTGCATGCGCGTGCTCGCCAAGCGCCAGCCCGTGGCCTCCGACCTGCGCTTCATCACGACCGCGCTCAAGCTGGTGACCGACCTCGAGCGCATCGGGGACCTCGGCGTCAACATCTGCGAGCGGGTGATCGAGCTCAATGCCGATCCGCCGCTCAAGCCCTACGGCAACATGCAGCTCATCGCCGACGCCACGCAGTCCATGCTGCGCGAGTCCCTCGACGCCTTCGTCGCCGGCGACGTGGGGAAGGCCCAGGAGCTGCTCGAGCGCGACAAGATCGTGGACGCCTACTACCAGGAGCAGTTCCGCGAGCTCATCACCTACATGATGGAGGACCCGCGCAACATCCAGCGCGCCATGCGCCTTTGCGCCATCGCTAAGTACCTCGAGCGCATCGCCGACCACACCACCAACCTGGCCGAGATGGTCGTCTTCATGGTCAAGGGCAAGGACATCCGCCACCCGGGAAGCCGCAAGGCCCCCGCCTTGGACAACTGAGGGCCGGTCGGCTGCGTCGGCTTCCGCTACGCTCTGCGCCATGCGCCGGCTTTGCACCCTGGTCCTTTTCGCCTCCTGCGGCGCGGAGAGCCCGCACGCGGCCGGGCTCGCGCCCGACGCCGGCCCCGACGCGGCGGCGGCCGCCGCCAAGGTGCGCGTGGCGGTCCTCGCGGACACGCACATCATCGACGACTACTACGTCGGGCCCGAGAACACGCCGATCGACACCGAGTCGATCTTCCACACCAAGGAGCGCTTCGAAACGGTACGGGCGACCATCAACGCGCTCGAGCCCCCCGCGCAGGCCGTCTTCATCGCGGGTGACTTCATCCACAACTACCCGTCGAGCCAGTACGAGTTCTTCTTCACCCACATGACGCGCTGGGACGTTGCCAAGAACATCGTCGACGGCTTCCGCATGCCCGTGTACCCAGGGCTTGGCAACCACGACTACGACGTGCCCGACGTCCCGCGCGAGCTCACGCACCGTATCTTCAAGGACAAGATCGGAAAGGACCCCTACTACGCCGTGCGCCTTGCGGGCTGGAAAGTGCTCATGCTGGACAACATGCTCGGCGTCACGTGGGACACGACGAGCCCCAGGTACGACAGCGACCAGGGCAGCTTTGGCAAGGAACAGCTGGCCTGGCTCGACCACGACCTCGCCGAGGGGGTGCCGAGCATCCTCGTGTTCCACTTCGGCTTGTTTCTCATCGCCAAGCACGAGACCGACGATCCCGCGATGCCGGATCTGTTTGCGCTGCTCGAGAAGCACAAGGCGACGGTCAAGCTCGTCCTCGGCGGCCACACGCACACGTGGCTCGACTTCTCGGAGGACTTCGGCGTGCGTCACTTCCTGCTCGGCGGCACGCGCTACGACGCCGACAACTACGCGCTGCTCGACCTCGATCCATCGGGCACCGTCGAGGTCGTCAACTGGAGCGCCTTTGGTTGGGTGACGATGGAGGCGGACCCCTGGCCCGCCGCGGGACGCTGATTCCGCGCGCCGTGTGCGCGACACTCGCGCCGACGTCAGCGTGCGGGGACGCGTGGTCGCCAGATCAGGACGGCCAGGGCCACCCCGCCGGTCGATAGGCCTCCGAGGGCGAGGAACGCCGTCGCCCAGCCCCAGCGCGCCACGATCCCCGCGATGCCGATGCCGGCCGCGGACGCGCCGAGATAGCCGACGGCGTCGAGCAGGCCCGCCGCGGTGGCCGCGAGCTCCCGGCCGCCGGCATCCACGGCGCAGACGCCGCCGCCGACCATCGAGTAGGGCCCGAGCGCGAGAAAGCCCGAAAGGCCGATGAGCACGACCGCGAGCCACTCGCGGGTGCTGCCACTCGCCAGCGCGTCGAGACGCCCGAGCGCGAGCAAGCACAGCGTGAGCCCGCCCAGCATCACCGAGACCACGAGGCCGCGCCGGCCGCCGAGGCGATCCGAGATCCACCCGGCGAGGATCGTGCCCGCGCAGCCGAGGAGGGGGAAGACCGCACTCTTGAACGCGGCCCCCGCCGCGCTCGCGCCCAGCGAGCCGAAGTAGGCCGGCGTCCACACGTTCAAGCACTCGCGCACCACGGTGAGCACGAAGGAAAGCGCACAAAGGAGCAGGAAGGATGGGCGCGCGATCAGGCGGCGCAGGCGCTCGGACAGCGGTGTCGACGAATTCGCATGTGCAGATATATCGTCGTGGGCGGCGGGCGGCAGCGGAAGGTCGACGTCCGCGGGGCTGCCGATGAGGAAGGGCCGTGCGACAAGGCCAATCACGACGAGCGCGCCCGCTGGCACGAAGAACAGGCCCCGCCAGCCGAGCCCAGCCTCGAGCAGCGCCCCGGCGAACAGCGTCGCCACGACGCCGCCGAGCTGGTAGCTGATCGACGCGCCGCCGATCGCGGCGCCGTAGGCGGTCGAGGGAAACCAGCGCGGCAGCACGTTGACGACGCCGGCCCAGCCCATCGACTGGAAGACGCGGTTGGCCGCCCAGCCGACGTAGAGCATGGTGAGCACGCCGCCGGTGGCTCCGAGGACGAGCGTCGCGAGCGCCGAGCCGAACAGGCCCACCAGGAACACGCCGCGGCCGCCGAACCGATCCGCGAGCGGCCCGGTGACGAGCTTGCCGATGGCGTACGCGAGCGTGCCCACGCTGGCGATGGCGCCGAACGTGAGGTGGTCGATCCCTTGCGCGTCGTGCAGCGGCGCGAACGCCGCCGCCAGGTTCTGCCTGCACAGGTAGTAACCCACGTAGCCGAGGACGAGGGCGAGGAAGGTCCCGGTCCTGGCGCGTGCGAAGCGGGCCCGCTCGGCGGCCTCGTTCACCGCTGGAGCTCGCCTACCTCGACCGGGCCAGGGCTGCTGACCACCGGCCGCACCGCCAAGGAGGCCACGCCGCACGAGTGCGGCTCGCGCGACTGCGCGCACATGGCCCAGGTGACATCGGTTCGCTCGAGCATCATGGGCACGTTCTTCGCGACGACAGGGTACCCCGGCGGGACGCCGCGCGGCTCGCTCGTGCGGAGGACTCCGGGCAGCCCGCCATGCCGGCGCGCTGCGTCGTGTACATTCTCGCGCATGGTGGACGTCCCGAGCCTGATGGCGGGCCTGGCGCTCATCCTCGTTTTCGCCAAGGTGAGCGGCCACCTGGCGGCGAAGCTCGGGCAGCCGGCGGTCCTGGGCGAGCTCCTGGCTGGTGTCGTGCTCGGAAATCTGGGCCTTTTCGGCTACGGCGGCCTCGAGGGCCTCTCACACCACGCGGGTATCGAGACCCTGGCCGAGCTCGGCGTGATCGTCCTGCTCTTCGAGGTCGGGCTCGAATCCACGATCGGCGGGATGCTCGAGGTGGGCCTTTCGTCGCTGGTCGTGGCCGGCCTCGGCGTGATCACCCCGTTCGCCCTCGGGTTCCTGGCGGGCCGGCTGCTCCTGCCCGACGCCAGCGCGTATGTCTGCGTCTTCCTCGGCGCGACGCTGACGGCCACGAGCGTCGGGATCACCGCGCGCGTGCTCAAGGACCTCGGCCGGTCCGGCAGCGTGGAGGCTCGGATCATCCTCGGCGCAGCGGTGATCGACGATCTGCTCGGGCTCGTGATCCTGGCCGTCGTCGTCGGCCTCCTCGAGGCCGAACGCACCGCCGCACCCTCGGCGCTGGGGATCGCCTTGGTGTCGGGCAAGGCCCTCGGCTTTCTCGCCGGCGCGCTCGCGCTCGGCGTGTGGCTCTCACCGCGCATGTTCCGCGTCGCCTCTCGGCTCGAGGCCGCTCACGTGCTCCTCGCCATCGGCCTTTCGTTCTGCTTCCTCCTGGCCTATCTGGCCACGCGGCTGGGCCTGGCACCCATCGTGGGCGCTTTCGCCGCGGGCCTGGTCCTCGAGGCGACCCACTACGAGGGCTTGACGGCCAAGGGCGAGCACGATCTCACCGAGGCGCTCCGTCCGATCTCGTCCTTCCTGGTACCGATCTTCTTCGTGCTCATGGGGATCCGCGTCGAGCTTCGGAGCTTCGTCGACCCAGGCGTGCTCCTCGTCGCCGGCGCCCTGTGTGCGGCGGCGGTCCTCGGCAAGCAGGCCTGCGCGGCCGGCGTGATCGGCGTGCCGGGCGCGGACCGCCTGTCCGTCGGGATCGGGATGATCCCCCGCGGCGAGGTCGGCCTCATCTTCGCGAGCGTGGGCCAGAAGCTGCAGAGCCAGGGTCAGCCGGTGGTGACGCCGGCGCTGTACTCGGCCATCGTGATCATGGTCATCATCACGACGCTCCTCACGCCCCCCGCGCTCAAGTGGAGCCTCGGCCGTGGCGCGCGCGCACAACCGACTGTGTAGAGCAGGCGGCGCAAGATCCGCGGCGGGCGATCCGATTCCCCGTGACGTTCGACTTGGACCCCGACCGCCGGATCTCCCTTGACACCTCCGCAGATCTACGGCACGTATTCCCCCCTGCGAGGGTGCTCGCCTTGTTCTTTGAATGCTCGGGGATCGTCTAATGGCAGGACGACGGTTTCTGGTACCGTCTATCTAGGTTCGAATCCTAGTCCCCGAACCGGTCGCGGCCACCAGATCCGCGGCATTCCGGCCCCATAGTCTAGCGGTTAGGACGTCGGCCTCTCACGTCGAAGACCCGGGTTCAATTCCCGGTGGGGTCACCACGCAAGTTACACACTCCCGGACCTTGATGGTCCCGGTGATTTCGTAGACTTGCTTCCCGTCCACCTCGGTCGGACGGAACTTCAGGCCTTCGGGCAAGAGGCGCCGATAGATCTCCCGCGCGCCGCCCGGATCGGTCTCCAGGGTCGCCCGGACCGCCGCGAGGTGGTCCCGGATGGCGCGCTCCATGCGCGCGGTCGCCTCGGCCACCAGCTCGGGGGTGCGCCTCGAGACCGCCAGGTCGTTCTCCAGGGAGCGGATCCGGTCCTGGCGGTCGCGGAGGGCGTCGGCGAGCTCGGGGATCTCCTCGCCGCCGGCGGCGCCGAGCTGGATGAGGTTCCGCAGCTCCTTGCGCAGGCGGGTGATCTCCTGCTCCGTGGCGCTGGTGTCGGCGGTCTTGGGCGCCAGCTGCTGCTGGACCTGGGCCCGTGCCTCGGTGAGCACGCGGCGCAGGAACGGACCATTGAAGAGCGACTGCTTGATCTCGTCCGCCAGGGCTTGCTCCACGTCGGCCACCGGCTGCGACGTCGTCACCGGGCACACCGAGGCGCCGCGCTGGCGGTGCCAGATGCAGGCGTAGGCGGGGGCGCGCGTCCCACCCGAGAGCTTGGTGCGCACGGCCCCGATCGAGCCGCCGCAGATGCCGCAGCGGGCGATCCCGGCGAGCGCGAACTTGGCGGCCGGGGCGCGGGGCGTCACCTCGCGCTTGCGATTGCCGAAGCGGCGCTGCACGGCGAGCCACAGGTCGTCCGAGACGATCCGCCAGTCGGGCCGGTCGAGGGTGATGGGGGGCTCGGTCGAGATCACCTTGATGCGCTTGCCGCCGCGACGGACGCGGTCGACCCGCCCGTGCACGTAGGTGCCGCGGTACCTCGGGTTGAGCAAGATGGCGCGGATGCACGAAGGCGCCCACGAGCCGGTGCCGCGCTTGCCAGCGCGGGGCGGCGGGATGCCCTCGTTGTTGAGCCCGATGGTGATGTGCTTGAGCCCGTGGCCGATGGCGTAGGACTCGAAGATGCGGACCACGACCGCGGCCTGTGCCGCGTCGATGACGGCGACGGTGTAGGGACGCCCCGAGGCGTCGGTCTCGCGGCGCAGCGCGTACCCGTAGCAGCGGCCGCCGGCGATGCGTCCGGCGCGCACGCGAGATCGGAGCGCCTCGCGCGTGCGTGACCGAATGGCCTCGAGCTCGATCTGGTGGCCTGTGCCCAAGATGAACGTGGTCGCCTGGTCGATCGCGTTCGCGAACGCGACCTCCTGGTTGGTCGTGTAGTAGAAGAGTCGGGCGCCGCGGTCGCGCACCAGGTCGCGGATCGCGAGCGTCACCTCGAGCGCGTCTCGGCCGAGGCGGGACTGGTCACGACAGAGCACGACGTCGCCCGAGCGCACCTCGTCGCGCAGGCGCCGCAGACCGACGCGCCCGAGGAAGTCATCCCCGGCGCGATCGTCATCGACGTACTCGACGCGCGCTGGCCATGCGACGACGACCCCACGTCCAGGGAGCTGCTCGCGCGCGAAGCGCTCGCAGCCCTCGCGCTGCACGTCGAGCGTGAACTGCTGGTGGCCCTCGTCGGCCTTGGAGCGCCGCAGGTACAGGCGCAGCGTCGGCGAGACGTGCTGAGGCAGCGACTTCATCCCACCCTCCGGCAACGAGACGGTGGATCCACTTCTACCACCTCGCCGTCGGATTGGGGAGCGCTGGGCAGGAGCTCCGCGACCACTTGCTTCGCGATCATCCGGGCGAAGTCGGTGACGAGCGCGCTCTCGTCCTCTGCGCTGAGGGGGACCTGCCGGAGGTGGAGGATGGGCGGAGCACCCCGTGCTCCCGAGCGCGGCGGCGGCAGCCTCCGGCTCGGCCGCTTCGAGCTCCGACGCTGCTGAGCAGGCTGGCTTCGCGACCGTGGCCTGGGACGTGCGCTGACTCGATCCGACACGCAACCGTTCGACGTGCTAGCGCCGCGGCCAAACGGCTAGCCTCGCCAGCGGTACTGGCCGCGCCCGACGCGTTCGACCTCTTGCACCTGCCGCAGCGCGAGCCCGACCGTCGCCTCCGGCGTCTTGCCCCCGAACCGCACTCCACGCGCGGGTGCGATGCGTGCCACCTCGGCCGCGATCTCGCGCACGTGGAGCGGCCGGCCGGCCGCACAGACCACCTCGGCCGCGAGCACCGGCACGCTGCGCGCGGGGAACGACGAGAGCGGCCGCCGGCGCTCGTCGGTCCAGGCGGCTGGCGCCTTGCGGTGGGGCTCCTGCCCGGCTGGCGGCACGATGGCGAGGCGTGCCGGCCGGTGGGACAGGACGAACAAGCGCTCGTCCGGGGCGAGCTCGCCGAGGTGTGCGGCGGCGGCGTCCAGGTAGCAGTCGCGGCACCCCTTCGCGATGCGGCAGCCGGCCTCGCACGCGCCCTCGCCGGGCACGAAGTAGCTGATGCCGAAGCAAGCAGGCTGGGTCGTCAGGGGCGCGTGCATCTCGTCCTCCGCGCGAAGTCGGAGTGCGAGTGCCCGACCCAATCGCTCCGATCCATGCGCCGGTTGACGCCGGGCGCGGGCGGCCCCAGACTGAGCGAGCGAGTTGGCCATGCAGTTCCTCCTCGACCGTCTCTGACCCCTCCTCCTCGAGCTGAGAGAACCGCTGCGTTCTGTCGCCTTTGCGACGGAGCGTCTGTGCTCGTCAGGCGTCGCCGGTCCGTCATCGGAGCGCGACGCGAGGAGAGGTGTCATGGAATCCGTGATCGTGGAGATCCGAGCCGCGGAAGGCGGCGAGGACGCGAAGCTGCTCGTGCTCGAGCAGCTCGCGGTCTACGGGAAGTTCAGCACCCGCAAGGGTTACCAGGTCGAGATCGTCAGTCAGCGTCCCGGCATCGCAACGCTCCGCATCCAGGGCAGTGGTGTGCAATCCGCGCTTGCCCAGGAGACCGGTGGCCATCGCTACCAGCGCGTACCGCCGACCGAGCGCCGGGGGCGCGTGCACACGTCGACGGTCACCGTCGCCGTGCTGCCGGAGCCCAGCGAGGCCGAGGTGCCGATCAGGGAGTCCGATCTCGACTGGCAGTACATGATCGGCAGCGGCGCGGGGGGACAGGCCAGGCAGAAGAACCAGACCGCCGTGCGCCTGACGCACCGCCCGTCCGGCCTCGTCATCCGCAGCGAGAACGAGCGCAGCCAGCGGCAGAACAAGGCGAACGCGCTGGCCGTGCTCCGCGCCCGTCTCTACGAAATCGCGCAGGGGCGGCAGGAGGCAGTCGCCAATGACTCGCGCAGAGGCATGGTCGGGAGCGGTCAGCGCGGCGACAAGACCATCACTCTCGCCATCCAGCGCGACCAGGTGACCCACCACCGGACCGGCCGGCGCACGACGTACAAGCGCTACGCCGACGGCCACCTCGATGATCTCGCGCAGAACGAGTAACGCGGTTCGATCGTCGAGCTCGGCGTGAGCTCAGGCCGCGATCGTGGCGGCACGCTCGCGCAGGAGCTCGACGTAGGTGGCCTGCTCGTCCGCGGGCAGGAACGAGCGGCCCACGAGCTCGATCGCCGGCGGGAGCGCCCGCGCCACGTCGGCGATCACGCGCTCGGCCGCCCGCTGGGGGAGGTGGATGTGCGCGGCGAAATCGAGCCACGTTCGACGCTTCAGGTTGTCGCGCTTGCCACAGACCGGTAGGGCGAGCTGGTCGTCCGGGATCGCGAGGCGCGTGCACAGCAAGTCGTACGCCGGGGAGAGCCGCACGATCCCGTCTGCTCCGTTGAGCAGCGCGAAGTTCTTGAGGTGCATGTCGCCGTTGCCGGTCCACCACACGAAGACGAGCCGGCGGAACAGGCGGAGGAGCTCGATGGTCGGTTCGGTCGCGTACTTCCGGACCAGCCGCGCGCAGAGCTCGCCGGAGCCGTCGTACTTCGAATGCGGCGGCTTGCCGGCGAGCTGACAGAAGTCCTCCTGCGCGAGCTTCCCGCCCGCCTCGGGACGATCGAAGCGGCGCACCAAGTAGGCGAGCGAGCCGTCGAGGAGCTCGACCAGGCCACAGGGCGGCACGTCGATGTCGAACACCCGCGCGAGGCGCATCGTGACGTGCTCGTTCTCGGGCAGATGCGGATACGTCGAGGCTTGAGGCTTGAGGAGGAAGCTCCCTCCGGCAGCCGCAAGCTGGAGCGCCGCGCGGTCCTCCGACAACCCGATCGCGATCTTGCGCTGTGCGCCCGGCAGTGACATGTGCCCCACCATCGCGAGCGCGAGCAAGTGCAGCTTGCCGAGGGCGACGTCGACCCCTGGAACGTGCTCCGTGCCGAACAGCTCGCGGGCGCAGCGTGCATGGTAGGCGAGGTCGCCGGCGTCGCCGAGACAGACGCGGCAGTTCACGGGGCCGTCTCGATCGGCAGCACCGCGACCGCGCCGATGTTGTCCGCGCATGTAGCGAGCAGGAGCCCGAACGCGTCCTCGCGTGCGATCTTGAGCTTGGAGACAGCGATCTCGAGCAGCCAGCCCTCCGGGAGCAGGTTCCAGAAGAAGGGCAGGAGACCGTTGCTCTCGTACGGCTCGCGCCGGACCGCCAACGTCAGCGAGACCGGCACCGCGCCCTGGCGGGCGACCCACTCCGCGTCGTACGTGAAGCGGCTGCCGCTCTCGGTCTCCTCAATCACACCGACCCGCTGGCCATCAAGGCTCACCACGCCGCGCCGCACGATCAGGCCCCGTCGCGGCACGCTGCATCAGTCGATCTGGTGCGCATCCACGAAGGATATGACGACTGATGCTGGTCGATGCGACCGCCACCACCGTGGGGTGGGCAGGAGCTCGTCTGCCTCACGGAACCCGACGGAGAAGACGGTCAAGCGCCCGAATCATCTCCCGCGGCAGGTCGGCGGCGGAGTTGACGACCACGTGCTCGGGGTAGAAGGTGCGGACGCTGTCGGACTCGATGCCGATGCCGAACAGCTCGATGCCGGAGCGGCGCACCTGGGAGACCGCCTCGTGGAGGTGGCGCACCTGACGCTGCCAGAGCGGCACGCTGGTCACGGTGCCGGCGGGGCAGCCGTCCGAGAACACGAAGAGGATGCGGCGCTCGCCTGACTTCGAGGATGCGGTCAGGCGGCGGGCGGCGAGGAGCAGCGAGTCGCCGTCGTAGTTGGCCTCGCCCTCGGAGAAGCGCGACATGGCGTCGAGGCGGCCGCTGACGCGGCGGAAGTCCTCGTCGAAGGACTTGTAGACGACGGTGCGAAGGGCGCCCCAGCGCGCGAACAGCGCGCGGTCCTCGGGGCGAGCCAGCGCGTGCCGCTGCTGGCCGTCGGTGTGCGGCCCGGATGTGAAGGCGAGCAGCTCGAAGGGGAGGCGCAGCTCGGCCAGCACCTCCGAGAAGACCGAGGCGGCCCGCGCGGCGAGCTGGATGCGTGAGCCCATCATCGACCCCGAGTGATCGACGAGGAGCGACACGCGGGTGTTGAACGCAGGGGCCTCCTCGCGCTTACGGAACACGCGGCCGCTCGTGCCGAGCGCGACCTTGTGCAGGGCCCTCGGGTCGATCTTGCCGCGGCCCTGACCGCGCTCCCAGCAGGCCTTGCGGCTGGCCAGCAGCGTCCGCGCGAGGGTTCGACGAATGGTCGCGACGTCGCCACGGACGGTCTGGATCGAGCGGCGGTACGCGGCGCGGTCACCGTCGGGCGCGGTCTCGACGAGGTCGTGCTCGGTCGTGAAGGCGAGGTACGCGCCGTCGCCGGCCTCGAGCGCCTTGCGCGCCTGCTCTGACAGGAACCGCTGGACCGAGTACTCCTCGTCTCGACGCAGCTCCGCGGGCGTGCAGTCGGTGATGTCCTTGCAGCCGGGCTTGCTCGAGGTCGGGGACAGCGCAGGACCGGGACGACTGGCAACGGCGTCGCCCGAGTCGAGGGCGCTGCCGTCCGTGGTCGTCGCCGAGCGATCGCTGGCCGCGTCGTGCGTGGTGGCCTCGGTCGGAGGCTCCTCGACGCCGAGGCCAACGCCGGCCGCGGCGTCGCCCGAGTCGGGAGCCTCGGTCGGGGAACGCTCGTCGGGTGCCGCCGACGGTTCGGGGGCGCCGCTCTCCTCCGCGTCATCTCCCGATGCGGCTGCCTCATCCTCCGGTTCGGTGTCCGCCGCGCCCGCACCGGAGTCGCCGGCCGTGGGGTCACCAGCGTCGTCGGCGTCAGCGCTGTCCGCGCCATCGGTGCGCGTGTCAGCGCCGGCGTCGGCACCCTCGGCGTCGGTGCTCGCATCCTCGGGCTCGGGAGGCGGCGCGCTGGGCAGCGCGCGGATGGCGGCCAGGATCTTGCGCGCGAGCGCGAGCACGTCGGTCGTCGTCGCGCACGCGGTCACCGGCTCGCGGGCGAGGATCTCGCGGGCAACCCGGAGGTGCGGCTGGATCTCGGCGCACGTGTCGACCCACTTCTGCAGGAACCAGTGGTCGTCGCCGTGGCGTGCGGACAGGTAGAGCGCGATGGAGAACTTCGTGAAGGGCGTGACGGGCCAGCCCATCGCATCGAGGCGCCGGCAGAAGAACTCGGTGCAGGCGCGCAGGTTGGCCGCGCATCCGGGCCAGATGCCGATGAGGCGCGTCTCCTCGCGCGCGTCCTCGAGCGCGTTCGTGAGGAGCTTCTCGAGCGGGTCCGGGATGGCGAGGAACTCGCTGAAGATGACGTGCCCTGCCTCGTGGTCGAGGGTCCCGTGCACGGCCTCGACCAGCTCGGCAGGCGCATTGTCGGGGACCACCGGCAGGACGATGCGGCGGCCGTCCGTGTACGCGTCCGTGCCGCGCATGATGACCTGGATGCCCCAACGCTCCGACAGGAGCTTCGCGATCTTCTCGAACACCGCCGACCAGGTGGCCGAGGGCTTGTCGGTGCTATCGATGCCGGTGAGCAGCGAGTCGGAGAGCGTCGGGTCCATGCTCGCTGTCGGCACGCGAGTGGCTGACCCAATCGCTTCCGTGAACGCGCAGCCCCTGGCCTGCCGAGCCCGGCAGGCTCACCACCTCATGCTGTAGGTCGCGCCCGTGCCCGGCGGCATGGACAGCCACGGGTCTCGAACCGGCCGTTCAGGCTGTGCGGGTCTCTCTCCCGCTCGGTCCCGAGAGCGTGCCCATGCCCTGCCGCCGTAGATCGCCGTCGGAATGCCCACGCCGAGCATCGGAACCCCAAGGCCGAGCCCATACGCCCGCCCCAGCCCGCAGCCGAACCCGTCGCACGGGGCCGCCGCCGCGAGCATCATCATCCCTCCGAAGCCGGCCGCTAGGATGCCCAGCGCCAGCGCGACGTTGCCGGGATGGTCGATGTCCTCGATCTGGCTGCGCGGCACGCGCAGGTCCCCCACGGTCACGCTGTCCGCGTCAGACGTGGCGATAGGGCCGCTGATGGTCATTCCATTTCGCAGCTCGACTTGCGCGCGAGCCGAGCAGCCCGCCAGCAGCAAGCCAAGCACCGCACGAGAGCTCCGGCGCATGCCTGTCGCGCAGGCAATCGGCGTACCGAAGCCGATGCCGTGCGATTCCGCAGCGCTTCTTCTGCGCTTCGGTGTTGAACCTTCGACACAGTGTGCAACCTGCGCGTTCGGGACCTGCGTCTGCTGAGAGAGGGGCGCGCACAAGGGTGGCCTGCACGCGGAGGATCAGAGGGTCCAGGTTGCCTCTCGGCGGCGCTTCGCGAGCAGGCCCGCGAGGCCGGGCGACTCGCGCTCGCGGTCGGACGCCTCGGCCACGGGTGCGTCGCTCGGGGCTCCTCCGCGACGATCCTCGACGACGTGGTAGCCGCGGCCGCGCTTCTCGCGGACCAGTCGATCGAGCACGCTCTCGCAGGCGGCAGCGGGGCCGCGGTGCTTGACCTGCTCGCTCCGGTGCGTTGCTGCGATGCGGCCCCAGCGTGCGCGGCACAGGTGGCCGCCGGAGATCTCGGGGTCCGCCTCCACGGACACTTCATACAGCTTCTCGGCGCCAGCCGAGCGGTTCTCGAGGCGGACCAGGCGCAGCGCTGCGGATGAAGACGACGGCATGGCTACGAGCCCCTCTGGATGAGGCCCTCGATCGCCTGCGCGTCCTCGGGCGCCATGCGGTTCAGGAAGGCGTACTTGGCGGCCTTGCCGGCGTCGCCGATCTTGAGGAACTTCTCCACCCAGTTGATGAGATCGCGGCTCGACAGCGGCGACGACAGCGTGCCGGCGGCGAAGCCCTCGCGCACCTTGCCGATGATGCGGACGAACAGGTCGGCCTCGACCTTCTGGAAGCCGCTCGATGCGAAGCGCTTGAGCAGCATGGCGACCTCGTCGGCCGGCGAGAGGTACGCGAGCTTGATCGTCGTGCCGAAGCGGTTGAGCTGCGCGTAGTTCTGGACGCGCGTGCCGGTCGTGTAGAGGCCGGTGTCGTCGCCCTGGCCGCAGGTGTTCGCGGTCGCGATGAGGTGGTGGTTCGCGGGGAGAGACAGCACCTCGCCGCCGTTCTCCAGCAAGAGCAGCTTGCCGTCGTCCTTCTGCAGCGGCCGCTGCAGGACGAAGGAGCACTCGTCGGAGATCGAGTCCCACTCGTCGAACAGGACAAAGCAGCCCTCGAAGTCGCGATAGGCGCGCGGCAGGACGCCGTGCTGGAAGACCACCTCGCCGCCGCGCACGACGTGCGTGCCGATGAGGTCGTCGCGGCCGATGCCGCCGTCGAAGTTGATCTTCACGACGTTGTAGCCGAGGCGCGCCGCGACCTGCTCGACGAGCGAGGTCTTGCCGGTCCCGGTGTGGCCGTGGACGAGGATGCGGTCGCCCATCTGGAGGCCGAGCAGGAACGCGAGCGTGTCCTCGCGCGGGAAGACGTATCCGGGATCGATCGCGGGCGTCTCGCGGTCGGGCGCGGCGTAGCCCTCGATCTCGTAGGTCTTGGCGACGTCGAGGCCGAACGTCTCGCGCACCGAGAAGCGCTTGCGCTCCCTCGCGGCGGGCAACGGCGTACGGGGCGGTCGGGACGGGACGATGGAAACAGCGGGCGTGGTCATCGGGTCGCTCCTGGCTCTCGGCCCGACTCGGATCGCTAGCGGCTCACCCAATCGCGTACCGGCGCATGGAGCTGCCTGCGCACCCGCGCCAGTGGATCGAACGGAGCCGCGGTCTCGATGGCGGCGCGCACCACTTCGTGCGGGTTGTCGGCGGGGTCGCCTGCCTGGAGGCGGGCCACGAAGGCCTGCAGGCCCGCGCGGTGGAGCCGGGAGGCTGCCGCCTCGGCCTCCACGTGCGCATCGGCGGCGCCGGTTGCAGCCTTGGCTGCGTCGAAGAGGATCACGACCGGACGCCGCGCCTTGGTGAGCCGGACGAGCTGCCCGGGCTTGATCGTCTTGCCGAAGCTCGCGACGGCGTCGGGGCCCGTGCAGAGGGCGCTGACGATGC
>JAHFDS010000446.1 GCA_023248855.1 Myxococcales bacterium
TCCCGACGCAGGACCTGCGCGCACTTCATGCGAGCGCGCCCGAACGGCCGCATGGGCTGCGCGGGATCGCGTGGCCCTCGGGAAAACGCCGCACGCAAGCCGCAGATCTGACGTTCGAATTGGCTGCAGCCGATGGCCGGCACGGAGCGTGCTTCGGTCCCCTTCAAGAAAACCGAAGGAGCCCCCCATGCACACGTTCGGATCCAAGCTCGCGGCTGGCATCCTCACGCTCGGTCTCTGCGTCTCCGTCGCCAGCGCGGGCGAGCCCGACAAGAAGACGGTCCGCACGTGGAAGGCCAAGTGCGCCTCGTGTCACGGCAACGACGGCAAGGGCGACACCGAGAAGGGCAAGAAGATGGGGATCCACGACTACACGACCGCGGCCTGGCAGAGCGACACGACCGACGCGAAGATGAAGGAGGCCATCCAGAACGGCGTCAAGCGCGAGCGCGACGGCAAGAAGCAGGAGATGGATCCGTTCAAGGACAAGCTCAAGCCGGACGAGGTCGACGCGCTGATTGCCCTCGTCCGTGGTCTCAAGAAGTAGCTTGCCGCGCCCAGGTGGCCTCGCCGTACGATCCCCGCATGTCCCGGCTCGACAAGCGCGCCGTCCTCGTGGCCTTGCAGGAGCGCGTGGAGCGTGATCTGGCCGCGCTGACGAGCTCGCAGGAGGCCACGCAGAAGGGCGCCACCCACGAGGAGGCACGCCCCGAGAGCGACAAGGACACGCGCGCCATCGAGTCGAGCTACCTCGCCCGCGGGCTCGCCAAGCGCGTGGGGGAGCTGCAGAGCGCGCGCAGCCTGCTCGCCAACCTGGCCCTGCCGGCCTTCGGGCCTGCAGATGCGATCGCGCTTTCCGCGCTCGTCACCACGAAGGACGAGGACGAAAAGACCGAGCGAATCTTCCTTGCGCCCGCGGGCGGCGGGCTCAGGCTCGTCGTTCGCGGCGTCACCGTCGGGATCGTGACCCCCGAGGCGCCGCTCGGCGAGGCGCTCGTCGGAAGGCGCGCGGGCGACGACGTCGAGCTCGA
The DNA here is from genome assembly GCA_023248855.1 of Myxococcales bacterium. GTDB lineage: Bacteria > Myxococcota_A > Polyangia > JAHFDS01 > JAHFDS01 > JAHFDS01. The sequence goes on from JAHFDS010000446.1 coordinate 1,032, forward strand.
GACCCCGCAGGGGCAGCGCGTCCTGACCGTCGTCGCGATCGAGTGAGCGTCGGGTCAGCGGGCGCTGACCACGGGGGCGGGCCGGCACCAGATGCCGGAGGTGAGCGCGCGGTCGTCCCCGTCCCGCAGCCCGAACGCGAACGTGTGCGGCCGGTCGATCGCGATGCGCTCGGACACCGCCTGCACGGCTTGCCAGCGGCGCCGCACGTGGCCGTCCTCGTAGAGCACGATCTCGGCGACGGTGCGACCGGCGTCGATGCGCAGGAGCACGTTCGAGCCCACGCGCTCCTCGCCGAGGCCGTCGACGCGGGGCTCGAGCCCGGAGAACCCGAAGACCGCGATGGTTCGCCGCGCGCGCAGCCCCGCCACCACGTCCGCGACCGCGGGCGATCGCGAAAGCACCAGCGTCCCCGCGCGCAGCGCGCCGAAGCGGGCCAGCGCCCCGGGGCCGGACGCCACCGCGCCGGCGCCGAAGAAGCCGAGCACCTCCGCCAGCTCGTCGCCGCCGGCGCCGCTGCCGTGCGTGTCGGCCGCCCCGACCGCAGCCAGGCGCGCGCCGAGACCGGCCGTCGAGATCGCCTCCAGGTACACGCGCTCGAAGTCGATGCCGAGCGCGCCCAGGGCCTCGCCGTTGTAGACCTCGAGCGCGTCCACCACGCCCGCGCGCGCCGCCACTTCCCACAGGCCCTCCTCCCACATGAGCGGCCCTGGGCCCGGATGGCTGACCAGACAGGCCCCGCCCATTCCATGTGCCTTGGCGCATGCGTCGGCCACACCCGTGCGGTCCGGCAGCGCGGCGGTGATGCCGACCAGCGTGAGGTGATTGCCGTTGCCGGGGAGCGAGAGCCCGCGCCATCCGAACGAGGCCCGATAACGCGGCCCGTTCGCGACCGACAGCTCCTGCCCGAGCGCGGTGACCCTCCCGGGCCCGGCAAGGCCCTGCTCGCGCTGCCGCTGCCGCTGCCACGCCTCGGGCCCAGCCTGCCCGTTCATCGACGAATGCGGCGTGTGCAGGCTCAGCGCAAAGCCGGCGCGGGCCGCCGCCTCATGGAGCTCGGCCACGCTGTCCCCGCCGTCATCGGCCACCTCCGCGCTCGCCGCGTGCGCGTGCAGGCTGACTCGCCACCAGCGCCCCGTCACGGCGGGCCACGCCACCTCCGGCTCCGCCTCGCGCGCAGGGGAAAATGCAGCTCCCGCCAGGATGGCGACCGTCAGAAGCAGCTTGCGCGGCACGCGCTTCAAGCATGGTCCGGCCACTTTCGAGCGGCCAGCCCACACGCGACGACATCAGCGGTGGCAGATCAGGCACGAGGCGTTCTGCAGGAGCTCGTCCTTGCCGTGGCGCCTGGTGAAGTCGCGCGGGTGCGGGTTGCCGCCGACGCCGCCGACCTTGTGGCAGTCCACGCAGATGGCGCGCGCCCCCTGATCGTGGCAGGCCGCGCAGGTCGTGATGTCCCGCCGCGCGTCGCGACCATGCTGGCCGCTGCCGGGGAACGCATAGCCGGCCGGGTGCGGGCTGCGCGGGTCCCTGGCCAGGGACGAAAGGCCATTTTGCGCGTGGCAGCTCTCGCAGAACGAGCTGCCGTGACAGCGCCGGCACAGCGCGCCGTCGGCGCGGGCCTCGGCGGGATGGCGGCTCGCGAAGTCCGCGCGGTGGATGAAGTCGCGATCGACGTCCTGCTGGTACTTGACCTCGATCGGCAGCGCGACGGTGCTGGCGTGGCAGTCCGCGCAGAAGGTCTGGTCGTGGCACTTGGCGCAGGCGTCCGCCGTCGTGCGCGCGATGCGGCCGTGCGTGCGCGTCCAGTTGACCTGGTGCGAGACCAGGCTCACGGGCCTGAGCGGATAGCGCACGAGGTCGACGTGGCAGCGCTCGCAGCGCAGCTGCTCGAGCTCCTCGCGGTGCTCGTGGCAGCCCAGGCACGCGGCCATCGTCGGCGGCGCCGCGGCCCTGCCTGGCTCCGGCAGCTCGGTGTGGCACTTGCTGCAGTCCTCCTTGACACGCTCGATGTGCGCGGCGTGCGACAGCTGCAGCGTCCGCTCCCGCGCGGGCCAGCTCGCCGCTCGCTTCTCGTCCTTGTGGCAGAAGCCGCACTGGCCCTTTTCCTTCTCCTGCCTGTGGCACTCGAGGCACTTGGCTTCGGGTGGCAGGTGCCGCACCGCCGCCAGGTCCTTGGCGTCGAAGATGGTCTCGTGACACGCGATGCAGTCGACCTTGGCCTGGGCGTGGCGCGCGTGCGGGAACCGCAGCTGGTCGACCGGCGCGGCGGCCACGGGGGCCTGGCCGCGGCAGCCGAGCGAAAGCGCCAGCGCGAGACCCCAGGCTCCTCTCATGGCCGCACCTCGACGGTGCGGCGCGTGCGGTGGTAGGTGAGCTTGACCAGGGTCTCGTAGCGCGGGTCGAGCGCGGGCGTGACCCCGGCCAGCGCCGAGACGCCGAGCTGCCAGCTCGGCAGGAAGTCCCAGCCGAGGGCGAGAAGGCCCGTCCAGGCGTTCCGGACGCCATTGATTCGTTCATCCGCATGAGCGAATTCGACGCTGGTGGAGGCCTGCAGCGCCGGGCCGAGGCCGAGCCGGCCGAAGCCACGCACGAAGGTCGTGCCGTCCTGCCCGCCCGCGATGCGGCGCGCCTCGAGGCCGAGGCGCCCCAGGTCACGCCGCGCCGGGTAGGCGTCTGCGCGCAGCGCGAGGTGGTGGCCCGGGCCGGTGCCGCTGTCGGTCAGAAACGCCTCGGCGTCGAGGTCGAGGCAGCGGGCGGCGCGCACGAAGGCGCCGCCGCCGACCTCGTCGCGCGAGGTGGTGGCGAACACCGCGAGCACGGAGCTCCGCGAGAGGAAGAGGTCGGGCGCGGTGCGCCGGTAGCCGAGCGCGAGCTCGACGCGATCGGCCGGCTGGTAGGTGGCGCGGAGATCCGCCTCCGCGAGGCGCCGCTCGGCCAGGCTCACCACCTGGAAGCCGGTCAGCACGAGGCCCTCGAGCGGGCGGTAGCGCTGATCGAAGCCGAGGTCCTCGCCCGCCATCCGGAAGCGCTCCTTCCGCCTCTGCGCGGACACGCCGAGCTCGAGGCCGAGCGAGCGCCGGTAGAAGCCGCGGCCGCCGATCACGGTGTCGCCGCGGTGCCACTCCAGCTCGCGCAGGACCGGCACGCCGCCGTAGATCGAGGCGCCCACGCCGCGCCACAGGCGCGCCTCGAGGTTCGCGCCGTCGAGCTGCAGCACACGCGCGGTGCCGCCGGTGACGAGCTGCCGGCCGAGGCGCACGTCGACGCGATCCGCCACCACGCCGCGCACGTAGAGGAGGTCGATGTCGCCGACGGCGCGCTGGCCGCGTGCGGGCTCGCCGAGCTCGCCGCCGGCCCAGCCCGAGAACGTCACGGACAGCGGCTGCCCGAGCGGCCCCTGGAGCTCGCGCGCGTCGAGCTCGAGCAACTGGAGCGCGGACACCACCGTGTGCACGTCGCCGTTTCGCGGATCGGGCCGGCCGGTCAGCACGGTGGTCGCGGTCGCGTCGAGGCGCTCGGCCGCCGCCACCTCGGGCGCGGCCACGAGCAGCGCGACCAAGGCGAGGTCACGGGCCGACATCGACGACTCCGTTCATGTGCAGGCTCGTGCGCGCGCCGGCGGGGCCCGTGACGAGGATGTTGGCGAACCCGTCGACCGTGCGCGGGTGGCAGCTCACGCACTGGGTGAAGGTCGCCGCCGGGTGGCGGCCGTTCTGCGGCGGCAGGCCATGACAGCGCCCGCACGTCGCCGCGCCCACCGTCGTCCACGACGGCGTGCGATCGAGGCCCGGCGCCGTGTCCTGCGACAGCACGGCGCCGTTGCCGTGGCAGTAGACGTTGGCGCAGGTCGCGCGGTCGCGGCGGTAGGTGGCCGCCGCGCCATCGGCGACGGCGGTGCCACTGAACACCACCTCGGCGCCGTCGGTCCGGTCGAGGTGCCCCGCCGCGCCGACGCTCGCCGGAACCACGTGGCAGCTCGAGCACGCAAACGTCCCCATGAGGCCCCGACCGCTCTGCAGGTGGCTCTGGTGCATGCCCACGCCGGGCGCCGAAGCCTCCGTGTGGCCGGTCAGATCGCGCGGCGGAGCCGGCCCTTGCGTGCTCCCGTGGCAGCCGGTGCAGCTCGCGGCGGCGTCACCGGTCTCGACGACGCCGTCGATGTGCAGCGCGGGCGAGCGGATCGTGGTCGAGCCGGTCACGACCTCGGCGTGGCAGCTCCCGCAGGGCAGGGTCGTCGTGTGGCTCGCGGGGGGCGCGCCGTGACAGCTCGTGCAGCCGAGCGTCCCGGCCACCCAGGCCGGCTGCGTGGCGCTCGCGCGCGGGTCGCCGAGCGTCGCGCCGTGGCAGTACACGTTGGCGCAGCGCGTGCGGTCCCAGCTCGGTGGCGCCGCGCGGGTGTTGCCGGCCGGCGTGAGCGCGGCCAGCGATCCGAACGTGACCTCGGCCGGCGCCGGGTCGAGGCGCCCGTCGGCCAGGTAGAGGTGGCCCGCGTCCGTGAGCAGCGAGGGCGTCGTGTGGCACTCGATGCACGCGAGCGCGCGGCCGGTGGCGCTGGCGCCGCCGTGGGCGCCGTGCGCGCCGGTGGCCGGCGGCTGGCCGTGGCAGCTCGTGCACGCGATGCCCGCGTCGAGCTGGACGCGACCATCCAGATGCAGGTCCGGCCGTAGAAAGAGGCCGCTCGGGTCGATCACCTGACCGTGGCAGCTGGCGCACGGCGCGCTCGTGGTGTGACTCTGCGCACGCGGCCTGCCCGGCGCCGCCATTCCAGACCGGCTGCGTGTTGCGGGCGCGACCGTCGGCCAGCGTGGCGCCGTGGCAGTACACGTTGCTGCAGCGGCCGGACGCGTAGCTGGGCGCCGCGGAGCGCGGGTACGCGGTCGGGCTCGCGCTCGCCAGCGCGCCGAAGGAGAGCTCCGCACCCTGGCCGTCGAGGCGGCCGTCGGCGCCGCGGATGTGGCCGGCGTCGGTGATCTGCGCGGGCACGAGGTGGCACTCGGTGCAGCCGATCGGATGCGACAGGCTCCCGCTACGGAGGTGCGCGACGTGCGCGCCGGTCGCCGGCGGCTGGCCATGACAGCCCACGCAGCCGCTCGTCGCGTCCGCGGTCTCGACCACCCCATCGACGTGCCGATCGGGGCGGGTGG
>JAHFDS010000073.1 GCA_023248855.1 Myxococcales bacterium
GACCCACGGGCCGCGCGGCGACATCGTCGACCTCTACACGACGCTGCCGTGGAGCCTGCTCTGCGAGGAGGTCGGCAAGCTCCGCATCGAGCTGCGCGAGCGGCCACCGCATCGCGTCATGCCTCGCGCCAAGGTCGCGGAATCCCGTCAGCCGCCGAGCGGCTTACTACAGTCCTTACTACAATCGGGGTTCGTGCGACCTAAACAGACGGGATTGTTAGCGATTTCTGGCGGGGTGGACGGGACTTGAACCCGCGGCCTCCGGCGTGACAGGCCGGCGTTATAACCAACTTAACTACCACCCCAAAATGGGTCTCGCAACCCAAGGCGAGATCTCTAGCCGGCTGCTCCTGGGCTGTCAAAGGAAAAGTGGGGAGCTGGCGCCAGGGGTGCGGTTGCGGGTCTACACGCTCAACCTGGGAGGGGAAATGGCCCCAGGAGTTTCTGCGCCGCCGCACGGCATACACATCCAGGCCGACGCATAATTCGGGCCTGGAGGCGCTCTCCGCTGGGCCGAACGCCAGGGTCATCCGGGTCGGCTGCTGGATGCATGCGCGGCAGCCGTGGGTCGAGGCGCTCGACGCCGGAGACGCACGCGCCTCCGTGGCGGTCTCGCTCATCCGCGACATCTACGAGATCGACGCGGGCCAAGGCCGGGCCGACGCCGACGAGCGTCTTGGCCGCAGGCCGAGCCAGGGTGGCCGCTCGTCGACCGTCTCGGCACGCCATCTACAACCAGCGGCCCGGCCTGCTGGTTCCGTTCTCCGACGGCCGCCTCGAGCTCGACCAACGGTCGGGCACTGACCACGGTCCGAGGCCGCAAGGCCGCAAGGCCGCGGCCGAGCCCGGGCCCCGGCCGTCACCCCGAGGCCCCTGTGCTCCGAACCCCGATGGGGAGGGGCTTGGCGCGGCGGGCGGGAAGGGGCATTGTGCGCGGATGGAGTGCCGCAAGGCCACCGTTCTCATCTCCTGCCCAGACCGAAAGGGCCTCGTTGCGGCGATCGCGAACCTGCTCTATGAGCTAGGTGCCAACATCCTGCACGCCGACCAGCACCTCGATCGCGGCGCCGGCATGTTCTTTCAGCGCATCCAGTTCGAGCTGCCCGACCTCGCCGATCTTCGTACCGTCATCGGCCGCAAGTGCGAATCACTGGGGATGACGTTCCGCCTCGTCTGGGCGGACCAGCGCAAGCGCACCGCCATCCTGGTGTCCAAGCAGGACCACTGCCTGTGGGACCTGCTCTTGCGTCACCGTGCCGGCGAGCTCGCCACCGACGTCGCCTGCGTCCTCTCGAATCACGCGGATGCAGGCGACGTTGCACGCACCTTTGGCGTGCCGTTCCACCACCTGCCGGTCACGCCCGAGACCAAGGCCGCCCAGCAACAGGCCCTGGTCGAGCGTCTGGCCGAGGCCCAGGTCGACCTGGTGGTCCTCGCGCGCTACATGCAGATCCTCTCCGGTGACTTCCTCACCCACGTCGCCGTGCCGGTCATCAACATCCACCACAGCTTCCTGCCCGCCTTCGTCGGCGAGAGGCCGTACCACCGCGCCCATGAGCGCGGCGTCAAGCTCATCGGCGCCACAGGCCACTACGTCACCGCCGAGCTCGACGCGGGCCCGATCATCGAGCAGGACGTGGTCCGGACCACCCACGCCGACGACGTCGACGATCTCGTGCGCAAGGGCCGCGACCTCGAGAAGGTCGTGCTCGCGCGCGCGGTGCGGGCACACCTCGACGATCGCGTGCTCGTGTACGGCAACAAGACGGTCGTGTTCTGAGGCCCGGGATCGAGACGCATCACCATGCTCTCTGCCGACGACCAGCACGCCCTCGCGCTCGGCCTCGAAGCCTACGAAGTCGGTGACTACTATGCGGCGCACGAGCACTGGGAGCTCGCGTGGAACCAGGCGACCGACCCCGAGCGCCGCTGGATCCAGGGCCTCATCCAGCTCGCGACCGCGCTCTACAAGCTCGCTCAGGGAAAGCCCGAGGGCACCCGCAAGCTCTGCGCGCGCGCCGCACCCAAGCTCGCAGACGCTCCGCCTCGCTTGCACGGGATCGACCTCGACGCCGCGCGCGCGCGCGCCGAGCGCCTCGCCACCGCGCTCGGGTGCGAGGCCTCCGATGACCCCCGCGTGCTTGCCTCCACCTGGTCCGTGCGCGCCGGAGCGGCGTCGTGATCGACGCCCTGCGCGCCCACCTCGGCCCCGGCACGCAGAGCTTCCAGCTCGCCGGCGAGGACCTGCTCGCCTTGCCGGCCGAGGCGCTCGCCCAGGCGGTACGGCGCCACGAGGAGGCGCTCGCCGCGATCCCCGAGTCGCTGCGCCCAGAGCTCCTCGCCGCCCAGAAGGCCGCGATGGTGGACGCGCACAGGTTCGTGCGACGCTACAATGTCAGCCTTTTCACGCGTATCGCGGGCTACGTCGCGCTCGGCCGTCGCACCGCCTTCGAGTACCCGTGGCCGGTCGTCGCCGTGCTCGGCATCGCGCAGGTCATCGAGGGCCTCTCGCAGAGCCGCCTGCACGGCCTGGTCGGCCGGCTCGTGCGGCGCGCCGGCTCCGACCTGCTCGATCGGTTCGCGGACGCCACCGACGACGTCCTGCGTCGCACCAACCGGGGCATCTTCGCCGACTCGGTGCCCACGGTGCTCTACGCCCTCGCTGCGCACGCGGCCCGGACCCGTGGCCAGGCCGCGCTGGCTGAAGCGCTCGTCGAGGGCCCGCTGCCGATCCTGTTCGACGAGACCTCGCGGACGCTCGTGCGCGGCCTCGTCCAGGGTCTCGCTGTGCCCCGCGGGGCGCGCCGATTCCACGCGCTCGCCGACCTCACGCTCGAGCACTTCGCCCGCGAGCAGGCCATCTTCACGCATCACCTCGGTCCGGCGCGCGCCCCGCGCAGTGCGCTCGAGCGGGCGCTCGCCCGGGTCGCACAGCCGCGGGCGATTCCCGCGCCCACCATCGATCGCGGCCGCCTCGTCGTGCGCTCGTTCCCGTTGCCTCGCGGCTTCTCCATGCACGACCACGCCGCGCGCGTCCGCTGCTTCGGCCAGGCCTTCGTCGTGGCCGTCACGGGCTCGCTCGAGGACTACCGCGCCGCGGCACGCGCGGTCACGCGGCGCTTCGACCCCCGGGGCTCCCCCGCTGACCCGCGGTTTTGCGACGGGCCCGCGCCGGCGTAAGCTCGATGGGCTTGCCTGTCGCCGACACCCCCTGCCGTCGCGTTCTGGTCGCCGACGACTCCCCGGTGGTGCGCGAGATGCTGGTCGACATCCTGGTCGAGCAGGGCATGCAGTGCGCCGAGGCCGCCGATGGTGTCGAGGCGCTCGCGCTCGCGCGCAAGGAGCCCTTCGACCTCGTCATCACCGACATCCAGATGCCGAACCTCGACGGCCTCGGCCTCGTGCGCGCGCTCAAGGCGGACCCTCAGCTGCGCTCCTTGCCGGTCGTCATGCTGACCGCGTCACAGGAGGAAGGCCTCATGGTCGCGGGCCTCGGCCTTGGCGCCGACGATTACCTGCGCAAGCCCTTCTCGCAGCAGGAGCTCGTGCTGCGGGTCCAGAACATCTTCAACCGCACGCGTGACAAGGCGCTCCTCCTCGCGACCTTCGAGAAGTATGTGGCCCCCGAGGTCGTCACCGAGATGCTCGAGCGAGGCTACCGGCTCGAGCTCTACGGCGAGAAGAAGCCCATCGTCGTGCTCTTCTGCGACATTCGAGGGTTCACCGAGTTCTCCGAGGCGCGCGATCCGCGCGAGGTCGTGGGCGTCCTGAACGAGATCATGACCATCGTGACCGAGATCGTGATGGCGCATCGCGGGACGCTCGACAAGTTCCTCGGCGATGGCGCGATGGCGTTCTTCGGCGCGCCGATCGCCTACGGTGACGAGGCGCTGCGCGCGGTCCGCGCGTCGGTGGCGCTCTTGCGGCGGCTCGCCGCGTGGAACCAGGGGCGTGAGGCGCGCGATCGCATCCAGCTCGGCATCGGCATCCATGCCGGCGAGGCCGTGGTGGGCAACATCGGCAGCGCCGCGCGCCTGAGCTACACGGCCATCGGCAGCTGCGTCAACGTGGCGGCTCGCCTCGTCGGTGTCGCAGGGGCCGGCGAGATCCTCCTCTCGCGCGAGGTGCGTGACGGTGCACAGCCCACGGTCTCGTGCGACGAGCTCACGCCCGTCGTGCTCAAGGGCATCAAGGGCCTGTTTCCGATCTTCAGCGTGCCCTGGCAGGAGTGAGGCCGGGCGCGCCTACTTCTTCTTGCGGAAGAGGTTGCGCAAGCCGCTCTTGTTGCGCTCCGTCTCTTGCTCGGTCAGCTTGCGCAGGAGGCGCACGGCGTCGATGTTCTTGTCGTCGATGGCGACGGCCTGTTGGCAGCGCTGCATCGCGAGGCTCGCGTCCCCGGTCAGCAGCGCCTGCTGCGCTTGCGCGTAAAAAAAGCCGCTCTGGAGCGGCTTGCTGCCGGGCTCGTCCTTGAGCGCGAGGCCATAGAGTCGCACGATCTCCCCCCAGCGCTGCTGTTTTTGGGCAACACGCACCTGTTCGAGCAGGTGGCCGTGGTCGGCGCCGAGGCGCTCGTGCTCGGCCGGCAGCTCGGCCGGCAGCTGCGTCCGCATGCTCTGGCCGGCGCAGAGCGCAGCGAAAGCCTCGGCGCGCAGCTCTGGGGTCTCGAGCCGCGCATATGCGGCCTCGCCCAGGTTTCCGATCGACGCCGCGAGCTGCCTGGCCTCGTAGGGAGCCGTGGAGTAGCGGGTCGGATGCCACGTCTGGGCGAACGCCGCACGTCCGTCGTCCACCTCCTTCTGGGTGCATTGCCGCTTGAGCCCGAGCAGGGTGAAGGGATCGAGGCGCTCGAGGCGCTCGAGCTCGCCGGTGAGAAAGTCCACGAGCACCGGGTCCGGCGCCGGATCCTGCGTCTGCACTTGCCGGTTGAGCCACTGCCACTGGTTCTCGTCGAGCGGCTCGAACATCACCTGGAAACCCGGGTGGCGCCCGTGGGCGGCGGCGGCCGCCGGGTCGAGGACGTTGCCGACCTGTCCTCGGAAGCGCAGCTTTCGGTTGTCGGGCAGCGTGAGCGTCACGACGAGCGGCGTACCCGTCGGGGCCGGGGCTTGCCCACGAATGAATACGAAGCCTTGCTGCAGGCTCACGTCCCGGAAGGTCCGCAGATCGGACCAGCGGCGGCATGGGACCTGGATCTCCTGGGGAACCTGCGAATCGGACAAACCAGCAGGAATCCTAGCAGGATTCGCGTGGCTTTGTCTGCCGGGCAACCGCGGCCGGGATCAGCGGGCCGGCTCGGTCTGGATAGACCCGACCGAGGCCTCCCAGTTGCGGCCGTCGAACGGCTCGATCCGGAAGTCGCGCAGCGGCTCACCGTCCAGGCAGCGGACGTTCACGTCCCAGCCGTCCGGGTGCGAGCGAGGCACGTAGAACGGGTGGATTCCGCAGGTCCGGCAGAAGTAGTGGCGGGCCACCCCCGTACCGAATCGGTACTCCGAGAGGGCCTCCCGACCCGAGAGAACGCGCAGCGCGGTCTGCCCAACGATCAGATGCAGGAAGCCTTTCTTCTGGCAGATCGAGCAGTTGCAGTCGTAGGCGACGGCCTCTTGCACGTCGACCTCGAAGCGGACGGCGCCACAATGGCAGCCCCCAGCGTGGACCTGGATCATCGATCACCTCGGCTATCACGAGACGCGGCGAGTTTGGAATTGCGCAGACCAGACACCCATGTTATCGGAAGCACTGACCTCGATGGACTCCTTCATCTTCGACGACGACTACGAGGAAGTTGGGGGCGAAGTCGAAGCGTTCTGCCCGAAATGCAAAGCGGACACCACCCACACGGTGATGACGCGCTTCGAGGATGAGATCCGGCGCGTGCAGTGTGGCGTGTGCGGCGACGTCCACTCGTACCGCAAGCCTCGGGGTGAGCCCGAGGACGAGGCCCCGGAGCCGATTTCGGCCAAGAAGCGCGCGCTCGCCAAGAAGCTCACGTACGAGGAGTTCTTCAAGAAACACGACTCCCGCAAGGCGCGGGAGTACTCACCGCGCGAAACCTACGACGACAACGCCATGATAAGCCACCCGAAATTCGGGGTGGGCTTCGTCAGCGAGGTGATCCTCGAGACGCCCAACGTCCCTGGCAAGATCGAGGTGACCTTCCACGACGAGCGGCGCCTTCTGGTGCACGGCTGGAAGGCTGGACCGTTGACGCTGCCTCAAGGTCCCACGTCGGGCAAGGGCAAGGGCAAGCGGTGGGAGACGCCGCCGCCGCCGCCGCCGCCGCCCTCCAAGAGCAAGAAGGCCGCGGCGCCCGCAGCCCCGTCCTCCCCAGAGGCTGCCAGCAAGGCTGCGCCGGCCAAAGCGAAGGGGGCGGCGGACCCCGCTGCGCCCGCTGGCAAGGCTGCGGTGGGCAAGGTGCCGGCTGGCAAGGCTGCGGCTGGCAAGGCACCGGCTGGCAAGGCACCGGCTGGCAAGGCACCGGCTGGCAAGGCCGCCGCGCCGGCGGCCAAGGCCGCAGCAGCCAAGGCGAAATCGTCCAAGGCGGGCAAGCCGGAGAAGAAGGTCGGCAAGGCCGCCAAGAAGGTGGCGCCGACCAAGGCAAAGGCAGGCAAGAAGGCCAAAGCCGACGGCAAGAAGAAGTCTGCCGTCAAGAAGAAAGCCGAGAAAAAGGCTGCCAAGAAGGACAAGAAGAAGAAGTAGCGCCCCTTGCTGCGGCCGTCCTGGCCGGCACGTCGCCTCCTGGGAAGAAGATCAGCTCGCTTCGAGCGCCCGCGTGGGCAGCCGGACCGTGAACTCCGTGAAGCGCCCCTCCTCGCTCGCCACCGTGATGTCGCCGCCGTGTAGCTCGACGATGCCGCGAGCGATGTAGAGGCCGAGACCCGCCGAGTCCGGCCCACCGGAGGTGTGGTGCTCGGGCGCGGTCACCTCGGAGAAGGGCTCGAACAGGCGTTCGATCGAGGCCGCCGGGATGCCGATACCGTTGTCGCGCACGCGCAAGAGGGCCTGCTCGCCCGAGCGCCCAGTGGCCACCACGATGAAGCCCCCCTCGGGCGTGTACTTGATGGAGTTGGCGAGGAGGTTCGCCACCACCTGGTGGATCTTGTCGGCGTCGATGTCGATGTCGTCGACTCCGCCGGGCTCGAAGTCGATGCGATGCCGCTTCTGGGCGGCGAAGGCCTCGAGCTCGGCGATGGCACCGCGGGCGACGTCGTCGAGGCTTTTTTGCGCGCGCTTGAGGCGCATCCGGCCGATCTCGAGGCGGCTGACGTCGAGCATGTCCTCGACCAGGCGCTTGAGCCGCTGCGCGTTCCGGTAGAGCGAGGCGTGCGGGCGCTTGAGCGGCTCGGGCACCGCCCCGAGGCGTCCCTGCTGGATGAGGTCGAGGTAGCCGACGATGCTCGTCAGCGGCGTGCGCAGCTCGTGCGCGGCGATCGAGATGAACTCGCTCTTCGTACGGTTCATGCGCGCCAGCTCGGCGTTCTTCTTGCGCAGCTGCGCCTCGCTCTCGGCCAGCATGCGCGTGCGCTGCCGGACGATGTGGTCGAGGTCGCTCGTCATGCGTTGCAGCTCGCCGTTGGCGTTCTCGAGCGCCCCCGTCTTCTCTTCGAGCTCGCGCGTGCGGGCGGCGATGACCGCCTCGAGCCGAGCGGTGGCTTCGAACAGCGCGAACTGCGGGGCGGTCTGCACGCCCCGCTCGACCACTTCCGTGAGCTTGTCGATCGTCCGGCGAGCGGCCGCGAGCTCCTCGCGCAGCGCGGCTTCGTCCGGCGACGAGGTGGGCACCCGCGGCGTGCGGCCCCGTCCGGACGGCGGCGATCCCCCCGGTTTGCTCGCCATCGCGCTAGTGCCGCCCGTCAGAAGGTTGATCGGAGCAGAGTCGTGGAGAGAAATCGTCGAACGCCCTGCGTGCGGCACTCGCGAGCGCAGAGCGCGAGCTGACCGTGATTCCAGTGAAGTCAGCGGGTTCGACGAGCGGCCCTAGGTGCTCGTCTTGCGCACGCGGCGCGAGTGCTGCGGCCCGCTGGCAGGCGAAGGCTGCTTCGAGCTCAAGTGCGGTCCAACTATTGGCGGGCAGCACTAGTGTCCCAGGAGCACGCCGGTCAGCGTGTGGTTGATGTGCAAGCCGCCGTGCTGCTCGCCATACGTGTTGAAGCCGATCACGGGCACCGAAGCCAGCACCCCGCCGAGCGCGCCGACCGTTCCCTCGCGCTTGGCGACGAGGTAACGACCCAGGCAGTTGAACGCGACGAGGAGCGCGGGCTCGCAGCCGAGCCGAGCTCGGGCGCCCTCGAGCGCGCGCGCCGTCGACGCAGGCAGATCGGTGGCCCGCGTCAGGCGCAGCACCACACCCTCGGCCACGGCGCACGCGAAGCGCAGTGCCTGGCCCTCGAGAGCGCTGACCGAGCGCACGTAGGGCACGCCGTCCACGAAGCAGGCGAAGGGGCATGCCGATGCGCTGGCGACGTCGAGCGTCTCCGGCGAGAGACCTAGGAGCTGCGCGTAGCGTTCCGCGGCCGGCCGGCCGTCGAGCTCGAAGACCAGCCGGCGTTCGGGATCCGCGCGCGTGACGACGGTACGTGCATCGGTCGGCTCGTGGTGATCCGCTTTGAGCACCTGAAACGGCGCATCCCACCGCAGGAGCAGCAGGACGGCCGCGTTGGTCAAGGTCCGGCCGTGGCAGAAGAGGTGTGCGGCGGTGTACGCGCCACCGGCCGCGGCGGAGCCGCCCGCCAGCGAGATCTCGGGCATCGTGGCGGCGATCGAGGCTGCGAGCGTCTCCTCCCGGCCGGTCACGCCGTCGCACAGGAGGAGGGCGACGTGGCGGCGTGGGTCGAGCGCGCTCACAGGCTCGCCCAGCGCCGCCGCGGCTCGTTCCACGGTGTCGCGACCGGCGGCGAAGTCGGCGCGGTCGACCCCCTCGAGCACCGCAGCGCCGAGGCCTGCCCCGGGCGCGTCGATCCAGGCGCCGACGAGGCTGTCCTCGGAGAAGCCGGCGGGCGAGATTTCCCCTGCGGTGGTGCACCCGAAGGCCGGCAGCGGCAGCTCGCCGAGCGCCCGGCCGAGCTCACCGGCGTCGTAGCAGGGTGCGGCGAAGCAGAGCAAGAAGCCCCGCGCGCCTTCGCGAGGCAGCTCCATCGACGTGGCGAGCGCGTGCACGGCCTCCCGCGCGTGCGGCGCGTTCGATCGAGCGATCCGGACCCGCGTGCGCGCCAAGCTTCCCCCTCCCCACGAACGTACCACGCCTGAACGGGCCGCCTCTCACCGGGTTGGCAGAAATGCCAACCCGGTGGTGTTTCTCCCGCCCCCAGGATCCGCCCTGCGGGTCCCTTCGCGGCCTTGGGGCCCGGCGGCCGCGGTGACAGGGTCGATCGCGGGGTTGATCGTCATTTCGAGCGACCGTGTCAGGGATCGCGCGCGAGCAGGTGCTCTAGCGTGGTCACGTCGAGCCCGAGCAGCTCGCCGAGCGCGCTCCGCGTGTGCTGGCCGAGGAGCGGGGGTGCCGTGCGCACCGCGCCAGGGGTCTCGGACAGGCGCACGGGAACACCCAGCGTGCGGTGCGTGCCGAGGGTGGGGTGGGGCACCTCGACGCGCATGCCGCGGGCGGCGAGCTGGGGGTGCGCGAGCACCTCGCCGACCCCGAGGATCGGCCCGCAGGCCACGCCGGCCGCATCGAGCCGCTCGAGCCAGGTGTCGACCGGCTCCTCGGCCAAGCGCGGAACGAGCAGCGCGTCGAGCGCGGCACGATGCTGCACGCGCTGGGGGTTGGTCGAAAAGCGCGGATCGTCGGCCAGCTGGGGCATGCCGAGCGCACCCGCGAACGCGCGGAACATGCCGTCGTTGCCGCACGCGATGTTGAGGTGCCCGTCCCGGGCCGCGTAGGTCTGATAGGGGTGGATGGTCGGGTGCGCGTTGCCGAAGCGCCCGGGCACCGCGCCGGTGCCGAGGTGGATGCCGGCGTAGTAGGAAAGGAGCGACACCTGCGCTTCGAACATGCTGATGTCGACGTGCTGGCCGCGCCCCGTCCGGGAGCGCGCGTGCAGCGCCGCGAGAACACCGAGCGCGCCGTGTAGGCCCGCCACGAGGTCCGCGATGGGCAGGCCGACCTTGGTCGGCGGGCCCTCGGGCGTGCCCGTCAGCGCTTGCACGCCGGAAAGGCCCTGCACCACGAGGTCGTACCCTCCGCGCGCCACCCACGAGGGCTCGCCCGTGTGGCCGAAGCCCGAGATCGAGCAGTAGATCAAGCGGGGATTCTCGCGGCGCAGCTCGTCGTGGCCGAGGCCCAGGCGCCCGAGCACGTCGGGGCGAAAGTTCTCGACGAGCACGTCGGCCCGCAGCGCCAGGCGCCGGGCCAGCTCGCGGCCGCCGCGCGCCTTGAGGTCGATCGCGACCGACTCCTTGTTGCGGTTGACCGACAGGAAGTAGCACGCCTCGCCGTTCTGGAACGGCGGCCCGAACGCTCGGGTGTCGTCGCCGCCATCGGGGTGCTCGAGCTTGACGACGCGGGCGCCGAGGTCGCCGAGCAGCATGGTGCAAAACGGCCCCGCGAGCACGCGCGTGAGGTCGAAGACGAGGAGGTCGTCGAGCGGAGCCATGGCGCAAGATCTTCCGGCCGAAGCCGGCGGCACGCCAGGCCCAAACAGGGTGGCGTGCGCGCCGGCCCTCCTGAGAAGCCCGAAAACTTGCGCACCCGCGATCCGGAGCCTGAAATGACCTCGTGGAACCATCGCCCGGCGAGCACGCGTGCACGACCTGTGGCAGGCGCTTTTCCGTCGAGCTCGTCTACCAGACCGCCAGCGTCGGCGGCGAGCGCCGGTACTTCTGCACGACGGTCTGCCGCGCGGCCTCGATCGGCGATGGCCAGCACCGTCCCCGGCGGGCGCGGCGCATCGCCGTCATCAACCAGAAGGGCGGCACAGGAAAGACCACCACCGCGATCAACCTCGCGGCGGGGGTGGCCGAGCGCGGGCACGACGTCCTGCTCATCGACGGCGACGCGCAGGGCAACATCGGGGCGTCGCTCGGCATCCGCGGTGAGCGCACGCTCTATCACGTGATGGTCGACGGCGCGGACCCGCTGGTCACCGCGGTGCCTGTGCGCGGGCACCTCGACTGCATCACCAGCGACCGTTCGCTGGCGGCGGCCGAGGTGTGGCTCGCACGCCGTGACGACGCGGACCGCGCGCAGGTGCTGTCGAAGCGCATGGCCCCGGCCGACCGGCGCTATCAGTACGTCGTGATGGATTGCGGTCCGTCGCTGAGCTTGCTCAACCAGAACGCGCTCATGTTCGCCGACGAGGTGCTGATCCCCGTCGCCTGCGACTACCTCGCGCTGGTGGGCGTCAAGCAGGTGTTGCAGACGCTGCGCGAGGTCGACCGGCAGCTCGGCCACGGCGTGCGCATCTCGGGCGTCGTGCCCACCTTCTACGACGCACGCGTGAACCTGGCCAAGGAGGCCATCGAGACGCTGCGGGATCACTTCGGCGAGCGCTGCCTCGATCCGGTGCGCCGCTCGACGCGCCTGGCCGAGGCGCCGGCGCACAAGCAGACGATCTTCGAGTACGCGCCGCTCAGCACCTCTGCCGACGACTACCGGCGCCTGGTCGACAAGTTCGTCACGCTGGGGGGAGCATGAAGCTCATGAGGAATGGCGTTTCCCGGGCCTTCGGCCCAGCAGGCTCGCCGCTCGACGAGGTCTCCGCGCTCGAGCAGGGCTACTACGCCGCACCGGCCGTGACCCGGGTGGAGGCGCCCGTGCCGCCCAGGAAGCCCGAGAAGGCCAAGCCCGTGCACTACAAGATCGTGTGCATCTCGCTCTACAACGAGGACATCGCGCGCCTCGAGGAGAGGGTCGCGGAGCTCAAGCGGCGCGGTCACACCAAGGCCAACAAGAGCGAGCTCATCCGTTTCGCCCTCTCGCAGGTCGATCTCGACAAGTTCCCGAAGGCGCCGTGACCTGCGTTAGGCTCCTCGCATGGAGCGTGTGCGCGGCATCGGGGGACTCTTCTTCAAGGCCAAGGATCCCGAGCGACTGAGGGCGTTCTACCGCGACCTCCTGGGAGTGCCGATCGAGGAGTGGGGCGGGGCGCGCTTCGGCTGGCGCGAGCACGATGCGCGCGGTGACGCGTGCACGGTGTGGAACCCCTTCTCGGCAGACACGACGTACTTCCGGCCGAGCGAGGCCGCGTTCATGGTGAACTTTCGCGTGGACGACCTCGACGCCATGCTGGCGCAGCTTCGCGCCGCGGGGGCCCCGGTCGACGATCGGATCGAGGACGGCGAGTACGGCCGCTTCGGCTGGGTCATGGACCCGGAGGGGAACCGCGTCGAGCTGTGGCAGCCGCCGCACTAGTTGACGATCGGCCGTCGCGGGCGACGGCCGCAGAGGGGATGCCGAGCATCCCCTCCCCGTTCGGACAAGTCCTCACGGGCCCCCACCCCTTGCGATTGCCAGCCGGACGGCGTCGATTTGCGATTGCAGCGCCATTGGGGCGATGGCCGGCGCATGGCGGTCAGCCCGTGTAGCGATCGGCCGTCGCGGACGACGGCCGCAGAGGGGATGCCGAGCATCCCCTCCCCGTTCGGACAAGTCCTCACGGGCCCCCACCCCTTGCGATTGCCGGCCGAACGGCGTCGATTTGCGATTGCAGCGCCATTGGGGCGATGGCCGGCGCATGGCGGTCAGCCCGCCTGTGACGCCCTATTGGACGATCGCACGAGGGCCGCCGGCGGAGGGCGTCACAGCACGAAGCTCATCCAGGCCTGGACGGCCACGCCGCCCTGCTTGCGGGTACACACGAGCTCGAGGTCCACCCAGCGCTGGCCGCCCTCCTCGCGCTTTGCGATGACGCGGGCGCCAAGCGAGAGCACGTCGCCCGGCCACACCTGCTCGACCCAGCGCACGCGGGTTCGGCGCACGTTCTCGGGGCCGAGCCAGTCGGCCGCCCACGAGGCCAGCGCCCCTGCCTGGAACATGCCTACCGCCAGTGGCGCCGGGTAGCCGGCGGCCTGCGCGAACGGCTCGTCGTGGTGGATCGGGTTCATGTCGCCCGAGGCGCCCTGGTAACGCACGAAGTCGGTGCGCGTGACCGGTCCGATCTCGAGCGGCTCGGGTCCGTCTCCCACCGTCAGCTCCTCGAAGCGCACGGCCATGCTCTCGCGTAGCACGCGCCTTGGCGCCACCGCAAACGAGAAATGGAACACGTTCCATTTTTGGTAGAACATGTTTCATTTTTTCCTTGCCGCGCTCGCATGGGCGGTGTTCGATCGGGTCATGCGACTTGGCTTGCAAGTGGGTTACTCCGGCGCCCGCGTGGCGATCGACATCGACTTCATCCGCCAGGCCGAGAGCCTCGGCTACGACTCGGTGTGGACCGCGGAGGCCTGGGGCTCGGACGCGATCAGCCCGCTCGCCTGGATCGCCGCGCAGACCAGCAAGATCAAGCTCGGCACCTGCGTCATGCAGTTGCCGGGCCGCTCCCCGGCCAACGCGGCGATGACCGCGATGACCCTCGACGCGCTCTCGGGCGGCCGCTTCATCATGGGGCTCGGGACGAGCGGACCGCAGGTGGTCGAGGGCTGGCACGGCGTGCCGTTCGAAAAGCCCCTGACCTGGCTGCGCGAGTACGTGACCATCGTGCGCCAGATCTTCGCGCGCGAGCACAACCTCGAGTTCTCGGGCGAGCGCTACCAGATCCCGTATCGCGGCCCCGGTGCGACCGGCCTCGGCAAGCCCCTGCGCAGCATCCTTCACGGGCGCAAGGACATCCCGATCTACACGGGCTCGATGGCGCCGAAGAGCCAGGCGATGAGCGCGGAGATCGCGGACGGGATGCTGCTGACGTGCATGCACCCGGAGCGGTTCGACGTGATCGAGCAGAACCTCGCCGAGGGCTTCGCGAGGGTGCCGGGCAAGGGCCTCGATCGCTTCGATGTCGCACCGACGGTGGCGGTGATCCTCGGCGACGACCTCGACGCGTGCCGCGCGCCGCTCAAGGAGAGCCTGGCCCTCTACATCGGCGGCATGGGCGCCAGGGACAAGAATTTCTACAACGAGTACATCCGCCGCGTCGGCTACGAGGCGGACGCCATCCGCATCCAGGACCTCTATCTCGCCGGCAAGCGCAAGGAGGCCGTGGCCGCGGTGCCGGATGCGCTGGTGGACGCGCTGCATCTGGTGGGTCCGAAGGAGCGCATCCGCGACCGGTTCGCGGCCTGGAAGGCGTCGAAGGTCGGCACGCTCGTCATCGGCACGCAGCAGCGCGAGGCCATGCAGCTCCTCGCCGAGCTCGCGGCCTGAGACAGACCTACTCCTCGAGGAGCCTGAGGGCCTGGCGGGGGCAGCGGCCCACGGCGAGCTGGACGCGTTGACGCAGGGCCTCGTCGGGCTGCTCGACGAGGATGTGCAGCTTGTCGTTTTCGTCCACCCGGAAGACCTCGGGGCAGATGCGCATGCACTTGGCGTTGCCCTCGCACTGTTCCGTATCCACGACGACGCGCATGTCTAGTGCCACTCGTTAGAAGTTGGACGGCATTCGGACAATGTGTCCTCCTCGGTTGCCAGGAGACCGGAGCACTCGCACGCGACGATTTCTCTCCACGGCTCCTCGGAACAGGAGACCGGACACGGGAAACTGGCAACCGGCAACGGGCAAGTTTCGGAATCCGACATTGCCTGTTGCCGGTCTCCTGTTGCCGGTCTCCTGTGTCCTGTTCCGCGGGCCCGCGCCGAGGTCATCAACATCTTGGCGGGCAGCACTAGTAGAACCTCTTGCCGCTGGCGGCCATCTCCACGAGGAGCGCCGGCGGGGCAAAGCGCGGGCCGTGCTGCGCCGCCAGCGCCGTGCAACGCGCGACGAAGCGCGCCGCACCGACGGTGTCGATGAGCGAGAGCGGCCCGCCGGTGTAGGGCGCGAAGCCCCAGCCGAGCACCGCGCCCACGTCGGCGTCCTCCGCCGCCAAGAGGACGCCCTCCTCCATGCAGCGTGCCGCCTCCAGCGCCTGGACGTAGAGGAAGCGCTCGATGAGAGCCTCCACCGCCGGTTGCTCGGCCGCCGGCGGGAAGTGCGCGGACAGGCCGGCAAAGAGCTGCTTGTCGCCGCTCTGATAGTCGTAAAAACCCTTGCCGTCGCGCTTGCCGGTGCGGCCGAGCTGGCCCACCACCACGTCGAGGACACGCGCCGTGGGATTGTCGGGCAGCGCGCCGCCGAGGTCCTTTTTCGTCTGCTCGCGCACCTGATGCATGAGCGCAAGGCCCACCTCGTCCGCGAGCTGGAGCGGCGGCATGGGCATGCCGGACATGCGCCCCGCGTTCTCGATCAAGGCCGGGCGCACGCCCTCGAGCAGGAGGGCCGAGCCCTCCGTGAGGTAGGTGCCGAACACGCGGCTCGTGTAGAAACCCCGGCTGTCGTTGACCACGATCGGCGTCTTGCCGATGCGGCGCACGAAGTCGAGCGTGGCGGCGAGCGCGCGGTCGCTGGTCTGCCGGCCGCGGATGACCTCGACGAGCTGCATGCGCTCGACCGGCGAAAAGAAGTGCATGCCGAGGAAGGACTCGGGGCGCCTAGACGCCTCGGCCAGACCGGTGATCGGCAGCGTCGACGTGTTGGTGCCGAAGATCGCTCCGGGGTCGACCACGGCCTCCGCGCGGCGGGTGACGTCGGCCTTGATCGCGCGGTCCTCGAACACCGCCTCGACCACCAGGGTCGCGCCGGCGAGCGCGGTGAAGTCGGCCGTGGGCGTGATGCGTGCGAGCATGCGATCGCGCTTCTCCGCCGCCATCCGCCCCTTTTCGACCTGCCGGTCGAGCTGCTTGCGCAGGGCTTCCCTGCCGCGCTCGGCGGCCGCGAGGTCGCGATCGAGCAGCACGACCTCGAGGCCCGCCTGCGCGCACGCCGCCGCGATGCCCGAGCCCATCAGGCCCGCGCCGAGGACGCCGACCTTGGACGGCTCGAATGGCGGCACGTCCTTGGGCCGGCGCGCGCCCTTCTGCGCGCTCTGCACGCCGAGGAACAGCGTCCGCAACATGCGGCGTGCCACGGGGCCACACAGGAGCTCGACGAACAGG
This sequence comes from Myxococcales bacterium, assembly GCA_023248855.1. GTDB lineage: Bacteria > Myxococcota_A > Polyangia > JAHFDS01 > JAHFDS01 > JAHFDS01. Next base: position 16,064 of record JAHFDS010000073.1, read on the forward strand.
CGCGTCTCCACGCGGGTCGCACGCTCGAGCGGCAGCTGCAGGCCCTCGTACATCGCGCTCAGCGTCGCGCGCCCGGCGGGGTACAGCGCCGCGCTCTTGGCCCGCAGCATCGCGTTCGCGCCGGTGAAGAACATGCGCCCGGCCTTGCCCTCGGGGCCACCGCCGGGGACCTCGTAGCCCTTCTGGTCCCAGGGCTGCATGGCCTTGCCGCCCTCGAGGATCCAGCGCTTGGCGGCGGAGAGCAGATCCGCGCGCGGGACCACCTGGTCGATGAGGCCCTGGGCGAGCGCCTCGGCGGGCCGCAGGTTCTTGCCCTCGAGCAGGAGGGGCGCGGCGCGCAGGATGCCGATGAGGCGCGGCAGGCGCTGCGTGCCGCCCGCCCCAGGCAAGAGGCCCCACTGCGTCTCGGGCAGGCCGATCTGCAGCCTGGCGTCGTCGGCGGCGATGCGGTGGTGGCACGCGAGCGCGATCTCGTAGCCTCCGCCGACGGCGCTGCCGTTCATGGCGGCGACGACGGGCTTGCCGCAGGTCTCGATCCGGCGTAGGAGCGCCAGCACGTCGGTGATGCCCGCCGACAGCGCCGCGACGTCGATCTCGCCGCGCGCCATCGCCTCGATCCGGCGCAGGTCCCCGCCGACTGCGAAGGTGTCCTTGCCCGACGTCAGGATGGCGCCCCGGGCGGCTCCGTCGGCCTTGAGCCCCGCGAGCGCGCGATCGAGCGCCGCGAGCGCGTCGCCGTCGACCACGTTGGTCGAGCGGTCCTTGGCGTTCCAGGTCCAGATCTGGATCCCGTCTTCGTTGCGTACGTCGATCGTCATGTCGCTCACACCCGCTCGAGGATGGTGGCGGTCGCCATGCCGGCGCCGACGCACAGGGTGACGAGGGCGGTGCCCTTGCCGGTGCGCTCGAGCTCGTCGAGCGCGGTGCCGAGCAGGATCGCGCCGGTCGCGCCGAGCGGATGACCCATCGCGATGGCGCCGCCGTTCGGGTTGGTCTGCTCGGGGGACGCGCCGGTGCGCTCACAAAACAGCATCGGCACGGCTGCGAAGGCCTCGTTGACCTCGAAGAGGTCGATGTCGGCGATCGTCATCCCGGCGCGCGCCAGGACCTTGTGCGCGGCGTCCGCGGGGCCGGTCAGCATGATGCACGGCTCGGAGCCGATCGAGCCGGCCGCGACGATGCGCGCGCGCGGGCGCTTGCCGAGGCGCTGGCCCGCTTCGGCGCTGCCGAGCAGGACATTCGCCGCGCCGTCGGCGATGCCGGACGAGTTGCCGGCGTGATGCACGTGCGCGATGCGCTCGACGCTCGGGTAGCGCTGGATGGCGACCTGGTCGAAGCCGAACTTCTCGCCCATCTCGACGAACGACGGGGCGAGCTTGCCGAGGGACTCGATCGTGGCGTCGGGCCGCACGAGCTCGTCCCGGTCGAGGACGCCAAGGCCGAGCGGGTCGGTGACGGGGACGATCGAGCGGGCGAAGCGCCCCTCGGCCCACGCGGCGGCGGCGCGGTGGTGGCTCTCGGCGGACAGGGCGTCGAGGTCGCGCCGCGAGTAGCCGTGCAAGGTCGCCATGAGGTCGGCGGAGATGCCCTGCGGCACGAAGTGCGCATCGATCGCGAGGCGGGGATCGGTGGACCACGCGCCCCCCGCGGTGCCCATCGGCACGCGGCTCATGCTCTCGACGCCGCCCGCGATCACGAGGTCGTAGAAGCCGCCGCGGATCTGGCCGGCGGCGAGGTTGCACGCCTCGAGCCCCGACGAGCAGAAGCGGTTGACCTGCACGCCGGGCACCCGCTGGTCGTAGCCGGCGTACAGGACCGCAAGGCGCGCGATGTCCGCGCCCTGCTCGCCCACCGCCTCGACGCAGCCGAGGATCACCTCGTCTACGGTGGCGGTGTCGAGCTGGTTGCGCTCGCGCAGCGCCGTGAGCGTGGTCTTGAGGAGCTCGAGCGGCGTCGTCGCCGCCAGGGCCCCGTCGGACTTGCGGCCGCGGCCGCGCGGCGTTCGCACCGCATCGAACACATAACATTCGCGCATGACGGGTCGATTCTAGAACATGTTCTAGTCAAAATGGAACATGTTTCAGTCGGCGCCCGAGGCGGCTACCGCTTGCCCTTGGAGATGGCGCACTTGCCGCTCCTGCAAACCCACTGGTAGCCGCGTGGTAGGGCGCCGCGGCTGCCACAGTCGGCGGGCTGGTTGCACTCCCGCGGCGGCTCGGCCGGTGGAGGCGGAGGCGGAGGTGGAGGCGGCGTGAGGTTCGGCGACGGCGTGGGCTCCTCGGGGCGCTCGGCGCCGGGGCCGTGCGGGCACTTGCGTGGATCCTTGAAGCATTGCTCGAACGACACGTCCACGGTCGCGCTCACGAAGGCGATGACGCCGATCTCGAAGGTGCTGCTCTCCCGGCCGCGTGGCGCGATCGGGTCAACGCCCCGCTGGGTTCCCTCGAGCGGGACCCCCTTGCGATCGGCGCCGACCGAGGTCTGCACGCCCATGGTCGTGTCCACCGGCCCGAGGCGCATCCCATAGCCGAAGGAGGGGCCTGCCTGCCACAGCGGCCAGGCCGCGATCGCGGGGTCGTAGCGATTCCCCAGCTTGGTGTACTGCTGGTATCCGAAGCTCGAGCTTCGGGCGAACACGCCCGCGCGTAGGCTGTTACCGCTCTCGAGGGTGCGTTCCACGCCGAGCGCGCCTTGAACACTGGTCTGCGTCTCGTAATGGCCGCCATCGAAGCTCCAGGCGGCGTCACCGGGTAGCGTGAGAGACAGGTCCAGCGCGAGCACCCACGGGCTCGCGCGCAGCTGCACGCCGAGACCGACGCGCGCGGGGATCGCGAACGAGAAGCCTCCGGTAATCGAGCCGGTGTCTCTGCCCACCTGACCAGACGCGGACCCGGCAAGGTGCAGCGACGGCGTCCGCGCGCTCGCGCCGACGCTCCAGTGATCGTCGAGGTCGAGCTGCATGCCGACGAGGCCCGCCAGCTCGTCGCTGGTATTGGTCTCGTTCTGACTCGGAAAGACCATTTGTCCGCGTCCGAAGAGGGCGCTGTTGATGACGAACGTCCCCGCGTAGTGTCCGAGGATCGCCGAGGCGCCCAAGCGTAGCTTGCCCAGGCCGAGCGCCGCCGACAGGGACGCCTGGTACTGGATGACGTCGGCCAGGAACGCATCCTGCGTGCGGAATCCGGCGCTGTCCGTGTCCCCGCCGACGATCGAGCGCTTGGTCTGCATGGGCGCCGAGAAGCTGGCACCGAGCACGAACGGGCGTTCCTGGTCCCCGAAATGGAGCACGTAGGCCAGGCCCGACGGGTACGAGCTGAAGGTGGTCGAGTCGGCGGGCCTCCCCGGACCGAACCAGGCGTCGTGGTGCGTGTAGCGCAGGGAGTACGCCGACGCCGACACCGACACCGTGGACGCCGGCACGAGCGCGAGGCCCGCGGGGTTGAGCACCGGCATGGCCGAGTCCTGCCCGCGTGCGATCGCGGCGCCTGACATGGCTGCCGTCTTGCCTCCGAGGGGCACGTCGTCGAAGTTGTCGGCGTGGGCGATGCGTCCGAACAGCAGCAGCACCATCCCCAGTGCACGCGCAGCGTTTCCCATCGCGTCCCCTTGTCCTCGAGCGCGGGCACTCGGAAGCCGAGGGGCCCAGCCACGATGCTAGGATCGTAACGCCGGTGGCTGGCAGGCGACCACCTTCCCGCCGCGCAAGGGCTGCGCGCAAGGCAAGGGTTGCGCAGCGCACAAGCACGCGACAGGTACAGCCGACGAGGGATCTCAACGGCCTTGGCAGCCGTACGATGCGGCACGCGAAGTGCGTAGCTCCACGGAGGAGGCTGCATGAGTCCCTTCCTCGGCTCGCTTGCGCTGATGCTCCCCTGCTTCCTCGCCACCGCGGCGCCCGCCGTCACCGTCTCCGGCACGGTGGTCGGCCCTGACGGAAGGCCCGTGGCCGGCGCCACCGTGGCGCTGGTGGTCGAGGCCGAGGCCGGAAAGCCCCCGGGGTTGCGAACGACCGATCGGCTGGGGCGCTTCTCGTTCGACGCACCGGCCGGCAAGTTCGGCCTTTCGGCCACCTCCGCCGAGCACACGGCGGCCTACCGCTGCGGCCTCGCGGTGCATCCGGGTGCGGCGCCGATCCAGCTCGCGCTGGGAGGTCCGGGGGTGCACGTGACCGGCCGCCTGCGCGCGCGCGGCGCGAGCGCTCTCGCGGACGCCAGCGTGGGCTTTGCGCGGGTCAGTAACGAGGCGTGCGACGAGTTCCACGCGCGCGCGGACGCCGCTGGTCGCTTTGCGGTGCGCCTGCCAGCCGCGAGCTACTCGATCCAGGCCAGGGCCGTGGGCTTCGAGGCGTCGCCCCTGGTCCGCGAGCTGGCGAAGGACGAGGACTTCGATCTCCCGATCGACCACCTGGCCGCGTCCGTGCCGCCGCCTGTGGAGGTCGTGCGCTGGATCCACGATCACGCCATCCCGCTGGCCACGGCGCGTCCTGGGAGCGGTCTCGGCGACCTCGAGCCCCTGCGCCGCGTGGTCGGCGACGCCCGCGTGGTCTCGCTGGGAGAGGCCACGCACGGCACGCGCGAGTTCTTCCAGCTCAAGCACCGGATGCTCGAGCTCCTGGTCGAGCGGCTCGGCTTTTCCGCCTTCGCGATCGAGGCGACGATGCCGGAAGCCTTCGATGTCGACGCCTACGTCCAGACCGGAAAGGGCGATCCAGGCAAGGCCCTCTCGGGCCTGTACTTCTGGACCTGGAACACGGAGGAGGTGCTCGACCTCATTCGCTGGATGCGCGCGTACAACGCCGATGCTCGCCACCCCCGAAAGCTGCACTTCTACGGCTTCGACATGCAGTCGCCGCAGCGTGCCGCGCGGGTCGTGCGCGACTACCTCGGGCGCGTGTCGGTCGCCGAGGCCAGGGCCGCGCGGCCGGCGCTGTCCGTCCTGGCAAGCCCCTTGTCCTTGCCGCTCTCGCCGGCCGACCGCTCCAGGGCGGACCCGGTGGTGGCACACGTGGCCGCCTGGCTCGACGCGCATCGCGCCGAGTGCGAGCGCATGACCGGCGCCGATGCGTTCGCGCTGGCCCGGCAGCACGCGCGCATCCTGCAGCAGAACCTCGAGATGGTGGCCGCCCAGGGTGGGGCCTCGAGCAACGTCCGCGATCGCGCCATGGCCGACAACGTCCGCTGGATCCTCGATCGCGAGGGTCCGGCCGGGCGCGTGGTCCTGTGGGCGCACAACGGCCACGTCGGGACGCATGACGAATACGGCCTCGAGTGGATGGGCTCGCACCTTCGGCGCGCGCTCGGCCGCAAGCTGGTCATCCTCGGCTTCGCCTTCGATCGGGGTGGCTTTCAGGCCGTGGGCGTCGGCGCGGAGCGGGGGCTGCGCGCGTTTCACGTCGGCGCGGCACCGGTGCACTCGCTCGACGCTGCCCTCGCTCGCGCCGGCCTGCCGCTGTTCGCGCTCGATCTGCGGACGTTGCCGGTTTCAGGCCCGGTGGCCGGCTGGTTCGCCGACCGGCGTCCGGCGCGCAGCATCGGGGCGATCTTCGATCCCGTGTCCGAGGGCTTCTTCGTGCACCAGGTGCCGCCGTCCGTGTACGACGGCCTGCTCTTCGTCGCCGACACGACCGCGGCGCGCCCGCGGTTTCCGAGGAGGGCGGACGAAAAGCCCCGAGCTGCGACCAACCTCGACCTCGACGCCGGCCCGAACGGCGAGAAGCCCGCGGGCTGGGAGGTCCGGGACTCGGGCGTCGACTTCGACTTTCACGTCGCGACCGTGGAGGCGGGCTGCCACGGCAAGCGCTGTGCGCTGATCGAGCGCGCGCCGGGGCCGCACTACGGCGAGTCGATGGGGGGGCTCTCGCAGCGGATTGACGCCGCCCCGTATCGCGGAAAGCGCGTCCGCCTGCGCGCGTGGGCGCGGCTCGAGCCGGCCGACGACGACACCGCGGCGCGTCTGCTCTTCGCTGCGGTGGGCGCCGGCATGCCGGGCTCGGCCAACCAGGACCGCTTCGAACCGGTGCGTGGCGCCGTCTGGCGAGAGCATGCGCTCGAGCTCGACGTGCCCGCCGACGCGGCGACCCTGACCTTCGGCCTGCAGCTCGCCGGCAACGGCAAGGCGCTGCTCGACGACGTCACGCTCGAGCTCGCGCCCCCGGCACGCGCCGCCGGCACGCGGTAGACCTACGGGTTCGCCGCCGCGGTGGTCATGATGGCGGCGTACTCGGTGCGCTCGGCCAGCTTCCGCTCGATCTCCGGGTACTGCGTGCGCTTGACCTGCTCGCGCAGACCCACGAGCGTCTTGTAGGGCAGCGTCCGCGACACCAGGTTCACGAGGAAGGTGGGGATCGAGCCGCTCGGGTCGGCGTGCGCCTGGTACTCGATGAAGGTCGAGCGGCCGCCGTTTCGGGGCTGCAGGATCCAGTGGCCCCGCAGGTACGGAATCCGGACCGCGCCGTCCTGCTCCGGCACCTTGGCGCTCGTCGTGTTGCGGAAATCGATGCGCACCTCGCGTCGCGCGACGTCGAACGACGTGCGTCCAATGACCACCACGTCGCGGTCGGACACCGGCCAGGTGCCCTTGGTGCGGTTGTACTCGATCTGGGTGGTATCCGAGACCTTCTCCACGCTCCACGCGCGGACGCAGCGCTCCATCCACATCGGGCGGCGAGCCGAGTCGGACAGGACCCCGAGCACCTTCGACATCGGCGCGTCGATGACGCCGCGGCCGCGGAACTCGTGCAGGTCGAAGCCCTCGACCTTGCGGCGATGGACCGTGATGCCCTCGTCGGTGCGCACATGCTCCCAGGGACCGGTCGTCGGGTCCGCTCGGACCACGGGCGAGACCAGCAACAGCGCCGCCGCGACAAACAGATGCCTCATCGTTCCCTCCCGCATGTTCTCCCGCGCGGCTGCGCGGGTCCCTCTCGTCGAACGTCTTCAGTACAGGATCGCCACGTACAGGCTCCCACCGACGAGCCAGCCCTCACTGGCGAAGCCGGGGAAGCCGGGGTTGTTGGTCTGCAGGCCCGCGCGGCCGGGCACCGGATCGCCGAGCGAGTCGACCGCGTCGTCGGGCACCTCGTCCTTGACGAGCTGCGGGTAGTTGCCGGGCGGGGCCACGATCTTGTTCTGGTGGCGCCGGGGGAGCCAATGCACCTGCGCCTGCGCGCCCGCGCGGATGTGCGAGCCCCAGAGCGGGAACTTGTACTCGGCGCCGAAGCAGGTCGCGACGCGCTCGTTGTCCACGTAGTTCGAGCGCCCGGTCTGCAGCGGCACCGGGCTCGGCTGGTAGGTCACGTCGAAGAACGTCTCGAGCTCTCCCACCGCGTCGCGCATCCCGAAGGTGCCGTAGACGAGATCCGACCACGAATAGTCGGAGACGGGGCGCTCGCTGTGGCGGTCCTTGTAGTCGGACCAGCGCGCGTAGTACGCGGTCGCGGTCGCAGAGACGTGGTGACCGCGCAGCGCGCCGAGCGCGTAGGTGCCGCCGAGGGCCAGCGTCAGCGGCATGTAGTCGTGCGTGAAGGACACCGCCGCGCCCTGCTTGGCGCCGGTGGCGAGCGTGTACTCGAAGCCGCTCTGGATCTCGAACGCGCGCGGCGTGTGCAGCGTCATGACCAGCCGGAGATCGGGGGTCGGGTCGTAGACGACGCCGAAGTGCGGCGCGACGGCGGTCTCGACGCCGATGCGCGAGTCGATGAGCAGGGTGTTGAGGTTCGACAGGTTCGAGACGTAGACCGGCGCGATCGCCTTGTTGGTGAGCGAGAGCGTGAACGCCATGCCGAGTGACAGCTTCTTGCCGATGCGGCTACCGCCGCCGAAGGCCAGCGAGGTCGCGGTCAGGCGGTCGCCGTAGAGCTCCGGGTGCAGGCTGTTCGAGAAGAACTGCTCGCGCTCGTCGCCGTAGAAGGAGCGCGCGGTCGTGAACTCGCGGAGCGGGATCATGGCGTGCAGGCCGAGCGTGAGCCGCTCGCCGAACACGGGGGCCACCAGGCCAATCATCTGGTAGGGCAGGACCGCGTGGCCGCTGCCGTCGCCCTGGCGCGGCCGCGCGGGCAGGCCGTCCTCGGCGCGGATGCCGCTCGGAACGTGGCCCTGCTCGAGCCACTGCGTGGGCAGCGGCGGGTTGCCGATCGGGCTGCCGTCCGCGTGGCGGTACGACTCCGGCGCCGCGCCGCGCACGCTCGGCACGTCGCACGCGCCGCCTGGACCGCACGCCGACGACAGCTCGCGCCCGTCGACCTCGATGCCGATCTGCGAGGACAGGAAGAACACGCCCACCTCGACGCCCTGCTTGGCGTAGGGCAGGAGCGCGGGATTGAAGTAGGCCGAGGCCGCGCTTGGGCTGGTGGCGCGCGCCGAGAAGCCCCCCGTGCCCTGGCCGCTGCCGACCAGCTCGAAGATGGGCGACGCGTGCGCCCCGCCGGCGGTCAGCAGGATCGCGAGTCCCGCGCCGGCTCCGGCCGTGCGCGCGCGCAAGCGGAATGCCCGAAGCCCGAGGCCCGATCTCACGGATTCGGGATCCGATCGAGCGCGAGCCGCTGCACGTTCTTGCAGGTCTCGAGCTCGGGGTGCGCGCCGGTCGTCACGACCGTCAGATCCCCGTCGACCTTGATCCACTGCGCATAGCCGGGGCTCCGCGGGGTGGAGGTGGTGCGCAGGAACAGGTTCGTCATGTCCGAGACCGCCTCCTCGCCGTCCCAGACCACGGACACGACGCCCATCCCACCGAAGCTGGTGGCGCTGGTCGGCACCGTGCCCGACTCCTCGTTCCAGTCGCGCTGCGAGACGTAGCGCTCGCCGAACGACGTGACGAGCGTGATGCCCTCGACCGCGTCGGCGTCCCAGTCTTCCATGCCGGCGGCCTCGTTGGGGGGCAGCGGCGGGAACATGGACAGCGGCAGGGGCGGATCGCCGATGCGCCAGGTGTTGCCGAGGAAGCGGTCCCAGTTGGCGCCGCGCAGGTTGTAGGTGCGATCGAGCTTGAACTCGCACATCCCGCCGCCCGCGGCGAGCTTGAAGGTGCCCTGGCGGCCCTGGCTCGAGCTGTTCTTGAGCGCGAGCGCCTCCATCGTGGCGTCGCGCAGCGTGACGGTGGTCGTGCCGGTGACGCGAAGGCCGCAGTTCAGGCTCTTGACCGCCTGGAAGCGCTCGCCGACCTGCTTGATCT
>JAHFDS010000447.1 GCA_023248855.1 Myxococcales bacterium
TCAAGAACAAGGACTTCTTGCCGCCGGAGGCGCCCGACGAGCCACCCCTGCCGCCGCCGCCGAAGCGGCGTCCGCGCCCGAAGCCAGCGGGGGAGGGGCCCGGCGATGGCGGCGTCGCCGACGGCGGCGTGCCCGACGGCGGTCCGAATGACGGCGGAGCCGACGGCGGTGTGCCCGACGCTGCGCTCGAGGCGGGCCCCAAGGCGGCGCCGGTCGCGACCAAGGACCTGCGCAAGTACGCACCCGGGGGCGCTCGCGTGATCGTGCTCTTGCGCAACGACCTCGTGCGTCGCTCGCCGTACCGGGCCGCGGCCGAGGGCCTCTTGCGGGCGTTGCCGGACTGGCGATCGCTGGTGGGAGACTCGGACTTCGATCCGATCGGTGAGCTCGACGCCATGCTGGTCGCGACGCCGAACCCCTATGACGTCACCGCGACGTTCCTCGCCGCGCGGGTGAAGAACGAGGCGCGCGCGCGCGGCGCGATCCACCCGCAGGTGGGTCCTGGCGATCCGCGCACGCTCGAGTGGCCGATCGAGCACCTCGCGGTCTTCGCGTCGAAGGAGCAGCACGAGAGGATCGCCGGCCCGTGGTTGCGGCACCTGCAGCGCTTCGAGCACCAGACCTCCGGTGGTGCGGCGCTCTACCTCACGCTGCAGGACCTCAAGGGACTGATGGAGGTCACAGGGGGCCGCATCATCCGCATCCCGCGCGTCTGCGAGCTCTCGGTGACGGTGAGCGAGCCCGCGAGCCTGCGCCTCAGGAACACCTACGACGACGAGGACACTGCACAGAAGGTGTTCGAGGCGTGGCCGTGGGTGGTCGACAAGGTCAAGCACTACCCGCCCGTGCAGATCTTCGGCCTCGCGAGCCTGCCGGATTCCCTGACGCCCCGCCGCGAGGGCACGATCCTCTACGTGGAGGGCACCGTGGCGCGCCGCCACATCGAGGCGCTCTTGACCCTCGCGCGCATGGCACTGCTCCGGCAGCTGTAGCGACCTACCGCGCGTGGCGCGCGGCCACGGCCGCCAGGCGATCGCGCACCGCGGCGCGCAGCTCGTCGGGCGCGAGGGCCTCGCAGTCGCCGCCGAAGCCCATCACCCACGCGGCCAGCCGCTCGCCTGCGGGCACCTGCGCCGACAGCTCCACCGCGCCAGTCGGCGTCTTCTTGGCGCCCTCCCAGGTGGCCACCTGGCGCGCGGCCTCGCCGGCAAAGCGCAGGCGCACCTGGCCCTTGCGCGCCAGCGGCAGCTTGAGCTTGCTCTTGGCGAACACGTCGAGATCGAAGCTCGCGGGCACGGCGAAGCGATGCTCCCCGAGGCGCACCTCGCCGATGCGCTCGGCCTTGAAGATGCGTGTCTCGTCGTGCACGTGGCAGCGTCCGACCAGGTACCAGGAGCCCTTGCCGTTGATGAGGCCGTACGGATCCACGCCACGCCAGCGCCGCTGTCCGCTGCCCGCCGAGTAGTAGTCGATCTCCACCGCGGCCTTTTGCCTGACCGCGCGTGCGAGGGTCGGCACCACGCGCCCGCGCTCGCCCGCCGCGCCGTCCGGGACGATGCGGATCTCTTCCTCGAGCTGCGCGAGGAGCTTGGCGTCCGCGCCCTTGAATGCGCGTCGCAGCTTGGCGACCGCGCGCGCCGTGGCCCCTGCGTACGGCTCGATCTCGGTGCCCGCCAGCGCCTGTGCGCCGAGCAGGAGCGCGAAGGCCTCCTGGGTGGTCAGTCGCGGCGGCCGGACGAAGCCCTGCGGCAGGTCGGCGAACACGCGACCGCCCTCCACCGTCACCAGCACGAACTCGCCAGGGTCCCCGAGCGGCGGGCCGACCCGGCACGCGAGGTCGATCTCCGCGAGCAGCTCCCCGCGGGTGCAACCGAGCAGCTCCGCGAGCTCGCCCAGGGGCACGCCCTCCTTGCGCGCCGCCACGTAGGGCACGAGGAACAGGAGCCGCTTGACCTGATCGCTCGCCGTGCTCATGCGCGCCCCGCCTTCTTCTTCGCCGCGGGCCGGGGCTCGCGCGCCGGGGGATCTGGCCGCGCCGCGCGCTTGGGCGCGATGCGCTCATCGGCGTCGTACGCAGCGAGCGCCCGCTCGGCGGCCTCGCGCACCAGCTGCCGCAGCGCCTCCGGCGAGCGCACCTCGAGGTTGCCCGATTCCACGAGCACCCGCCGCACCACGTAGGCGGGGTTCCTGCAGGAAAAGCGCACCACGATCGCGCCGTCCGAGCGGCTCTCCTTGCCGGCCTCGGCGCCGAAGTCCTCGTCGGCGATCCACGCGGCGTCGGGGTGCACCACGAGCTCGACCTCCTGGGCGGGCGCCACCTCGAACGTCCAGGGCGAACGCCGCGCCAGCTCGTCCACCCGCACCTCGGGACGCTCGAAGTCGGGCTCGCTCGGTCGCGGGCCCACGCGCACCTTGGTGAAGCGATCGACGCGGAACGTGCGCAGCTCGCCGCGTTCCACGCTGCGCGCCACGAGCAGCCACGCACCGCGCCGGTACACCAGGCCATAGGGCTCGAGCGTCCGCGGCTCGTCGAGCTGCGCACCGAGCTTGCGATACCGTGCGGTCACGCGCTTTCGCTGTCGCACCGCGCCCTCGAGCTGCCGCAGCGCCACCGACACGCGTCGCGAGGTCGCGCGCATCTCGAGGTCGAGCACGAGATCGCCGGGCGCGTGCGCCGGCCCGCCGTCGAACGCGATCTTGCGCAGCGCCGAATCGAGCTCGGTTCGGTACGGGAAGCCCGCCTGCGCGCGCATGACCTCGGCCGTCACTGCCAGCGCGGCGCGCTCGTCGGGCGCGAGCTGGATCGCGGGCAGGAGGTAGCGGTCGCGGTCGACCACGTACGCGTCCTCCTCGGCATCCCCCTCGCCCTCGGCGCGCTTGATGCAACGCAGGGGCACGCCGAGGAGCAGGAGCTCGGCCTTGTCTCGCTCGAAGGTGCGGATCCCGGAGGCCGGGTTCGACGTGCGGTAGTCGTCGAACTGCTCGCGGATCTCGGCATAGGTCAGCGGCCGCGATGCCCCGAGCAAGAGCGCCAGCAGATCGAGCAGGCGCTCGGTCTTCTTCTGGGAGACGGCCACGGCCGAACAGGGTAGCACCTGCGCGGACTGGGGGATCCGACGGACCCAGTTTGCGCATTTTTCCACGCGAATGCTGGCAGGTATTCGCTTGAGCGATTTTCGATGGACAACCGCATCGAGTTGGGCAAAATGTTTTCCGAACACCTCGCCCTCAAGACGTCCTCGCCATCGGTCCTCCCGTGTCCTCCTTCTCTTGTTCCTCTCACCGGTCCTACTCATCCGAGAGAGCTCTCGAGTCGAAAGGCGCACACAGGATCAGGTCAGCCGCGGGGGTGTTTCGGGGTCGCGATACGTGACGGAGGGATGCGCGCATGGGCGTGTTCACCACGCGCGCGACGAGCAGGAGTAACGCAATGGCACGTGGCAAGGTGAAGTGGTTCAACGATTCCAAGGGCTTCGGATTCATCACGCAAGAGGGGGGGCCGGACGTCTTCGTACACCACACCGCCATTCTGGCGGAGGGCTTCCGCTCGCTGGCCGAGGGCCAGGTGGTCGAGTTCGAGGTGGTCCAGGGGCCCAAGGGCCTGCAGGCCTCGAACGTCCGCGCGGCCTAGCCCGACGCGAGATCGAATGAAGTGACGAGGGCCGGGGAGCGATCCCCGGCCCTTTGTTTTACTCGAGGCGCTCGCGCGCCAGGCGCGTGTAGGACGAGTCCTCGCTGCCGCACAGGGCAAGAAAGCGCTCGAAGCAGGGGCGCGCCGCGTCGCCCTGGCCGAGCTCGTGGAGCAGCATCGCGAGGCCGAACCAGGCGTCTGCCGAGGCTGGCTCGAGGCGGACCGCGCGCCGGTAGAGCGCCACGGCGAGCTCGCGGTCGCCCAGCCGTTCGTGCAGAGCCGCCGCGTTGAACGTGGCCTCGGGCTGGTCGGGATCCAGCGCCAGCGCACGCTCGTACGCGGCGCGGGCGCGATCGAGCTGCCCGCGCAGGAAGCACACGTTGCCGAGGTTCGTGTGTGCGGCCGCGAGGCGCGGGTCGAGCGCGAGCGCGCGCGCGTAGGCCGCCTCGGCGTCGTCGATCTCGCCGCGGTCGTCGTGTTTGCGCCCCTCGAGGAACCAGGCGAACGCGGTGCTGGCGCCCAGGGTGGGCTCGGGCGCCGGTGCCGGTCGCTCGAGGCGCACCACCTCCGCGGCGCGCTCGCCGAGGCGCGCCACGTCGAAGTCGAACAAGAGCTGTCCCGAGAGCGGCTCGAAGGCGCGGTCGCCGTCGGCCACCACCACGGTCTCGCCGTCGGAGGCGACGCGCAGCTTCTGGAGCGGGTGATCGAGCTCGGGCAGGTGCTTGCGCAGGGCCTCGAGGTTCTTTCGGACGCGCGCCACCGGCAGGCCGCGCTCGACGAGGTCCTTGAGCGCTCGCAGCTGCACTAGGTCGCCGAACGTGTAGATCGGGCGCCCCGCGATGCGGCCGGAGGGACCGACGAAGCCGGTCTGGGCCCAGTAGCGCACGCGGCTCTCGGGCAGCTCGAGGATCCGGGCGACATCGCGCGCGCTGTAGCTCTGAGCGGTCATGTCCGGTCCGAGACCTGCGCCTCGACCTCGAGGTCGATGTCGACCCGGGTACCCACGGCGCGCGCGCGCAGCTCCCCCTTCGAGCGCTGGATGCGACCGCCGGCGAGGCGGCCGGCCTCGCGCTCCGCCAGGGCACGCAGGCGCTTGCCGAGGGCAGCATCGGCCTCGATGAGGGCCGCGACCCGCCGCGCCGACAGCGCATCCAGCGGATCGCGCACCGCGTCCGAGGCGTCGCCGAGCTCGAGCGAGATCATCACGGTGCCGCAGAAGGTGTCGCGGCCGCCGCCGCTTGCACGGCGCTCGCCCTCGGCCAGCACCTTCGCCGACGCGAGCAGGAGCTCCACCGCGGAGGGCGCGAGGCGCTCCTCGACGTGGCGCTCGAAGAGCGCGATCTTCTCCACGCGCTGGAGCGGGCGTCGCAGCGCGACAGAGCCAAGCTCGGGCGCGTCCGCGCCCTTCGGATCCCCTCGCATCGTGCGGATCGTACCCGGGGCGGGCGGGCGGATCCATTTTGTGCCACGGACCGTGTCGAGGTCTGCGGTAAGGTGGGGCATGCGCATCGAACGGCCTCACAGCCTGGGCAAGGAGGAGGCGAAAAAGCGCGTCCAGGCCTTGCTCGATCGCTGGGGCGCGAAGGGGATCAAGCACGAGTGGACCGGTGACGTGGCCAAGATCGAGGGCAGCGTCATCGGCTACAAGTTCGGCGCTGCGATCACCGTCGAGGACGCGTGCGTGTACTGCGAGGGCAAGGATCCACCGTTCTTCGTGCGCCGCCGGGCCGAGGAGTACATCGCGCGGAAGATGGACGAGTGCTTCCCCCTGGAAGCGTGACGACGATGCCCGGCCACGCGAGCTGAGCCCGTGGCGGCGCCGTTTCTCAGATCGCTTTCGGCGCTGGGAGAAGAGCGAGGTGCGCGTCGTCTGATCGGCCTCGGCGTGGGGGCGCTCCTGCTCGCGGGCTGGTGCGCGTTCGCGGCGCTGGCGCGGGTGCCCGTCTATGCCGTCTCGGAGCGCGCGCGGCTCGAGGTCGAGGCGATGGCGCACCCGGTCGAGGTCACGCGTGCAGGGCGGGTCGTGCGGAGCGCCCTCGTGCTCGGCAAGCCCGCCAGGGAGGGCGACGTGCTGGTCGAGCTCGACACCACGGTGGACGACCTCCGGGTGCGCGAGGAGGAGGCCCGCATCGCCGCGCTCGAGCGTCAGGTGGTGGCGGCCAGATCGCAGCGTGTGGCCGAGTCGGACGTTGCGCGGGCGACCTCGCGCTACGCCAGGCTCTCGCTCGAGCAGGCGCCGGCGCGCATGCGCGAGGCCGAGACGGGCCGAAGGCTCGCCGAGGAGGAAGCGCGTCAGCTGCAGGAGCTGCGCAAGACCGGCGCCGCCGGCGAGATCGAGCTCCTGCGCGCCAAGAGCGAGGCGGAGCGCCGCCGGGCCGAGACCGACGTCCTCGGGCTCGAGCCGGGGCGCCTGCGAGCCGACACGCAGACCCGGGAATTCTCGGCGCGCGCGCGCGCCGAGGGCGTGCGGCGGGACCAGGCGTCGCTCGAGGGCGACCTCGCGCTCTCGCGCGCGATCCTGGC
>JAHFDS010000448.1 GCA_023248855.1 Myxococcales bacterium
GGCCGAGCAGCGGTGGCTCGTGGCGCCACACGCCGAGCGCGAACAGCCGCTCGCGGAGCGCCCCCGCCGGCCCGACGACGGAGCGCCCGATCCCGGCGTGCAACGCGCTCCAGCCATGCGGCAAGACGAATGAGATGGCGACGAGCCGGCCGTCCGGCAGCGCCGGCGGGAGGAGGTCGCGCCCGCTGACCAGCACGTGGTCGAGACGCAGGTGCGGCGCCGCGGCGCCGCCGGCACGGGCCGCCGCGAGCGCCCCGGCGTCGATCGGCGTCGAGACGCCGTCCACCGTGCGCTCGATCGCGGCCGACCCCGGCGTCAGCGTGATCACCACGCGGATCGGTCCGGGCGGATCGGCGCTCGCCCGGTCGCCTCCGAGCAGCGCGAGCGCGACGAGCGCGGCCACGAGCCTTGGCATCAGGCCCTCGCCGTCGCTGACACCGTCAGGCCGGGCCGAGCATCGGCACCAGGTCGAGCTCCTTGAACACCTCCGTCTTCGACTGCGCGTCGAGGAACAGGAGGTACGCGGCCACCTCGGCGCGGTCGAAGCGGCCCAGCAGCTTCTTCCCCGCGTCGCGGGTCTTCTCGGGCGGCGCGGCCGACATGATCTCGGCGTCTGTGAGGCCGTCGTCGTGGGCCACGCCGAGGTCGTCGAGAAAGCTGGCCAGCATCTTGCGGCGGTGGCGCGTCAGCCACTCGTAGATGAGGACGGCCGCGCCGGCGTCCCCGCGCGGGCGGCGCTCGCCGATGGCCCGCCACACGCGAGCGCCCCACTCCTCGTTGCGCTTCTTGGTCGAGATCGATTGCGATCGGGACGCGATGTCGGCGCTCTTGAGCACCTTGCGCATGCCGTCCGCGGTGAGCTCACCGAAGATGGCGCGGACCTTGATTTCACCCATGTTGCGGCAGATGTCGTCGGGAAGCACTGCGGTCTCTCCTGATGAGGCCGCGACGCGCGCGGCGGGGCGAGTATGCCATGCGGCGCGTCAATCGGTGGCGCACATGGGAGCGAGCCAGGCTACCATGGGCGAGGTCGCGAACGAGCCGAGGCGGCACCGGGCAAGAAGGGGAGGCACGTGGCAGAGAAGCGCATCTTCGGCAGGTTCAAGCGGCGGCTCCCCCTGCGTTTCGGCAAGGGCCACCCCGACGTGCGGGGCAACACGGGCAACATCTCGGCCACCGGTCTGCTCGTGCACGCGAACCGCGTCTTCGACAAGGGCAGCATCCTGGCCATCGAGATCAGCCTCCCGAGCGGCATCGTGTGCACGAGCGAGGTGGAGGTCTCGTGGGTGCGGGAGGCCCCGCCGGGCACCCAGGGCATCGTGCTCGGGGCCATGGGCGTCCGGTTCACGGGGGCGCCGCCCGAGGCCTACTACGCCTTCCTGGTGGAGTGCGATCGGCTGGAGAACCGCAGCAAGACGGGGGCGGGATAGGTCGATCTCGAGGCAGTCCTAGGGGCGCGACGGCAGCGGCCGAATCACGAGGTCGTCGAACACGAGGTGCGCGTCCCAGTCGTTGAACGCGAAGAACTCGTGCCCCGGGCCCTCGAGCGGGCTCGGATCCTGGTAGGTCAGGAAGGGCTGGCCGTCGATCGCCCAGCGAACCTCCGCGCCCTTGCGCTGGATCTTGAAGTGATAACGCCGCCCGATCTCGACCTTGACGTCCTCACGGGCCACCAGCTCCGCCCCGTGCTCGTCGCGCTTGGCCAGCTCCGATCGCGAATTCGCCCACCCCCCGAAGATGTGCACGTACGACGTCGCGGTGTACGATGCCTCCCGCGCGAACGACTCGCCGTCGCCGAACAGCTCCAGCTTGATGTCGCCGGCCGAGCTCCGCGACTCGACCGTGACCTCGATCTCCACGTCACGCGGCAGCTTCCGGCGCAGCCACAGCGGGTGGTTCCGGGCGCCCTCGACGTGCAGCTGGCCGCCCTCGATCCGGTACTTGCCGCCCGAGGTGTCGCGCCAGTCCTCGCCGAGCGAGGCGCGGTCGAACGACTCCTTCCACTCCGCGGTGATCGCGGGCGCGCGGTTGCAGGCGAGGAGACCGACTAGGAGCCACGGCGCACGCCCGAGCGACCGAGCCATCAGGCCACCTTCGGCAGGCGCACCTCGACGTGCGCGCCGAGCGGGGCCGGTAACAGCCGGATCTGGCCGCCGTACTGCTCGACCAGGCGCTTGCAGATGCCGAGGCCGAGCCCGGTCCCGCCCTCGCCCGCACGGGTGGTCTGAAACGGCAGGAATGCACGCTCCTCTTGCCCAGGTGGAAAGCCCGGCCCGTTGTCGACCACCGACAGGATCACCCAGGCATCGGCGGTGCCGAGCGTCACGCGCACCTTGCCGGGTCGGTCGGGCGCGCGCCCGCAGGCCTGCGCCGCGTTGACCATCAGATTGGCGATGACCTGCACCATCTCGCCCTCGCTCGCGCGTGCGGGCGGCGGAGGGCTCGGGCAGGCGATCTCGATCCGGGCCAGGGGCGCCGTGCGGTGCGACACCAGGCGGAGCGCGGTCTCGGCCGCGGCCAGCACGTCGATCGGCACCGCCGGCGGGCGCTCTCGCGACGCCATCTGCAGGAGCTGGCGTGACAGGTCGCGAATTCGCCGCAGGCCATCGAGCGTCGACTCGAGCACCTGCCGCGCGTGGGCGCCGTCCGGCAGGCGCCCGCGTAGCGCCTCTCCGTCGTCCTTCCAGAAGTCGATCAGGTAGTCCACGTTCCCCATCGCGTAGCCGAGCGGGCTTCCGATCTCGTGCGCTACCTCGGCTGCCAGGACGCCCACCGCCGCGAGCTTCTCGGCGCGCGCGAGCTGCTCCTCTGCGCCACGCGTCTCCACTTCCCGCACGAGGCGCACGTTCTCGCGGCGCAGCGAGGTCACCTCCAGCTCGCGGTCGATCACGGAGGCGAGCGTGTCGAGGTCCACGGGCTTGTCGAGCACGCGGTGAACGCGCCCGCGGTTGATGGCCTCGCGCAGCGAGTCACCGTCGACGTAAGCCGACAGGACGATCCGCGCCGCCTCCGGCCGTAGGTCGATCGCGCGCGCCAGGAGCTCGGCGCCGTTCATGCCGGGCATGCGGTAGTCGGTGACGATGGCGTCGAAGGGCTCGGCCGCGAGCAGCGCGAGCGCCTCGGGTCCCGAGGTCGCGAGCGCGATGTCGTAGCGATCGTAGAGGCCACGGCGCAGCGCCTCGAGGTTCTGGACCTCGTCGTCGACAAACAGCAGACGCGCCACCCCGCCGAGGATACCACCGCGAATCGCGCTCTGCCGTTTCCCAGGGTACGATCTCGGACATGCGCCGCCGCGTGGTCGTGCTCTCGCTCGCGGGGACAGGCCTTTGCGTGGCCTCGGCGGTGCTCGCGACGCGCGGCGAGCCCGCGCCGCGCACGTGCTCCATCCTGTTCGAGCTGGCCACCTTGCGCCCCTCGTCCGAGGCGCCCGAGCCGGAGGCCGCGTTGCACTGGGATGCGGTCGGGCCCACCGAGGCGCGCGTGCTGGAGAGCCGCACCACGCTCCTCGCCGCGGCCGATCGCCTGCGCTCGGGCGGCCGACTCGGGGTGCTGCGCGGGCGCTCTGCAGCGACCCTGGCGGACTGGATCGCGGCGCGCCTGACCGCGATCGCCGATCCGCGCGCGCGGGTGCTCTTGGTCAGGGTCAAGGACGACGACACCGCGCTCGCTGCGCAGGCTGCGAACGCCGTCTGTGGCACGTACATCGATGGGCGCGTGCAGAGGCGGCGCGAGCAGCTCACGCGCCTCGTCCGCTCGCTCCGGAGCGAGCAATCGAGCCTCGACGGAGATTCGACGGAGGTCGAAAAGGCCGTGGTCACCTTCTCCCGGGACGCCGGCCTCGGGGCGCTGCCGTTCGACGCCGAGCTCGCCCGCCGTCGGGCCGAGCTGGCCCGCCTGGCCGACGCCGTCGTCAGCGCCAAGCTCGACCGGATCGCGCGCGAGGCTCACGGCGACGACGCCGACGCGCTCGAGCAGGCTCGTCGACTCGAGAAGGCGCTCCGCAAGGAGCACGACGCCCGCCTGGCCGAGACCCTCGCCCTGGCCGCGCGCGAGGCCGACTGGAATCGTCTGGTCCGCACGCGCGAGGAGGCCCGTCAACGCCTGGCGCGCCTGACCAGCGAGCTCGTGCGCCTGGCCGAGTCCCCCGTCGCCGATGCCGCCCGCGTCCTCGACTGGGCCGAGCCGTGAGCGAAGCTGACGTGGATCTCCCACCCGTTGCGCTTCACCCGATGGTCCCGCAGAAGCCCTGGATGCACTGGGTGCCGTCGCAGCACTGCGCGCTGGTCTGGCAGCTCGAGCCGCGCGGCCGGCACTGCGGCGGGGGGGAGCCGCACGTTCCGCCCATCGGGCCAGGCGCGCACACGCCCCCGCAGCACTCGACGTCGCTCGAGCAGCCCGTCTGTCCGTCCGGAATGCACGCCTCGGGCGCCCAGTACGCGCTCATGTTCTGCGTGGACATCTCCTGCGCGGGCAACCAGAACCCCGCGTGGCTGGGGTCGGCGCCGGCCGGCGCGTTCTGATCGATCGCGGAGACCCAGATCTGCCGCCGTCCCGTGCCCTTGGTGCCCGCCAGCGCATTGCCATAGTCGCGGCGGCTGAAGAAGGCGAGCCAGTGCACGCCGCCGCCCGAAAAGGGGCTGAACGTCGGCAGCCAGCTGCGCCCGCCCGTGTTGGCCTTGCGCAGCTCGACCGGCGTGCCACCACGAGCCGGGATCGCCCATAGCTCCGCGGTCGACGGCTGCACGGCGCCGCTGTCCGAACGGCTCCAGTCCGAGCGGTTGTAGACGATGAGCGAGCTCGTGGGATCGTAGGTCGGGTAGAAGTTCGCGCGACCAGCGCCCGGCGCGATCACCTGCGGAGGCCCGAAGCGATCACCGCCCAGCGAGGGCGCGATCGCGAGATCGCTGATGCCGAAATCGATCTCCCACTGCGCCTCCACGCCGGGCGACTTCATCACGTTGGCCGCATAGGCGACCGCGCTGCCGTCGGGCGCCCAGATCGGGTGCGCCGAGCGCGCCGCCGGTAGCCCGGTGTTCGGGATCGCGGCTCCGGTGGTCGCGTCGAGCAGCGCGAGGCCCTTCTGGTAGTTGGTCAGCAGGCGAGTGCCGTCCGGGCTCCAGGTCTGGAAATTGCCCCGCACCTGGTTGGGCGCGATCACCGGGACCCCTGGGCTCAGCAGGTTGACGACGCCGGTCCACTCGTTGCCGCCCCAGTACTCGAAGGCGAGCTTGCGACCGTCGCGGCTGATGGTGTGACACGCGACACAGCGCGCGTTGTTCGGGTCGGCGGGCATCGGGTTCGCCGGCGGCATCAGGAAGTCCTCGGGCGCCGCGCTGTCCGGCCGGATGCGCACGATCTTGCCGAGGTTGAGCGCCCAGTAGTAGATGACGCCGCGGAAATCGGTGTCGGCGAACGTCAGCTGCACGTCGGGCGCCGCGAGCACGTCGCCGGCCATGACATCGAGCCGGCGCAGGTGCAGCGTCACTTGCTGGCCGGCGTTCGACTCCGCGATCGCCCGCCAGTCGGCCGCGGGGATGACGTGGTCGAGCTTGAAGCCGGCGTCGTGCAGCAGCCAGTAGCGGATCGACGCGGAGGGCCCCATGAACGACAGCTCGTAGACATCGCCCATGCGCCCTCGCGCTTCCCATTGCACGTCGATTGGCCGCACGTTGCGCGGCAGCATCGTGCCGCTCTCCGGGTAGACCAGCGTCGGCCGCCGCGCCGGATCCGTCGCGTCCGGCACCTGGAACCGCGCCGGGGCATCCGCCGGCGCGCCCGGCCCGAGCACCGTCTTCTCCATGCGCACCGAGAGCGTCGTGTCTGCGCGCATCCCCGACGCCTCGACCGCGATCAGCGTCCTGCCACCGCGATCGAGGGTGGAGACGAACGCCCCGGAGCCCGGGTCGAGCGACCCGAGGCGCGCGTCCTGGATCATCCAGAACGGGCCCTGCGCAGGCGTCTCGGTGCCGTCCTGGTGCACCGCCATCACGCGAAACTGCACCGAGGCAGGAGTGCGGCCGTCGTGCAGGAGCTGGGTGTCCGCCGGGGTGAGGTGGAGCCGCACGATCGGAGAGACCGGATTGCCCGCGCTGCAGGCGCCCCCAGCGGCCGCCGCGCTACCCGAGGCGCCCCCGC
>JAHFDS010000449.1 GCA_023248855.1 Myxococcales bacterium
CTCGGTCTCGGGCCATCGCGCTCTCCTTGCTGGACTCTGGACAAGCCCAACAAAGGGGGAACGACGGCCCTTTCTCAAGTTCTCACGCGGTCTTGGCCGCGTTATCCGAACGGGGATGGTTGGTCGTGTCGTTCTCGTAGGCCGTCCTCGAGACATTGCGCTCCACGACTTCCCCGAGTCCGTCTTGCTGCTCCTCATTGACGTAGGCGGCGTTGCCGAGCTCGTCGGGCAATGCAGATCGGAAGGCGATGCGCAGGCGCATGGCGGGCGTCGTGGGCGCTCCCCTCGGGCCCTCGTACTCGGATTCTCCGGCGACGGAAGTAAAGGCGTGCCGCACCTGGTCGGGATTCGCGGGATGGGGGATCAGGAGGACCGGCTCGAGCGGGGACGAGCCGTTCGTCCGCTCGGTGACGCGATCACGCTTGTCGTCGATCGGCACGCGAACGGTCTCGCTCAGCAAGAACCCGGCGGACACCCAGCGATCTGCGCGATTGAAGAGTGACCGCACCGTCTGCGACGCAAGACGGCTCGCCAGTGGCGCACCCCGCGGATTGTCGGCACGCAGGGACTCCTCGAAGACGTCCGTCTCGTGCCTGGCAAACCCAAGGCCGCCAAGCCCGGTGAGGTGTGCGCGCAGGTCCGCGTAGCGATGCTCCATTCGCGTCGACTGCAGGCCGCCGTCTTCATCGCGCCCATGACGGCGGAGGACGCTCTTGACCACGAGCCCCGCCGTCCGAATGCAGCGAACCGGGTAGCCGGAACAAGGGGCCGCCGCGGAGGTCTCGCCAGGGGTGAAGACGGAAGAGCCGGGGTTTGCGCGCTCGTACGCGATGCTCCACGCCGGTCGGTCGTCCGACGAAGGCGCGCTCCCTGGCAACGGTGCGCGCTCGAGGCCCGTCCGGATCGCGGAGATGAGGTCACGCTGGCGTGCCCCCCGGCCACGGAAAAGACGCCACGAGGCGGAGCCTCCCTGGTCCCAGCCGGGAACGTCCGTGTCCCTCCTGGGCAGGAGTAGATCGAGCACGCCATCTCCGTCCGCATCGAGCATCTGGATCTGCGGATGATAGGGAATCGGCCCGGTGGCGCTCAGGAGCGTGCGCCCACCCCGCTGCGAGTTGTAGATCCATGTTTCGCCCAGACGGCGCCCGTCAGCGCTGGGCGTCGGGTAGGGGCGAGCCACCTCTGGCAGCCCATCCCCGGTGAGATCGGCCACGAGCGCCTTGTTGCCGGCGCGCCCCTCGATGCCGAGCTCCTGGAAGCTCCCAAGGGCCGCCGGCCTCGCACCCGTTCCGGCAAGCACAGCGGTCGAGGTCACGAGGTCCGTGATCGCGTCGCGATTCAGATGGGCGGCAACGGGTTCCTCAGGGAACGCACCGGGCCGCCAGCGCCAGGGGCGGCCCGGAGTCTCGCTCCAGTGCATCCAGTTGTGGTTGACGAAGAGGTATCCGGTTCTCGCACTGCGGTCGCTTGGGTCCACGGACAGGCTTCCAACGTGCCCATCGTCATTGAACGCCTTCTGGACGAGCGTGTACTCGGGCCAGTTGGGTACTCCGGGCCGCAAGACGGGCAGGGGCTGGGGCAAGTCCTTGCAAGTTGTGTCGGTGCAGTCGTGGTCGAGGTCCGAGTAGAAGCGCGGCGTGTCGACAAACTGCAAGTCGTCCGCTCCGTCACCGTCGAGATCGTGCACGACGACGCTCTGGTTCTCGCCGCAATGGGTCACGAGGCCGGTCGTCTGATCGCAGACGATCGCTCCCGTGTCGCGATCGCGGTGCGAGTAGATGCAGGTCCTGTCCCCTGCATGCGTTCCCGTCATCGTGATCGAGGCCGGCTCGCCCTGCTGGAACAAGCGCCAGGCTCCGCTCGCCCAGTCGCAGGCGAGCACCTCGGGCAGGCCATCCCCGTCGAGATCCACGGCCCTCGCGAGCTGGCTGAAGTCGTGCACCAAGGCCTGGCACCCGGGACTGGCAGTATCGGGCGAGCAGCCGACGAACGTCGAGGCGGGGATGCTGATCGAGCCGCCCGCGCTGCTGCCCGGCAGCGCAATTCCGAGGAGCGGCTCGATATGAAAGATGGGTAGAGGGTCGCCAGTGTCCAGGGGCGCGTGCGGGTCCTGCGCGATGAGCTCGATCTTGCCGTCGCCGTCGATGTCGAGAGGCAGGAGCTTGGTCTGGCCTCGGCTACCGAGAAAATCGAGGATCGTCTCGGTGTCGAGCAGCGTGGCCCTGCTGCGAATCAATCGCCATTCGCCGAGCGCGCGGTAGATGACCTCGTGCTTGCCGTCGCCGTCGATGTCCACCACGAAGATGGAGCCCGGATCGCCCTTGACGATCGGGCGCGTGTACGAGTGTTCGAGCAGCGCGACCTCCTGCGGAACCTCCCCATTGCGCGCCAGCGGTGCATCGAAGAGGGGCTCCTCGTCGAGCCACTCGAAGGACGTGGGGAGCTTGCACGCCCCGATCGCGGGGCACTCCGTGACGGAGTCGAGGTGTTTCGCTCCGGACGCCCCGGTCGAGTAGCAGAGCCCGTAAGCGCGCACGACGCCGGCATTGCCGGAATCGGCCCGCGTCACGCGGACGGCTCGCAGCAGGCCGCCGCCAAGCCCGAGGGCCGTACCGGAGACGTAGCCGTCCAGCGCGCACGCCGCGTCATCGGCAGCGCACGCGCGCTGGTTGGTGGCGGATGGGCACGCCGGGAGCATCGAAGGAAGCGAATCGCCGTCGTAGAGGAAGTCGATCGACCACCCACCATAGGTCACGCGCTCGGGGGCGAGGCCTGCGTGGGTACCCGCCACGTAGCGGATGTCGTGGCCCTGTCCCAGGGGATCCCTCACGCTGCGAAGGGCCCACACGTATGAGGTGTTGCTCTCGGCGACGCTCAAGCCGCGAACGTGACGGGTGGACTCGATGCCCACCAGCGTCTGCGGCGAGAACGTGAGCGTCTGTCCCTCCTTCGTGGTGGCGACGAACAGGTCCTCGACCCTCCGGATCCGCGTGAAGTTGTCTCGCTCGAGCCGCCATTCGTTGGGGCCGACCGTCGCCATGCGCTGGCCATCCCAGCAGTAGGCATCGTCATCGCGCCAGCCAATGCCACGCCGGCGATCCCGGAACGTGTCTCTGGGACAGCGAGAGATCGCGGAGAGACCAGACACGCCCCATCTGACGCCCAGCGGCCCATCGCCTCCCTGAGACGAGTAGGAGAGCGCCAGGGACGGCGCCGTCCCGCCCGGCGCAGGGGGCGCGGCGATCGGGATGGTGTAAGTGGCAGCGCCACCGTCAGTCACCGAGAAGGCACCGGGGATCTCTCCCACGGCCACGGTCGTCGGAATGGGGTCGGGCGGCACGAGCCCCGCGAGCGGGTTCGCCGGCACATGCGCCAGGTAGTCGAGGCGGTCGAGGAGGCCTGCGCGGTCGACCGGCCTGCCCTCGAACGTGCCGGAGCCCTCGAGGATCACCTGGGCGAGCGCGGCGAGCAGGTCGTAG
This sequence comes from Myxococcales bacterium, assembly GCA_023248855.1. GTDB lineage: Bacteria > Myxococcota_A > Polyangia > JAHFDS01 > JAHFDS01 > JAHFDS01. The sequence continues at coordinate 3,480 of JAHFDS010000449.1, forward strand.
AGGCTACTCGAACACTCGCTGGCATTGAAGGCGGCGAAGCATTGGCGGTAGTCGTGCGGAGCGCCCTGGCCCTCGAGCCCCGCCACGTAGTCATCGATCCAGCGCAGGACCGTGCGCGTCCGGCCCATCGGATCCGCCGGCATATTGGCGATCCGCCCCTGCGCCACGAGATCCTCGAGCCGCTGGAGCAGCGTGAGCGCGAGCCCGGTGCGCAATGCGCGGGCGCCCCAGGCCACCTCGCGCAGGAGCGCGGCGTCGAAGGTGACCTGTCGGTCGGGCCCTGTCGTGTAGCGGGCGGGGTCCGTCGTCGGGCCTGGCTCGGTGTGCCAGTAGGCCGCTTCGAGGCCCCCAAGATCGACTGCGAGCAGTCGCGGTGCGTAGCTCGGATCCTCGAACAGGAGCCAGTGCCTGGGCACGGGTGGGGAGGACACCTGGTCCCAGTAGACAAGCGCGCTGATGGCCGCGGCGTACCCGTAGAGCGATGGGTCGGCTCCGCCCGGATCGAGGTGGGCGAGCACGGTTCGTTCGACGAGTCCCTGGTCGGCGGAGGCGCTCTGGTAGAACGTGGCGGCCTCGAGGCGATCGTCGAGGGCATCGATGGCGGGTCGCCGCAGCGCGGTTCGCTGGCGGAGCGTCGTGGCCCCGACGTGCGCTGCTGGATCGAAGAACGCGCGGAGCGCGAGGTTGGCGCGGCCGGCGGTCTTGAAGGTCGTGGTGGCGGTGGCCTTGTTGCCGGCCAGGTCCGAGGCGCTGTCGATGTCCAGGCGATAGGTGTGCTGGGCGACCAGGGTCTCGGTGGTGGTGAAGACGGCCCGCGTGCCCGCTTCGGCGGGTTGGCCCAAGGGGGGCAAGAGGTGCTTGAGGACGAGCGCGCCCTTGCTGGTGAGCTTGCGGCAGGCCAGCGCCTGAGTCCGTCCGGCCGCTGTCGGCACGCCGTCGGAAGAGGCCCGGCTGACGTAGTAGGGCGCCGTGAGATAGCCATTGCAGCGGTCGAGCGTCGTGGGCTCCGAGAACTGGAGCAGCAGCTCGGAGCCGAGCTGAGGCGTGTAACGCATGGCCGGGTGCACGAGCGCCACCGCGGGTGGCACGGGGTCCTTCTCGATCACGGCCAGCTCGGCCGCGAGGCCGAGGCCACGTGTGCGCGTCACGAGGTGCGCGACGATCGTCTTTCCTGCCGGGGTCGTGCCGCCATTGGCGTCGGGGGGAATGAGATTCCCAAGCCAGAAGCCCTGGATCACGAGGTTGCCGGTGGCGGTCTCGACCACCGAGAGGCCTTCCCGCGCGCCAATGACCAGCTTGCCTGCGGCGTCGCGGCGCTTGATGGAGAGACCAGCGCTGGTCTTCGCGATGACCAGCTGATCAGCGTCGGCCTTTGGCAGCTGCGTGCGGAGGAGCGCTGGCGGCTGGCCCGGCCCTGCCGCGATCGAGACGAAATCCGGAACAGCGGGGTGCTTGCGCGCCACGAAGAGGCTCAAGGCGACCTCGTCGCCGAGCTCGGCTGCCACAGCGGAGAGGCCCACTCTTCCCAGCGAGGTGAAGGCTTCGAGCGAGACCTCGAAGGTCGCTCGGTTGGAGCTGGTGACGAGCGGTTCCTCTCGTTCTGCCGGATCGGTCCGCGACAAGAGGAGGCGGGGCGCTCGCACGGGCCTCGTCGCCGTGGGCAGCGAGCTCGGCTTGCGCAGCGTCGCGGCGAGCGAGTGATTCGAACGATCGGGGGAGACGAAGATGCCCATCGCGGCCAGGTCAAGGCCTCGTTCTGGCGGCGGCTCCGTTGGGCCCTGCGTCCAGTCCACGCGCGTCGGGTCCGCGGCCTTGACCTGATAGAGGCGCGTCTGCGCGGAATCGCCGGCAATGCCGGCCAGGACCAGAAGCGCGGGCTGGCCTGCGGGCTCCGCGCGTCCGTACGTGCTCGAGACGATGCTGGCTGCCCATCGCTCGAGCCCCGGCCGGGGCGGCAGACCGCCAAGAGCGAGCGACGAGAGGATCTGCTGGGAGACCGGATCGATGGCCAGGAGACCGCCGGCCTCCTCGATCGCGAACACGAGGCCGGTCGACGGGTCGAAGCCGAGATTTCCGGGCACCAGCGGCCGCCCATCGAGGGCGCTCGCAGGGGCGAGGCCATCGGGGTCCGCCGACGCTTCGGGGGAACCGGGGCCGACGAGCTGCGATCCGAACGCGCCGTACCAGCCTTCGTGCGCGGCGTCCTCGGGTGCTTGCTGCTGCATCGGGCCCGGTGAAGCGCCCGCCGGCAAGGGCCGCTTCCACACGAGCAGTGGCTCGCCCTGTGGGCGTGCGCTGGGCAGAAGGAGCAGGTCGGAGGCATGGTCGAGCGCGAAGGACCCGTTCGGATCTCCTCCGGCCGGCGCGCGCGTGGGCCGGGTGCCGAGGACGGCAGGCTGGTCGAGGCGGACCAGGCCCACCTGGCCCGCGCCGACGAACAGCGCGAACAGGTTATCGCCAAGGGCATCGCGCGAGGCCGTGTTGGCGCCCGCGCGGTCGAGCCATTGCAGGAGCGTCTGCGCCAGTAGGCCCGGCTGGACGCCGCCGCAGCGGGTCCTCGAGCGCTCGACGAGCTGACCCGCGGCGCGAAGCGCGCGCAGCTCGGCTGCATTGGTGAGGATCCCGCGCGCATCGATGCGGGCGAGGTCGC
>JAHFDS010000074.1:0-16234 GCA_023248855.1 Myxococcales bacterium
GCCCCGCCGCGCCGAGCGCGTAGGTGCCGATCGCAACCGCGGCCGCGATCGCGAAAAGGGCCACGCACGCCGCGGGGCGCCAGGCGGCCGGCCGCGCGGCGCCGACCGCCAGATGCCGGACTGCGACCACGTCCTGCTCGATCATCGCGATCACCTCGATCGCTTGCGCATCGGGGCGCTCGACGTCTCCGAGCGCGGCGTACGCCGGGCACACCTCGACCTTCGGGCCAGACCCGTCCCGCTTCATCACAGCCTCCTCATCGTGTTCGACCGCGTTCGAGCCCGCGCGCGTGGGCCCCTTCGGCCAGCGGCTTGCGCGACGTTGCGGGCAGCGCCCGTCGAAAATTCAGCGCGCCCGGATCATGGACAGCGCGCGTAGGCGCGAGTTCCCAGGTTTCTCATGCGTGTATGCAGATATATCGCCGGACGGTCCGGCGCGAGCCGCAGGTCGACCCTGAGGGGCTACTGCGCGTCGAGCGCGTAGGACAGGTCGTTCGCGGCCTTGACGAGGTCGGCGCCGGCCTTGGCGCCACTTAGCTGGATGAACTCCGCCAGCTCCTTCTTGGCGCCCGCCTTGTCACCCTTGGCGGCGAGCGACTGCGCGAGGTTGTACTTGAGCTCGGGGTTCGGCGCCTTGTTCGTGACGGCCTTTCTGAACGCCTCGATGGCCTTGTCGTGCTCGTTCTGCTGCGCGAGGGCCAATCCGAGCCCGTACCACGCCTCGCCATCTCCCTCGTTGGCGACGACGGCGTTCTCGAACACCTGTTGTGCGGGCTTGGCCAGATCCTCTCCGTCGAACAGCAGGTACATGAAGCCGAGCTGCACGTACGCGAGCGAGAAGCGCGGATTGATCTCGATCGACTTGCGGTAGGCCGCGTCCGCTTCCTTCCACTTCTCCGCGCCGCGCAGGATCTCGCCGATCCGGAAATGCGCCTTGAACAGCGACCCGTTGAGCTCGACGGCCTTGCGCAGCTCCTTCTCCGCCATGTCGTTCTTCTTGGCCTCGGCGAGCGACCAGCCGAGGTCGTAGTGCAGCTGGGCGTTCGACGGGTCGAACTTGAGCGCCTCGTTGAAGGCGTCGGTCGCCTTCTCCCACTTCTTGGTCTCCTGGTAGAGCTTGCCGAGGTTCTGGTACGCGTGGTCGTTCGTCGGGTCGATCTTGATCGCCTCGTCGAACTTCTTCTCCGCCGAGTCGTAGAGCTTGTTGTTGAACGCGGCGACGCCCTGGTTCATGACGTCGATCGACTTGTTCCGCTGCTGCCCGCAGGCGCAGAGGCCGAGCAGGATCATTCCGACGAGGACACGCTTGGACATCACTCTCTCCAGGTCATGGGTTCGTCGCCGCCTGACGACTGCGAGCCGAACATAACAGAGGCCCGCGCCTTGATCGTCATCTTGGTGGGTGGGACTTGATGGCCGCACCGGAACGGCGGCCGGGTTTTCGACAGCGGGCTGGTGACACCGCGTCGAGGGAACCGAGGCGAGCGAAGCGAGCCGCAAGGGCGTAGCGAAGCGAAGACGCAGGGGGGGGCCCAGCTGGGCTTTGCCCAGCTGGGGGAGGGGCAGTCGTGCCCCTCCTGGTGACGGCCTTCCGAGGCCGTCACTAGCCAACTAGTCGCCGGACATCTTGAGGACGAAGGGGTAGGACACCTGCACGATGCCGCCGCCCTGGGGCTTCGGGAACGACCAGCGCCGAACCGCCTGGGCGATGCAGCTCTCCGTCGTGGCGTTGCCGAGCGTGGAAGCCTGCACGGCAGAGCTGACGACCGCGCCCTCGGGCGAGATCGTGAAGTTCACGGTGACCTTGCCCTCGAGCTTCGGGTTCTTCATCGCCTGCTGCTCGTAGCAGAAGCGCACCTCGTTGATGTGCTTCCGGATGACGCGACGGATGATCTCCTTGTCGAGCGAGCCGCGCACGTTCGCGGTGCCAGGGATGATGTCCGGCGCCCGTGCCTTGCGACCGCCAAGGCCACCAGCGCCGCGGCCGTAGCCCGAGCCGTTGCCACCGCCGCCGCCCTTGCCGATGGTACCGAGGTTGCCGAGGCCGATCGTGCCCTCGCCCGTGCCACCTCCGCCGCGGCCGGTGCCGATGAGCCCGAGTCCTCCGTTGCCATTCGCCTCGCCGACCTGGTTGCCGATCAGGCCGCCGAGCGCGTTCTCCGCATCCGTGCCGAGGGCCGAGTCGCGCCCGAAGATCGACGCGATGTGCGAGCCCTCCTGCTTCTTGAGCAGGCCCAGGATGCCGGCGTTCTTTGCCTGCTCCTCCGCGAGCTGCTTGGCGAGGTGCGGATCCGGGTTGTCCTTCGGGCCCTTGAGCCCATACAGACCCGACTTGTTCTTCGAGTCCTTCTTGCCCATCTTGCCTTCTTCGCCCTTGTGGCGCTTGCCCTTGCCGCCCTGATCCTCGGGGCCCTTCTTCTTGAGGAACTCCGGGATCTCCTCGTCCTTCTCCTCAGGCGGCTTGGTCAGGTACTTGGCGAAGCGGTTGTCATTCGACAGCATGTCGAGCGAAAGCGACTTGGCGTCGGGCGGGATCGAGAACACCAGCACCAGGAAGAGCGCGTGTGCGACCGCCGAGCCGCCGGTGTAGACCTGCTCCGCCCACTGCATCGCGAGCACCGGCACCGGGTGCTTCTTCGGCGGCGGCACCGACTGCACGAGGAAGCGCACGGTGTCGAGATCGACCGACACCTTCGCCCCCTGCGGGATCTGCCAGGGACTACGCAGGTTCTGGATCGGCGTCGCGGACCCGTCCGGCATGCGCACCTCGCCCCGCATGTTCGGCGCGAAGTTGAGCGCGTAGTCCACGCCCGTGGACTGCACGAGCGGGAACGCCGGCGAAGGGACCTGCTCGGGGGCGAGCTTGAACACGCCCCCGGGTCCGATGGTGTAATCGCGCGGCACCATCTCGTCGGCGCGACGCCGTAGGCCGACCAGCAGGCCCCCGAGCCCGAAGGCGAAGAGCGCCACCGTGGCGAAGTCCACCACCGGCGAGATCTTCACGCGGCCCATGAACTTCGAACGCTCGTTGCCGGCCTTCTCCCACGCCTCCATCTGGGAAACTTCCCGGGATGCGACCGAGAGCGTCCAGAAGAAGATCACCAGGGCGCCGAGGATCGAGAGCCCCGCGGCTGCGACGAGCCCCTTGGTCGCGCCCGTCACCGCGCCTGATTGTGGGTTCGTGAAGTGGCGGACATCGGCCACCTCGTCCTGGTTGAGGACCGTCACCTCGATGGCGCGCGAGCCGTCGCGCACCTCGACGTCGTCGAGATTGAGCGCCATCGCGGCCTGATTCTGGTAGTCCTGCTGCACGACCACGGCCGGCGGTGCCATCGGCGGCGCCGCGGGGACCGAGAACGGCGAGGGCACCATCGGTTGTGGGGCGTACGGCGCCGGTGCAGGCGCGCTGAACGCCTGCACCGGCGGCTGATAAGCCGGGGCGGGCGGCTGAACCGTCGGGAAAGGCCCGCTCTGCGGCGCGGGCGGCAACGGCGCCGCGGGTCCCGTCGGGCCGGTCATGGCCGGCATCTGCGACAACACGGCCGCCGCAGGCGCGGGCACGGCCGGCGTGACGGTGAGCGTGCTGCCATTGGGCGGCGCCGAGACCTGGGTGGCCTCTTCGGCCAGCTCGGCCGCGCCGATCGCGACCTGCACGCGCGTCTCGCCGAGCTGGATCTCGTCCCCGCTCTTGAGCCGTGCCTTGTTGACCTTCTGGCCGTTGACGATGGTGCCGCGCGTCGAGCCGAGGTCGATGATGTGGACCTCATCGGCCCCCGTCACCTCGATGACCGCGTGCATGCGCGACACCCCGTCGTCGTCATCGATGCGCAGGTGGGACGAGCTGAGCTTGCCGACCTTGATGACGTCCTGGGTCAGGGTCAGCGTTCTGACCTGCTGGCCCTGCCGGAACACCGTGAACGTCAGGGGAACCTTGACTCCGCTTGCCATCTTCAGCCTCTCGTGTGGGTCACAAGCTTCGACAGCCGCTCTCGCTCAGGGTTCCGAACTTTTTCGCTGCCCCGACGATTCGGCCCGCTCCCGGTCCGGTCTTGAGGAAGTCATAGCAAGCCGTGGTCCCACCGGCCCACAGCGGGTCAAATGTACAGAATCACGAGGATTTATGCGATCCGAGCGGAGGGCGATCGGGGAGAAACGCCACAGCGCACCCTGGCGAAAAGCCACGGTGGACGGACTTGCCTGCCAGAGCGGGGGACCGCCGGCCGGCGCGCTGCAGCCTAGATGTCTTCGGCGGACTTGAGCATTTCGGGGATGAAATGCGGGCGGATCTTGATCAGCGAGCTGTGCTTGGCCCCACGACGGCTGTCGATGAGCTCGCCGTCCGGCCGCACGAGATCCCCCGTGACGACGTCGTCCTCGAAATCGTACTTGGTGGTCTTCTGATAGTCGCCACCGGCGGGCGCGCCCGCCTTGCCCTTGCCGCCCTTTTGGGCGAGCGCCGGCGTCGCGATGGAGAGCCCGACAACGATGGCAATCAGCTTGAGCGACTTCATGGGGATTCCTCCGACTGCAGGGTTCGCGTGTTCCGTTCTTCGGCCTTCAGAAGCTCTCTGCGGACTTTAGCATCTCGGCCACGAACGAGGCCCGGAGCTTGATGAGACCGGGGAATCTCGCGCCCAGTCTGACGTGAATCTCCGTGCCGTCCCCGTTCGGAAGCGCTCCGACGACCGGGTCTTCGTCGCGGAAGATGATCGTCTTCGCCGGGGCGGGCTCTTCCGCCTGGGCCCGCCTGCGCTGCGGCGGCACTTCCCCAGCCGCCACGGCCGGCCGCGCGATTCCGATTCCGATGCAGAGCGCGAAGAGCTTCTTCATGAGGACCTCCAAGGACGTTGAGTGGCCGCCCTCGGATTGTGACTACTTCTTGGGAGCCAGAGCCGGAGCCGGAGCCGGGGCCTTCGCATCCGGCTTCGCGCCAGCCTTGTCCCCCGCTGGGGCCTTGTCCCCGGCCGGTGGCGGCGCGCCCTTGTCCGCGGGGGGCGCGGCCCCTGCGGCGCCCCCGCCGGCCGCCTTCTTCGCCTCTTCCTCCGAGCGCTTGGCCGCCTCCTCCGCCTGCTTCTGCAGGACCGCAGCGTTCTTGATGGCGTCGATGGTCTCGTCGATGTTCTTGATGCGAACCTCGGCGTCCTTGACCTTGGCGACCTGCTGGCCGCAGCGGGAGACGAAGTCGCGGAAGTAGGTCTGCGCCTGGCGCAGCGCCGCCTCCTGCGCGCCCTTGTAGTCCTGGTAAAGGAGGCCCAGGTTGAAGGGGATCGAGCAGTTCCTGGCGTCGATCTTCTCGGCCGCCTTGTACTGGGCCTCGGCCTCGTCGAACTTCTTCTCGCCGCGCAGCGCGACGCCGAGCCCCACGATGGCCTCGACGTTGCTCGGCTGCAGCGCCATCACCTTGCGGAACGCCGCCTCGGCGCCCGCGTAATCCCGGAACGACAGCGTGACGGCGCCGATGTTCATCCAGCCCTCGGCCAGGTTCGGATCGAGCTCGACGGCCTTTCGGAAGTTCGCGAGCCCCGCGGTGACGTTACGCTTGCCGAGAAAGACCATGCCGAGCACGTTGTACGGTTGCGCCGCCTTGTCGTTGACCTTCGACGCCTGGTCGCACGCGAGCTGCGCGAGCTCCATCTTGGCCTTGTCGTAGCCGCGTTCCGCCGCCTCGAAATAGTAGACCAGGGCGATGGTCGTGTAAGACGCGACGTCCTTCGAGTCGGCCGCGAGCGCGTAGCGAAGGTGCTCGACGATCTCCTTCGACATGCCGGAGACGTTGCGGGCCATGCGCGCCTTCTGGAGCAGGATCATCGCCAGGTTGCGGTGCGCGGTCGGGTTGGCCTTGTCCTGGTTGAGCGTCTCCTGCGCGAGCCGCTCGGCCTCGCCCATGTCGCCCTTCTTGGCAGCGATGGAGCCGAGGCCCGCCTTCGCGGGCGCGAAGTCGGCCTTGATGGACAGGGCCTTCTTGTAGGAGTCCTCGGCGCCCTTCAAGTCCCCGCAGGCTTCCTGCACCGCCCCGAGGTTGTAACGAGCCTCGACGATCTTGTCGTTGTCGCTGGCGGTCCTGCTCCAGAGGTCCATCGACTGACTGCAGCTCGCGGAGTCGGTCTTGCCGCGCAGGGGCTCGTACTTCTTGACCGCATCCGCGAAGCTGGCGACCTCCTGCTTGGTCGCGACCGCCTTCGACCCATCCCCGGGTTTGACCCCGGGCGCAGGCCCGGCGGGCGTCTGCGCTGGCGTGGCTTGCTTGGAGCCGCAGGCCTGAAGGGAAACCACGCAGGCCACAAGCGCCGCTGCGCGCCCGCACCCGATCCGAATCGTCGCGTTCATCTCGTGCACCTATCGCAGATCCGTGATGACGTTGCTCGAGGACGAAGAGGCCGCGATGTAGCCAGGCTGCACGCGCATCTCCGACGCGAGCGGGTACTTCGACGGCTCGAGCTGGTTGAGCTCGACCTCGCACAGCGTCGACCATTCGTTGAACCAGGACAGCTCCGTGGACTTGCCCATGCAGGCCTCGAAGCCCTCCTTGGCCTTGGCCTCGACCGGATCCGCCTTGTCCTGCAGGGCGTCGCAGTAGAGGTCCTTCTCCCAGTCCTGCTTGAGGATGCTCGGGATCTCCGCCGTGAAGAGCTGATTGGCATAGTCGGCGAACACCTGCCCGATGCGGGCCGAGCCGGCGATCGCCCAGTGCGCCTGCTTGAAGGTGATGACCTCCTGGTAGACCTTCTGCGTGTCCACCAGCATGCCCATCTTGTCCTGGTTGTACTGATTGAACTTCTTGATCGACTCCGCGGCCTTCTTCTTCTTCGCCGGGTTGAAGTCGAGCCCCTCGGGGAACTTCACCGCCAGGAACTCCTCGTACTTCTGCTCCGCCTGCGCGAAGCGCGCCTGCGCGGCCGCGTAGACGACATCGTTCTTGCGATTGTCGCTCTCGATGCTCCTTAACGCTCCGCCCTTGGCGTACAGCGCCAACACCTTGGCGAAGTGCTTCTGCGCGTCCGCCGCGACCTTCTTGTTACGGGCGACGATGGTGATCTTCGCCTTGGTGTCCGGACCGCACTGTCGCTTGCCGCCTCGCTGGCCCTTGCCGGCGCGTCGCCCGGCCTTGCCGCCGGCGCGCGTACGCTCCTGCTTGATGCAGGCGCCATTGACGCCCTCGCCGAGGGGGCACGACTGCCGCCACTTGGTCTCGCCGAGCTTCGCCTGCGCGAGGATCTCGAGGTCCTTCGGCCCCTTGGCGCCGTAGCGCTTGGAGTACTCCTCCATGTGCGAGACGAGCTTGCCCCATTGCTTGTTCTTCTCGTAGATGGCGCCGATCGAGAAGAAGACGCGCGCGGCCTCCTGGGGCTTGCGCGAGCCGTAGTACTTCACGAAGTCGTGGTTGTCCTCGATGGCCTTTTCGTCCTGACCGAGGCCGCGACGAAAGAACACGGCCGTGCCGAGGGCCTTGACCGAGTCGCCCTCACCGGGGAATTTCTTGGCGAACTTCTCGTAGAAGTCGGCGGCCTTTTCGTAATAGGCGAGGCCGTGGTAGTTGCCGGCGATCTGGAACTGCGCCTTCTTGGCCAGCTGGTCGTCGGGGCGCTGCTCGATGAGCGCCTTTCGGGCCGACACCGCGCCGCCGATGATGCCGGCCTCCTCGAACTCGAGCGCGGCGTTGTAGAGCATCTGCGCGCCGCGCGGATGATCCGGGGCCTGGTTGTACATGTCTGCGTAGACCTTGGCGGCCTCGCGGTGGCGGCCCTGCTTCGACATGCCCGAGGCGATGAGCCACATCGACTCGGCCTTGAGGTTCTTGATCTGCGTCGCGAACTCCGTGTCCTTCATGAGGTCCGGATTTGCCACGAACTTCTCGATCCAGGGCGGGATCTCCTCGGGCTTGCCGAGCGCATTGAGGGAGTCGAGCAAGAACGTCGCCGAGACCACCGCCAGGTTCGACTTGGAGTGCTTGTCCACGACCTCGGCAAAGAGCGGGATCGCCTTCTCGAACTGGTTGAAGTCGTAGAACGTCTTGGCCTTCCTGTACTTGATGGTCGGGAGCTCGGGCGCGTCGGGCACGTACTGCAGGTACGTGTCGTAGGCCGCCATCATCTTCTGGTAGGGCGGCGTGATGTCCTTGGGCTTGAAGCGGTTCGCGCACGCCTTGGCGACTGCGCCCGGATCCGGCTCTTCACCGCCGCCCTTCCTCTTGCCCTTTCGGCCCTTTCGGCCCCCGCCCTTGGCGGCGCTCTCCGCCTGCTGGCACTTCTCGTCGACCTCCTCGGGCGGGCTGTCGTCGACGTTGAGCGCGTTCTTCCAGCCGAGCACGGCCGCGAGCGCGGACTCCTTGGTGTGCGGTCCCTTGGGGTCGAGCTTGACCACCTTGGTGTACATCTCGGCCGACGGCTCCCACTTCTCGAGCTTCCACAGGAGCTCGGCGAAGTAGAAGGTCATCTTGTACTCGTCCTTCTCGCCCTTGAACTTGTCGAGGTACTCGCCGTAGAGCGCGCGCGCCCGCGCGAGCGTGTCGTTGTTCTGCGTCTTGATGCCCTCGCGGTGCCACACGGTGGCGAGCTCGCGCAGCGTGTCGGCCGTGTCGGCACGGCACTGGTCGATGTCGCCCTTCTTGACGTCCTTGCCGAGCTTGCCGTCGCGGAGTGCTTCGTAGACGTTCGCCAGGCGGCGCAGCTCGACCACCTGCTCGTTCTTGTTGCCCGCCGACTGCGCGTTCTCGGCCACCTTGTACTGCCAGCTGCAGAACTTCGGCGACTGCGGGAACAGGTCCATCAGCTTGCGATACGTCTTGATCGAGTCGACGAACTTGCCCTGCTCGTTGTAGAGGCCCGCCAGGATCTCGAGCATCTTCGGCGCCATTTCCTCGCCGACGCGCTGGAAGAACATCCACGCCTTGCCCTGGTCGGCAAAGCGCGAATACGCGACCACCAGGTCCTTCTTGGTCTCGCGCACCAGCTGATCCTTGGCGGCCCGTCCCGGCATCGCCTTGGCGTACTTGAGGACCTTGACGAACGACGCCAGCGATTCCTGGAAGTTGCCGAGGTTGTAGTGGCACCAGGCCTTCTTGTACATCGCGAAGCCGAACGCCTTGGCCTCGGGGAACTGCGTGACCTTGTCGTAGAACGCCTTCGCGTTCTCCATCTCGCCCTTTTGGAAGTAGTACTCGCCGAACGACAGGTACGCCTCGGGCACGAAGCGCGACTGCGGGTACTCCTTGACCAGCCGGAGGAAGAACTTGCGCGCGTCGTCGTCGCGCTTGACCTGCTGCAGCATGTACGCGAGGTAGAACAGCACCTCGTCCATGCGCTGGTAATTGCGGAACTTGGGGTTGTTGACGACGGCGATGTACCACTTGGCCGCCTCGAGCAGGTTCTCCTTCTCCGAGCGACGCAGCGTCTCCTGCTCGGAGCGCAGCCGGCCCGCGGAGCCGTCCTTGCGAGATTCAGCCTCGAAGATCTTCTGCTCCATCGAGCCGGCCTGCATGGAGTAGCCGCGGGTCTTCTCGGCGAAGAGCTCGGCGATGCGGAACAGCAGATCGGGCTTCTCCGGGTCCGTGTCCGCGGTCGCCGAGGCCAGCATCGTGGCCTTCCGGATGATGTCGTCCGTGATCTTCTGGACCGCCCCGTGCCGCTTCTCGGAGAACTCCTCCTCCGAGAGCATGGGCCCCGAGGCCTTCTGCTCCTTCGGCTTTCGGCCGAGCGAACGCTCGGTCTGCGTCGCCTCGATGGCGGCATCCGCCTTCTGGTAGCGCGGCGCCGCGAGCGCATTGCCGCCACAGAGGGAGAGCCCGGCCAGGAGCACCGGGCCACGCCAGAAAGACCGTCCAGGACCCGAAACACGCTGCGTCATTCGCAATTTCCTCGTCTGTCGATCCAGGTGCACCCGAGCTGACCGCCGATCGCCTCCGGTCGTCCCAGGTCAGCCCAGGAGCTCCCCGGATTGACCCGTACTACTGTTTGGTCTTGCACTGGTTTGTGACATTGAACCGGTAGGCGCCGAGCTCGTCCTTCCAGTACTCGCCCCAGAACGGCCAGTACTGGTGCTCGTCGTCGATGAGCTCCCGGCGCGCGTCCTCCATGCTCTTGGCCTGGTTGGCGCTCGCCTGCTCGCCGGTCAGCGCGTTCTTCTGCATGTTGAGCGTCTCGATCTCGATCTTGATCGCCTGACGCACCAGCTCGTCGATCTCCTTGGACAGCCGGTCGAGGCGCTTTCGCGCGAGGTTTCCGGCCTCGTTCTTGGCCAGCGACTGCTGGAGCGTGATGTCCTGCAGGATGTTCGCGGCCACGGCGGTGGACTTCCAGGCGGGATCCGCGGTCTCGATCTGCCGGAGCTCGCGGTCGAGCTCGGTCACGAACGCGATCTGCTTGCCGAGGGTGCGGTCGCCGAGCGCGCCGATGGCCGCCCGCTGCACCCGCTCCGCGAGCTCGACCTTGCCGTCGCGCAGCTTGAGCGCGAAGTCGTAGAACTCGGCGTTGTCGGGGTGCTTGGCCAAAAGGTCGTCGATCTCCTTCTTGAGCGGCGGGTAGATGCCGTTGAACTCCGCGAGCGTCTCCGCCGACCGGTCGTACAGGCAATTGTAGAAGTAGACGACGGCCGTCAAGATCTTCGACTCGGGGAAGAACTCCTTGTCGAAGTACGGCGCATTGAGCGTGTGGATGTTGCCGAGCGCGTGCGCGTAGCCCGAGGGGCCGCCCATCTGGAAGTGGGCCCAGCTCGACTCGAACAGCGCCGGCAGCCAGTCCGGCGAATCGAGCGGGATCTTGTCGTAGTACTTGATGGACGTCTTCTGCTGGCCGGTCGAGTAGAAGACGCGCGCCAGCTGCAAGTTCGCGACGTCCACGAACTCGCGGGTGATGGGGTCGACCTTCTCGGGGTCCTTGGATTCGGCGTCCTTGAACTTGCGCAGGATCTCCTTGAAGGATTCCGAGGCGCCCTTGCCGTCCTGCATGCGGACCTTGGTCACGCCCTCGTAGAATTTCGCCTTGGCGAAGTAGTCGTTCTGCAGCGGCACGAGCTGGAAGAGCTCGATCGCCTCCTTGAAGTTGCCCTGCTGGTAGTAGTAGCGGCCGAGCAGGTAATAGAGCTCGTCCTTGACCTCTGCGAGGGCCGGCTGGTCGAGCTCGGCGCGGTTGTACTTGCCGATCTTGTCGAGGATGCCGGCCGACTCGGGCAGGATGCGCTGCAGCGAGGCCAGCCACTTGAGCGTCGCGTTGTGGGCAGCGTGGGCCGGGCCTTTCTGGACGATGCGGTCGAAGTACGACAGGGATGCCGAGTAGAACTTCAGGTTGTACAGCGTCCTGCCCATGTAGGATTCGGCCCGCTGGACATTGGCCGGCGCGTCCCCGGACTCGCCCTCGATCACCTTGTGCAGCTCGATCGAGGCGGCGTAGAAATCCTTGGCTTCGTAGAGCTTGAGGGCCTTCTGCAGGGTCTTCGACTCGGGGCCCGACTGCGTGACCTCCTCCGGCTGGAAGGTCATCCCGCCCTTGGCGGCGGCTCCAGGCTTGGGCGTCGGCGCAGGCTCCGCGGCGGTGGGAGCTGGCGCGGGGCTTGGCTCCGGCGCGGGCGCGGTGGTCTCGGCCGCCGGCGTCCTGCCGCCCTTGTGCTTCTTCTTGGGCTTGGCGTCGGCCACGCCCGTCAGCAGCAAGGCCGCGCTGGCCGCGATCAGCGCGGCTCGGAACCGTCGCGCCGCGGGCGCGCTTGGAGTTTGTCGGGACAGGCTCGGCAGCAGGCGGCTCATCGGGACCCCTTTGCTCTTTGGAGGCGGCTCGGCCAGCACCGGATCGAGCGGATCCTGTGCGGCCGGATCGAGCGCATCCGGATCCATCGAGGGCGTGCAAGGCCCGTGCGATCGGCGAATCAGGCCCTCGGGAGCCCGATCGGAAAGCCCTGGAGCGCTCGGCGGAATCGCCGATGTTCCCAATGCTTTCATCAGCTTAGATGCGATTTCCAGAGTAATGGCGGGCATGTTAGGGGGGCGATTTCGGCCTGTCAAGGGTGGGGAATCCTGCCACGGTCCGCTGAGGTGGATCGTCCCGGTGCTGGTGCGTGCCCGTCGGCGCCTGTGCCTTGACAGCCTACAGGCGGCGTGACATTTTGCGCGGCGCATGCACGGCCTTCGGATGACTGTCCTCGCCCTCCTGGCGATCTTCTCGGCCTGTTCGGAGAGCGGCATCGGCCGCCCCTGCTCCACGGGCGCGACGGGTGCGGGCGGAACGGGCATGGTGCAGGACGTGATCAATTCGCAGGCGCTGGAGTGCCCCTCGCGCATCTGCGTCCAGAAAGCACCGGAGGCCGGGGCCGTGAGCGGCAACATCGTGCCCGGCGCGCTTTGCAGCGCGTTTTGTGAGAACGACGACGACTGCGGATCCGACCTGATCGACAAGAACGCCGGCGTGGGCGGCAAGTGCAAGAACAAGTTCAAGTGCGCTGTCGCCGCCGACACCGGCAAGTTCTGCGGCCGGAAGATGTGCATCTGCGGCGACGTGCTCAAGCCCGGCACGCCTGGTGTGCCGCCCGGCCTCGACTGTCACGCGGCGGCGCTGACCGCGCCCGCGCAGTCGATCGATCCCGCCCTCGAAGCGCGCTAGGGGTTCGCCCTCAGTCGAACGCGGCCGGGATCCAGCGGATTTCGGCCGACGCCCCTTCCCCCACCACCGCCACCACGTCGAACCGACACGCACGGGCGCCGAGATCTTCGCGGGCGCACAGCCACGCGCGGGCGGCGGCGCGGATCCGGGAGCGCTTGCGCGCGTCGACGGTCTCTTCGGGAGCGCCCAGGGTCTCGTCGGTCCGAGAGCGAACCTCCACGAAGCAGAGGATGCCCCCGTGATCGCCGATCAGGTCGAGCTCGCCAGCTGGACAGCGAAAGTTCTGATCGAGGATGCGGACGCCCGCGCCCTCGAGGGTCCGTCGGGCCAGCGCCTCGGCGTGGCGGCCTTTCTGGAACGTGCTCGGGCGTGGGCGGGTCACGCGGACGCGCTCGACGAACCGCCCACGGGCAGGGAAGGGTTAGCCCTCTTCTTCGGCTGCGGCCTCGGCGGCGGCCTCGTTGCGCGAGGTATCCGCACGCAGGCGCGCCGCCTTGCCCTTGAGGTCACGCAGGTAGAACAGCTTGGCGCGACGGACGCGGCCACGCGCGATCACTTCGACCTTCTCGATGCGGGTCGAGTGCTCCGGGAACGTGCGCTCGACGCCCACGCCGTAGGAGATCTTGCGCACCGTGAAGGCGGCGCGGAGCCCACCGCGCTTGCGTGCGATCACCACGCCCTCGTAGACCTGGACGCGCTCCTTGTCGCCTTCCTTGATCACGGTGTGGACCTTGACCGTGTCCCCGACACGGAACTCCGTGCCGAGCGAGGTCTTGCGCAGCTGCGCCTTTTCGATCTGCTGAATCACCGGGATCACGTTGCTCATGGCTCGCCTCGAATGAGGGCGAGTAGTTACGCCGGTAGAACGCGATTGTCAACCGGATCCGCTTTCCGGCTTCCGAGCTTCCGGGTGCCCTACGGGCGGAGTAGCAAGCAGACGCCGGCCTCGACCAGCGGGCCCGCGGGGGCGCCGAGCGCACGGCCGCCCGCGAACCAGCGATCCCCGTGGAAGGCATAACCCCCTGAGAGCTCGAGCGCGAGCTGGGCCCGGGAACCGAGCGCGAGACCCACGCGGGGCCCGGCGAGCACGACCGGCGCGGTCTGGGACCTGCGCTCGGCCCCGCCCACACGCGCGCCGAGCCAGCGCAGGGTGGCCCAGCCGACGGCATCGAGGGTGAGTGATTCCCCACCGAGGACGCGGAAGGCCGGCCCCGCGGCCGCCTCGGCCAGCACGAAGGACACGGCGCCCGAGCCGGATCCGGCGCCGCCCCCGCCGCGCACGGCCAGCTCCAGGTCGGGACGGATCCAGTACGACATGCCGCCTCGGGCGATGAACGCGGCCCCCGGGCCGCCGAGCGAGGCGGCGCCGGATCCGGCGACCCCCACCCGCCCCGGGAGCCTGGGTGGCGGAGGCGGTGGAGGCGGCGGCGCCGGCGCCGGTTTCACCTCGGGCTTGGGCTCGGCCTTCGGAGGCGGTGGTGGCGGAGGGGGCGGCGGAACCGGCTTCGGTGGGGGCGGCGCGGGGGGCTTGGCACGAGCGGGCAGCGGGAACATCTGGTAGAGGCGTGCGGCCTCCTTCTTGGCCTCCGCCTCGGCCTGCGGCGCCACCGGGGCATCGACCAGGAAGAGCGCGATCGACGCGGCCTGGCGCGCGGCGGCGGTGGCCGAGGGCACCTCGAACTGCTCGAGGCGGTGCGGGCGGCCGACGCGGAAGACCAGGCACGAGCCCTTCCAGGTGCCGTCGGGCTCGGCGCTGGCGCTCACGGCCACGACCACGTCACTCTCCGCGCTCGAGATGCGCCACTCGGGGCGCGCCGAGGACAGTACCTCGCGGACCAGGTCGGCGGCCGCGGGCGCCTCGGGCTTCCATTGCTGACGCAGGGTGATCGCGCGTGGATCGGCGACCAGCGCCCACAGCGCAGCCACCACCGCGGAGCCGATCACCTCTTCTTCTTCTCCTTCGCCTTCTGCAAGAGCTCGGCGAACGTTCCGAAGCCCTGCGGCGCGCTCGGGAGCTCGACCGGGCCGTCGTCCTCCGCGGTGGGAAGGCCAAGGCCGATGCGCCTCCTTTCGCGATCGAGCTCACGGATCACGACCTGGCGGGTCTCGCCGACCTTGAGCACGTCCTTGGCGTGGCGGAGCGGGCGGCTACTGCCCTTGCCCTGGGGATCCTCGCGCAGCTCGCCAATGTGCAGCATGCCGTCGAGGCCCGGCGCGAGCTCGAGGAAGGCACCGAACGACTCGAGGCGCACCACCGTGGCGGCGAGCTTTCGGCCCACCACGAGCAGGTCCTTGGCCTTGTCCCAGGGATCGCCTTCGAGCGAGCGCAGCGACAGGGAGATGCGGGTGGCCTTGCGGTCCGACGGGTCCTTGCCGCGCTCGAGCTTGGTCACCTCGACCTCGACCACCTCCCCGACCGAGAGCACCTCCGACGGGTGCTTGATGCGCCGGTGCGCGAGCTCGGAGACGTGCACGAGCCCCTCGATGCCGCCCAGATCGACGAAGGCGCCGAAGGCCTGCAGTGAGATCACCGTGCCCTTGAGCACGCTCCCCACCTGCAGCGTCTTCCAGGTCTCCTCGGCGCGCGCGCGCTGCTCGTCCTCCAGCAGAGAGCGGCGTGAGACGACCACATTTCGGCCGCCGTCCTCGAAGCGCGTGATGCGAAAGGCGAATCGCTGGCCGACCAGCGCCGTCGGATCGGCCACCGGTCGCAGATCCATCTGCGAGATCGGACAGAAGGCGCGCACGGCGCCGAGCTGCACGTCGTAGCCGCCCTTGTTGACGGCGGTGATCTTGCCCTCCACGGGCAGGCCGGTCGCGACCGCGTCCTCGAGCGCGGCGAAGCCCTCGCCGCCGCGGATGGCGCCCTTGCGCAGGACCGGGCAACCGGCCTTGCCGTCCACCTCGACCACGCGCGCCTCGATCTCGTCGCCGACCTCGACCAGGGACTTGCCGGTGTCGGGGTCGGACAGCTCGGCGCGCTCGATCATGGCCTCGGACTTGGCGCCGATGTCGACGAACACCGCGGCCTGGTCGATCGCGACCACGCGGCCACGGACGGTCTCGCCCACGGTGAGACGGCGCCGGCGCGGCGTCTTCCGCGCGGCCTCGGAGGCGGCGAACATGGAAGCGAAATCGTCCTTTTTCTCGGTCATGGTGGCTCCAGCGGCGGGTGATCGATCGAGCCCTCGGGGACGAGGGCGGGATCGAGCGGCGCGCCTTCGCGGGCGGCCCACGCGGCCTCGAGGTAGCGACCGACCCGCTTGACGGCGAGAGTGAAGAGGTCGAGGTAGTGCAAGTCCGGCGCGGCGAACACCCGCGGGCGCTCGCGCGCCTTGCCGGCCGGCGGCGCGAGGCGCTTGCCCGCTGGAGAGCCGAGGAGCCAGCCGTACTGGCGGTAGCCGCGGGCGAAGCGGGCCAGCTCGATGGCGGTGGGAGCCTTGCCCAGCGCGTGGCCGATGGCGCGCAGCAGCGCCGCCACGAGCGGCGCATCGCCGAGCAAGAGCTCGTGCTCGACCCGCACGTAGCGCGAGAGCAGCGGCGTGCCCATGAAGTCGAAGCCGTTTCGCTGCTCGTGGAAGAGCACGCTCTGGTACTTCTCGATCTCGTGGTGGTGGGCGCTCGCGGCGCCGTGCGCTCGGGCGCGCGCC